>DASVQO010000564.1:0-18228 GCA_036389075.1 Chloroflexia bacterium | reverse complement strand
CTAAATCTCAATTCTCCTCTGCGTAACCTCTGCGCTCTCTGCGTCTCTGCGGTGAACCGTTCTTATTCGTCTTGGCGCGTCCTTGGCGTTCTTGGCGTCTTGGCGGTTCCGTCTCTTTGCTGGTTCATTCCGGACTGTTGTCTTCGGAGAGGGGCGAGGCCGGGTCGGACTGGTAGTTGAACTCCGCCGTGGCTTTGTAGAGGAAATCCGGCGTATTGGCGAGCACTACCACCTGGGAGACCAGTATCTTTTCGCCGTTGGGCCAGTATTCGGGCATTACGAAGGTGCCCTTGATCGCGCCGCCCGCATCTGAGCGGAACGTGGCGTAAACGTGCTCGGTCGCGCCCGTGTTGAGGCCGCCCAGGTGTATCTCAACGTCCGTATTCGCCGGGAAGTTCTCGCCCACTATCAGCACCTGCTTGCCCGCGCCTCCCCGGTCGGGGTTGAGGTGAATGACGGCCATGTTGGTCGTGGCGGTGCCCGTATCGCGTCCCGCGCTCTCCGGCACCAGCTTCAGGGGCACCGAAGCCGATTGGTCCACGTGCCCGTCCTGGGGCGAGGTGGTGTACACGTGAAGCTCCGCCTCTGTATCGGCGCTCACAGGGGCAAACCCCAGCGTGGCAGTGAAGGCGCAAAGCACTCCAATAGGAGCGTCGGTGTTCACAACGGTGCTGGCGACCGTGCTGCCGCCCACTATGAGGTCAACGTTGAAGGTGTTCTCGAACGCGGTGCCCTCACCGTAGACGGTGAGCGTGCTGGTTACGACGGAGCCTGGCAGGGGCGATGTGATGCGGAGCGCGTTGCCGTCTTGCATCACCGCCGCCTTCAGTTCTACACTAGCGCCCATAGTCGGGGCCGGCTTGCCCGTAGCGGGAGATGAGTTGCCGGAGCCGTTGCAGGCGAGCAGGAGCAAAGGTAGCATTAGCACTGCTAAGGCCCTGGTGATATTCGCTTGTGTGGACTTGGTTTTCACGATATTTTGTGCCTGTCTGGTATTCCCGGAGTGTGTAGGGGCCGGTGTTGTCCCGTTGCTGTCCCCTATGCTTAAAGTATAGCCCGCGCTCCTTCTAATTCCATCGGCGCGACCGCTTACCAGCCCTCTGCCATAGGGTGTGCCGCCAAATGAGCCTTTCGGCCTAGCGGCCCACACGCGCCAACAGCGGCAAACGACCATAGTCGATAGCAATGGTAACAGAGCGACTTGCCCCGGCGCATACGCTCTTCGGCCTATCTTGGCGCGTGAAGGCCCCGCGCTCCCTCACCTTCTCAGCCCACCTGCCTATTTCGCACCCGGCACCACGTGAGATAGCCCCGCGGCGCTCGCCCCGCCAATAAATCGGCGGGCTGACAAGTAGCAAAGTCTCCTTCGGAGACTGGTACAGGTTCTTTTAGTCTCCGAAGGAGACTTTGCCCCTTGTCAGCCCGTGGCTTCAGCCACAGGGCTATCCCTCGGCGACCGAGATTGTCTACGGACAATATCCCCCGCCGGCTAACAACTAACAACTAACAACTATCCTCGCCACTCCTCCCCGCGTGTGGTATAATCCCGGCTGACACGTAACCAGGGGCATGGAGAGGCACCAGATTTGACTGTAGAAGAGCATGCGATGGCGCGGCCGGGGCCGGCCGCGGGGCAGCGTCCGGGCATCTCCGTATTCTTCCCCGCCTACAACGACGCGGGCACCATCGCCTCGATGGTAATCGCGGCCCTGCGTACCTGCGCCCAGCTAACCGACGACTACGAGGTCATCGTGGTCGAGAACGGCAGCACCGACTACACGGTCGAGGTGCTGGAGGACCTGGCGGAGACGCATGAGAAGCTGCGTGTGCTCACCCACCGCGAACCCCTCGGCTATGGCGGCGCGCTCAAGATTGGCTTCCGCGAGTCGAGCAAGGAACTCGTCTTTTACACCGACGGCGACGCCCAGTACGACGCGCATGAGCTTGCCCTGCTCGTTGCGGCCCTCCGCCCCGATGTGGACATCGTGCAGGGCTACAAGATCGAGCGCCACGACCCCATCTTCCGCATCATCATCGGCAAAATCTACCATTGGACGGTGAAGATTGCCTTCGGCCTGCCGGTGCGCGACACCGACTGCGACTTCCGCCTGATCCGCAAGTCGGCCTTGCAGCGGTTCACCCTTAAGTCGAACACCGGCACTATACCCGTCGAGCTTGTCAAAAAGCTGCACGAGTCGGGGGCGGTGTTCGCGGAGGTGCCGGTGCACCACTACCACCGGGCCTATGGCAAGTCTCAGTTCTTCAACTTCAAGCGCCTGGCCGCCACCGCCCGCCAGCTTATCCGCCTCTGGATCGAGCTTGTGCTCGTGCCCAGGATGACGGGCCGCAAGCCGGTGAAGAGCGTCAAGCCCAGGGGCAGCATCGACCTCACCAATCCCTCGCTGCTCTACCGCACCGAAGCTGAGGAGCGCGCCATGAAGTCCACTCGCACGGCGGCCGCGGGCGAGAGCGCCGGGGCACAGGCGCCCAGGCAAAAAGCGCCGGGAGGTAAGCGTTGAGGCCGGGCTGGACCTGGAACACGGGGCCGCTTGGCGAGCCACCCCCCGACGAGGAGCCCCAGCCCCCACCCGCCGATTACGAGCTTATTTACCGGGGCAAGCGGGTGATGATTACGGGCGGCCTCGGCTTCATCGGCTCCAACCTGGCGAGGCGGCTGGTGTTCCTCGGGGCGGACGTGATGCTGGTGGACTCTCTCATACCCGAGTACGGCGGCAACCGGCGCAACATCGCGGGCATACAGGACCTCCTGCGAGTGAACATAGCCGACATCCGCACCCAGCCCACGATGAACTTCCTGGTGCAGGACCACGATTTCATATTCAACCTGGCCGGGCAGGTCAGCCATATCGACTCGATGACGGACCCCTTCACCGACCTCGAGATCAACTGCCGCAGCCAGCTTTCCCTCCTCGAAGCGTGCAGGCACAACAACCCCACAGTCAAAGTCATTTTCGCGGGCACCCGCCAGCAGTACGGCAAGCCCGACTACCTGCCCATAGACGAGCGCCACCTGATGCACCCCACCGACGTGAACGGCATCAACAAGATGGCGGGCGAGTGGTACCACATCCTGTACAACAACGTCTACGGCCTGCGCGCCGCCTCCCTGCGCCTGACGAACACGTATGGCCCGCGCCAGTACGTGAAGGACGCCCGCATGGGCTTCATCGGCTACTTCATCCGCAAGGCCGTGCTGGGCGAGCAAATCACCATCTACGGCACGGGCGACCAGATACGCGACTTCAACTATGTGGACGACGTGGTGGACGCCTTCCTGCGCCTGGGTGCCAGCGAGGAGGCCAACGGGCAGGTGTTCAACCTGGGCGGCACCCCCATCAGCCACCTCGACCTCACGGCACTGCTGGTGGAGATCGCGGGCAGCGGCTCCTATACGCTGGTGCCCTGGCCCCCCGAGCGCAAGGTGATAGACATAGGCGACGTATATAGCTCCTACGACAAGATAGAGCGCGCCCTCGGCTGGCGCCCCCGCATCGGCCTGGAAGAGGGCCTCCGCCGCACCGTGGAGTTCTACCGCCAGGAAGGACAATACTACTGGTGATTTGGAATTTGGAAATTCGAATTTGGAATTTGCTTCGTGTTCAACGCAATTCGCAATTCGCAATTCAAAATTCCAAATGGAGAGATTATGCTTTACATAAATGACACTCGGGCGCAGTACGAGGCGATCAAGGGCGAGCTTCTGCCTGTGGTCGAGCGGGTGATGGAGCACAGCTACTTCATACTGGGCGACAATGTGCGCGCCTTCGAGGAGGAGTTCGCGGCCCACTGCGGCACGAAGTACGCCGTAGGGGTCGCCAACGGCACGGACGCCCTGCACCTTGCCTGCCGGGTGCTTGGCATCGGCCCCGGCGATGAAGTGCTGACTGCAACCCATACGGCCACTTTCACTGCGCTCGGTATCTCCATGAGCGGCGCGACTCCCGCTTTCGTGGACATCGACGCCGAGACAGGCAACCTCGACCCGTCACGGCTACAAGAGGCGATTACCGAGCGCACGAAGGCGATCATGCCGGTGCACCTCTACGGGCAGGTAGCCGACATGGAGCCGATCATGGGGATAGCCGACAGGTTCGGCATCCCGGTAATAGAGGACGCCGCGCAGGCGCATGGGGCGACCTACAGGGGCAAACGTGCGGGCTCTATAGGCAAATTGGCCTGCTTCTCGTTCTACCCCACCAAGAACCTGGGCGCCTACGGCGACGGTGGTGCCATCACAACCGACGACGAGGGCCTCGCCCAGGTGCTGCGCGAGCTGAGGAACGGCGGGCAGCGGGAGCGTTACAACCACGTCCGCGTAGGAGTGTGCAGCCGCCTCGATGAACTGCAAGCGGCCATCCTGCGCGTGAAGCTGCGGCACCTGGACGAGTGGACGGCCCGGCGGCGCGAAAACGCGGCCAGGTACGACCGCCTGTTCGCGGAGGCAGGTGCGCCGGTGCGGCCCATAACTGTGCGCGATTACGGCGAGACGGCGATGCACCTGTACGTCATCCGCGTGGACGCCGGGCGGCGGGCGGCCCTCATGTCCCACATGAAGGAGCACGGGGTTGACCCGATGGTGCACTACCCGGTCCCCATACATTTGCAGGAGGCGTACAGCTTCCTGGGGCTGGGCCGGGGCGCCTACCCCGAATCGGAGAAGATGGCCGGTGAAATTGTCACCCTGCCGATGTACCCGGAGCTTACCGACGAGCAGGCGGCGACGGTAGTGCGCGTGGTGGCGTCGTACTTCGAGGGCGGGGGGGAGCAAGCTTCGTGAGAGAAAACGGCCTCATAGAGACGCTGATGACGCCCGTGCGCAAAGTGGTGCGGCGGCTGTCGGCCCAGCCCCAATTGTGGAACCTCTTCCGCCGCATACTCGAGTTCAACTTCCGCGCCGAGAAGCGGGTCATACGCGAGGAACTGATACCCCGCGCCCGGCGTGTGGAGAAGGCCGAGTCACGCAAGCCCCGCCTGCTCGACATGGGTTGCGGCACCGGCGAGCTTGCCGGTAGCTTCATCAAGGCGGGCTACGAGTACTACGGCGTCGATATCGAGCCGGAGCGCATACGCTATGCCCGTAAGACCTTCCCCGGCGGCAAGTTCCACGTCATGGACGCGAGCAACCTCACCTACCCCGATGGCTACTTCGACCAGATTCTCATCACCGGCGTGCTGCACCACCTGAGCGACGAGGAAGTGCGCGGCATCGTGCGCGAGATCAAGCGCGTGCTCAGCCCCGGCGGCCGCGCCCTCGTGATGGAGGACATAGCCCTCCCCCTGCGCGGCTCGCTCAACTTCCTGGGCGCGCTCGTGCACCTGGCCGATGAAGGCGCGCACATCCGCCGCCCCCACGAATACACACCCCTGTTCGAGCCGGACCTGGACCTCAAAAACAGCTACCCCGTTCGCGCGGGCGTCTGCGACTACCAGGCGTTCGTGCTCGAACCAGCCAGGGAATAGGCAGTGAAGGGTGCCGAGGCCGAGCGGTTGTGAGATTAGGGCTTCACTTCAGACTGTAAGCGAGAAGCGAACAAAGCTGGCCCCTGTCATTCTGAGCCCTTCGGCTGCGCTCAGGGTAAACTCCGCGAAGAATCTAAGATGATGCTCTTACCTCTACGTTGAATGTCAGCACCATAGTACGTATCGTTCAACAGCTTCCCTGTACTACCTTCCTTAGATTCTTCGCGGAGTTTACCCTGAGCGCAGCCGAAGGGCTCAGAATGACAGGGGCCACTCTCGTCCCGCACGGGCGGTACTTTGCAGATAAGCCCAACTTTTGTTGCTGGATTTGGTTTGTTTTCATACCCTGGCTCGTGCAAAATAAGGGTTCTTTGTCGCGAGGGGAGTGTCCTCGCGATAAAGAACCCTCAAAGACTGGCGCAACGTTAGCTCTAACGTCGCGGGCAGCTAGGCTGCAAGCTGTCCTTCCACTGCTGGGCGAGCGTACCAGGGGTCGATAAGCTGCCGGCCCTCATTCGCGGGGCTGTTCACCAACCTCGATACAGGGTACGCACTTAGCCTTTCCTGGGGGTAGGGCTGTAATAGCGAAACCAGCTTCTCAGCATCGCTGTTGTTAGGGTCCAGCCACGCTTCCTCCAGGTCCACCGGCAATATGACCGGCATGCGGGAGTGAATAGCACTGAGGGCGTCGTTTGCCTTGGTCGTCACGATTGTGTACGAGCGCAGTTCCTCTCCGCCTGGCCCCTGCCAGATGTCGTACAACCCGGCGAATGCAAATATGCCTTCCACCCCATTGAGCGCCTCGTTGCGCAAGTGGATCCTGTACGGCTGCTTACCCAGGCTGGCCCGGCCGCCCTGTTGCGTACTTTCCACCCATTCAAAATAACCGGTAGCCGGCACCAGGCAGCGCTGGCTGGAGAGTGGCTTACGAAATGTGGGCTTGCTCACCACCGTCTCAGCCCTGGCGTTGATAGTGGAATATGCTACCTTCGGTTCCCTGGACCATGCAGGCACCAGGCCCCACTGCATCAACTCAAGCTGATTCTGGCCACCCTGCCCGCGACAGGCTCCTACAATCACGGGGTTATGCTGCCGGGGCGCGATGTTGTACCTGGGCTGCCATTCGGCGCTGGATCCTGCCGGCACTCCTCCAGTCGCCGGCACATTGAGCGGGACACTCAGCTCGCGCGTGGGCACCCCAAAACGCTCAGCCAGAGCCTGTGCCGTTGCATTCAGATCGTATCTTCCACACATAGCCTCGTACCTCCCGGATTAGCTCCCGCACTCCGCAATATGCTGCCTATTGGCAGCTAGCCTACGCCTAATTATAGCACAAAAGTTCTATAACTTCAAGGCGACTTCCTCTTCTGGCTGCTCGGCACATATCCGCCACACCCCGTACTTTTCCCCACTTTAGGCTTCATCATAAGGCTTTCAACATTACTGTATAATGCCAACTATGGGATGTGACAGCTATTTCCTCATGTCCGCACCGGCGCTAAGACCCGGCGCGCGACACTCTGGCATCACTCTGTGGTGTGGCATTCTATGAGCAACCAAGTTCCCCTGGGCAACCCACCCTCTTCCCCTGAAACCCTGGTCCCCCAGGTGCAGCAGGCACAGCCCCAGCCGGACGGCCTGGTGTCCGCGCCCGCACCTCAACCTCCTGGCGTGGCCGTCTCCCAGGACCTCTACACCCTAACAGTCGTTATCCCCGCCTATAACGAGGGCGACGCAATTCACCGTGTGATTGGCAAAGTACGGGAGCTTCGCCCCAGGGCCGAGATACTTGTGGTGGACGACGGCTCGAAGGACAACACCGCCGAGGTGGCGCGGACTGCGGGGGCGCGGGTGGTGGTCCACCCCTACAACAAGGGCAACGGCGCGGCGGTCAAGACAGGGCTGCGTAACGCCACCGGCGACGTCGTGCTCCTGCTTGACGCGGACGGGCAGCACCCTCCCGAGGACATCGAGCGCGTGCTGGAGCCGATTGGCGAGTACGACCTGGTGGTTGGGGCGCGAACCCGCGATTCGGAGAGCGCCTGGATACGCGACTTCGGCAACTTCATCTTCAACAGGCTCGCTACATACCTCTCCGGGCGCGAGATACCCGACCTCACCTCCGGCTTCCGCGCCATGAAGCGCGACATGATCATGGAGTTCATCCACCTCCTGCCCAACCTCTACTCCTACCCCACCACCAGCACCCTTGCCTTCATCAAGGCGGGGTACAACGTGCGGTTCGTGCCCATCAGGGCGCGCAAGGGCACAGGGCGCAGCAACACCAGGATCGTTCGCGACGGGGTCAGGGCCATAGTCATCATCCTGCGCATGATTACCCTGTTCGCGCCGATGAAGATATTCCTGCCCTTCAGCATAGTCCTGTTCCTGGGCGGCATGCTCTACGGGCTGGCGAACATCCTCATCTGGGGCATCAACCGCATACCCAACGGCTCCGTGTTGCTCATCCTGAGCAGCCTGTTCATCTTCCTGTTCGGCCTCATCTCGGAGCAGATCGCCGCCATGCGCTTCGAGAGCAGCCAGCGCAACTGGACGCGCGATCACGGCACGAGCGCGCGCGACGGGCACGGCGAACACACGGCGAAGGGCGGGGATGGCAGCTAGACCGGCCGCCAATCCCACGGACCGCTCGCCCTCAGCCCACGCTCGCACGGACGAGCAACGCGCGCTGACCTCCGGCCCCACAAGCCAACCTCCCGCCTCTCAGCCCCCGGTCCCTCGCAACCGCACCCGCGCCTGGGCGTTGCGCATCGCGGGCACGTTGCTGTTCGTGGCCCTGCTCGTCTGGCTCGACCTGAGCGGCGCGCTGCCGCTGGAGAAGGTGTGGAGCGCCCTGGCAGGGGCCGACTTCCGGCTGGTGGCCCTCTCGATTGCCTTCTACGTGCCCTTCCTGGTCGTCAAGGCCGCGCGGTGGCGCATCGTGTCGGCAATCCTGAACGTGCCGCTCTCGTGGGGCGAGGCCTGGCGCATCTACGGCATCGGCCTGGCAGCCGGGACGTTTACACCGGGGCAGGCCGGGGACGCGCTAAAAGCCTGGTACGTACAGCGCAAAGGCTACACCCTGGCGCGCGGCCTGGGCAGCTCGGTGCTCGACCGGCTGTTCGACGTCGCGGGGTTGGCGGTGCTGGGCCTGGTGGGCGTGCTGGTGTACGGCGGGCGGTTCGCGGGACAGGCACCCGCCCTGGTCGCCTGGGTGGTGGTTTGCGTGGCGGCGGTGGCCTTCCTGGCCTGGAACCGCACTCGCACGTGGGCCGTTAACTTTGTGGCTCGCCGCCTGGCGCGGTTCAGGGGCCCCGGCCCCGCCTCGGAGGAGGGCTGGTCGCTCGATGCCCCCACCGTAGCCTACGCGGGGCTGCTCACCCTAGCAAGCTTCGCCATCTCTATCTTCCGCGTGTGGCTGCTGGCCGCCTCCGTGGGCATCATGCTGGGGCCGCTCGAAGTGTCCGGCTTCGTTGGCCTGACCACCGCCGCTGCCCTCGTGCCCGTAACCGTGGGTGGGGTCGGCACGCGCGACGCGATTGCGGCCCTGGCGTTCACGCAGCTAGGCTACGCCCCGGCGCAGGGCATTGCGGTGTCCCTGCTCATCCTGGTGCTGAACCTGGCGCAAGCCATCACCGGCTGGCTCATCTGGCTGAGGAGAAATTAGAATTTAGAATTTAGAATTTAGAAAAATACTAGAAGTTATCTCAAAAATAAAATTATGGAGAACCGGCACCTAAGCCCCAGCCTTGTCATTTCGAACGTAGTGAGAAATCTCGTCCTACACCGGGCTGTGGCTCTTTTCTCATGTGACTGTGCATCGTAGGAAAGGGGATATTTGAGTGCTGAAGAACGAGATTTCTCACTGCGTTCGAAATGACATAGGGGGGCCTGGAAGCTCATATTTGGCGATGTTGTTTGTGAGATGACTTAAAGCAAATTCTAAATTCTAAATTCTCGAAGGGGTAGCTATTGGGACTCGGTGCCTGGGTAAGCGAATATGGGGTGCCTGTGGGCGCGGTGGCGCTTGGGATAGTGGCGCTGCTGGCCTTGTTCGCTGTCCTGGGCAGGTTCGGCATCGCGCCAGGGGTGTGGCGCGGCATCAAGGGGCAGTGGTTGGCTACGGCCGGGCTGAGCGTGCTACTACTGTTCGCTACGCTGCTGGCTGGCATCTTCGCGAAGGGCCAGGAGACGCGGCAACTGCACGAATACGCCCTCCGCAACGTGGCTGGCCCCACCAATTTGCTGGCGAACGGCGAGCTTGAGGTGACCGGGGGCACCAGCCCAGGCATCACAGGCTGGACGCATCTCACGGGCACTGTCGCGCCAATCGCCGTCGGCGAGGCGGGGGTGCGCCTGGAGCCGGGAGCGGTTCTTGCCAGTAGCATGGTGCGGGTGCAAGCCGGGGCGACATATCGCTATAGCGTGGCGGTCCCGCCGAGCGAAAGTGGGTCGGCCATCGCGCAGGTCCGTTTGCTCTGGCTGCCGAGCACCCTCGATCTCGATAACCCGGTTGGCTGGAGCGACTCCCTGCCGCGCCGCATCGATTATGCCCGGGTGCCCGGTTCGTTCGAGTTCCTGGACGGGGAGCACGCGGCCCCCGCTGGCGCGACGCACATGAGGCTTGAGCTCAGGAACCTGGACGGCGACGCCCTACAGGTGGTCAAGGTGATGCTGTGGATGGACGGCGTGCACGTTGAGGCGCACCCGAACGGGCGAGAGGGCGCGGTGGCGTTTTCCTTCGATTGGGAGACGGCGATGGGAGGGGCAATCCACTCAAAGGGCATGGTGACGCACGACCCGGCAGCCGCCGCCGAGCACGGCCTGGACATGCGGCAGGGGGCCGACTGGCTGGCCGATTTGTTCGCCCGCAACCACATCAGCGCGACCTTCTACGGCACCGGCTATAACCTGCTGGACGGCAACATCGAAGAGCGCATCTTCTCCGGCAACCCCACCTACGAGTGGGCGAGCCGCGAGAACCGCTGGGAGACCGACTATTGGACCGAGCACCCCTGGTACAGCGACGACCCGTTCGGCACCTACCAGACTGACCCCGCCTGGTACTTCGGCGATCAGACGCGCAAGCTCCTAGCGGCCGGGCACGAAATCGCCTCCCACACCTTTGGGCACATCTACGTGCGAGGCTCCGACGTGCCTTCCATGATCGTGGACGCGGACGAGTGGTTGCGCGCGGCTCAAGCCATAGACGTGCCTCTACCTACCACCTTTGCCTTCCCCTGGCGCAGCAGCAACTCGCTCAAGGCCGACATGTACGACATGCTCTACAACAAAGGCATACGCGCCGTCACCCGCATCTACGCCCTCGACATGGTAGACCAGTACACCCTGGGGGCGGTGAAGGTCTACCCCGCC
This sequence comes from Chloroflexia bacterium, assembly GCA_036389075.1. GTDB lineage: Bacteria > Chloroflexota > Chloroflexia > QHBQ01 > JADMIH01 > JADMIH01. The sequence goes on along the minus strand of DASVQO010000564.1, from coordinate 7,371 downwards.
ATATCGGTCATGCCCGATTTCCTGCTGGGCGGGGCCTCCGGCACGGCGGGCGAGGAGGCAGAGGGGCAGACTATAGACGCGGACCGTGGGGTGCGGGTAATTGACGAGGTGCTGGCGAGGCGGGGCACTACCTCCTTCTGGACGCACCCTGAGCAACTGGCGGACGACCCGGCCTTTGCCACCGACCGGCAGTCCTGGCAGCGCGTAGTGGAAGCGGCCGCGCGGGAGCGGGACCGGGGCAGGCTCTGGATCGACACGGTAGCCAATATCACCGCCTACGAACGCAACGTGATGAGCGTTACCACGCGGGTGGAGCAGGGCTTCCTCGGCCTGGGCGGCTGGCAGCTGAAGGTCGATAACGGCTCGGGGCGGGAGCTAAAGGGGGTTACCCTCACTCTGCCGGGCGACGTGAGAGGCGCATCGGCGAACGGTGTTGATTTGCTCACGGCGCAGGTCGCGGAGGACGGTACCGTCCGGTTGAGTGACCCAGACGTGCCCGCGTTCCCCTCCCGGCAGCTTGTGATTGACACCCTTCCACCCGGTGCCACCACGATTGCTATAGACTGGGCCGCGGGCCAGGAGCCGCCGAAATGACGACGCAGGCCATCAAGACTACCCCCGCGACGCGGCGCAGGCTCAGGCTGGGGCTGTGGCTCTTGCCCGTGCTCCTGGGGCTGGTGTGGATACTGCTCTCCTACCACCTCGTGCGCGAGCAGGCGGTGGACATAGGCAACGCGGGCGACACCGCCTTCATCAGCGGCTTTCACTCAGACGAGGCCGACCTGACCTACCGCTACCGCTGGACGCGAGAGCGTGCCACTGTTACCTTCCACGGCACGGGCACCGCGGACCCCACCGAGGTCCTGGTACAGGCGCAGGGCTTCCGCCCGGCAGGTTATTCCGAGCCTGCCACGATGAGTGTCTCCCTTGAAGGCTCGGCGTTGCTCGTGGAGCCGTCAGTAGTCACCCTCACCAACAGCCTAGACACCTACAGGTTCACCCTATCCGGTGCCGCTACTGCCCAGCCCTACACTATAGTGCTGAACACCCCAACCTTCAACGCACCCGGCGACCCTCGCCCCCTGGGCGCGAAAATCGCGCGGGTGGAGTTGAAGCAAAGCGGCGATGGGTTGAACTTGCCGCCGCCCGCTGCCCTCCTGTGGCCGCTCGTGCTTATCGGTGGGCTGGCCTATCTCCTGCTGCAACTCCCTTCTCTCCTCGGCTACTTCCTGGTGCTGCCCGCTACCGCCGTAGTGCTCGCCGTGGTGATGCTCTACCGGCCCTATGCCGCCGCCTACCTGACCCCCTTGGCTTTCGTCTTCGGACTGGCGGCCCTGTTGCACTGGCAGCGCGGCTCACTCAGGCGCTGGCCCAATTGGGTTGACCGGCTCGGCAAGCTAGCCAACGCACGCAGGTTGATGCTGGGGGCGCTTGGCTTGTACGCGCTCGTGTCGCTGTGGGTGCTCCCGCAGGTGGACTGGATAGGCCACGCCGACTATGCAGAGAACGCGGTGATCGCGCGCAACTTCGTGCAGGGCAAGGGCCTCACCGTGGATTACGTGGCCCAGTTCTACGACCCGCACCCCGGCCTCTCCCACCCCGCCGAGACCTGGCCCCTGCTTCAACCCCTTAGTATCGCGCCCTTCTTCGCGCTGTTCGGCCCCCTCACCTGGGTGGCGAAACTGCCCAACCTGCTGGTGATGCTGGCGCTTGCCTGGCTGGTCTTCTCGCTGGCCACCCGGCTGTGGGACTCGCGGGTAGGACTGCTGGCGGGCCTCTTTACCCTGGCGCACCCCTACTTCTTCAACTCGGTGCTCTACCCGATCAACGACCTGGGTTTCACGCTCATCTTCTTCGCCCTTGCATGGCTGGTATGGCACGCCCTCTCCCCCTATCACGACATATCCCCTGAAGATGCGCGCGACGAGGGCCTGGTGCAGGTAGAGCGAACCACCGGGCGGCGCGAACGGCTGCTCGTTGGGGTTGGGGTGGGGGCGCTCGCCGGGCTGCTGGTCTGGAGCAAGCCGAGTGGAGCTATCCTGCTGCTGGGCCTGTTACTGTGGGCGGGCTCGCGCTGGCTGCGGCTTCGCAGGCTCCACACGCGAGGGTTGGACTGGCGTGCCCTCCTGCCCATGCTGTTAGCCTTCGCACTGGTGCTTGCCCCCTACTTCGCGCGCAGCATGCTGGCTTTCGGCAAGCCCTTCTTCAGCACCGAGGGCTACGATGCCTGGATACTCCGCTACTGGCCCGGCCACAACTGGGAGGACATTTACAAGTACTACGTGGGTGGTGAATTGCCCAACTTCAGGTGGGTGGTCGGCGGCAAGTTCGGCTACCAGGCGCTTTTTGATGCAATAGGGCTGAACCTGGGTTGGGTCTGGCAGAGGGGAGTGCTCGGCCAGCAGGGCACCAGCGACTTCGTGTTCGGCCTCCTGCCCCTGACGGGCGCGCTGGTGGGTCTGGCCGCTTCCACACGGCGCGTGGCCGGGCTGTTCGGCATGGTCGGGTTGTGCGTGCTGCTCTACGGGCTGTTCGTGCTCACGTACTGGCACTACGAGGGCCGGTACTTCCAGGTGGCCGTGCCCTGGCTCTACATGCTGCTCGCCTGGGGCATTTTCTGGACCTGGGACCGGCTGCGGGCCGCCCTCAACGACGGCCTGGGGCGCAGGTGGGGCCTGTTGCTCCTGCCTCTCCTCGCGGCCATGCTGCTCTGGCCCTCGCTCGACGCGATAGGCAAGCAAATCGAGGAGGACGTGCAGCCCACGGGCACGGCCAGGGGCATGCTATGGCTGCGCGACAACACCACCCCACAGGACGTAATCATGACCCGCGACCCCTGGGAGCTAAACTGGTACTCCGAGCGGCGGGCCGTGATGATACCAAACGACGACCTGGCTACGATAGAGAAGGTGGCGCGGCAATACGGCGTCACCTACCTGCAACTCGACGGCATCGACACCCGCCAGTGCCCCGACGACCCCGCCGCCCCGCAGTCCAGCTTCCCAACCGGCAGCCGCCCCGCCCTCGGCGCCCTCTACTGCGGCATCGAGCGGCCCGGCTTCGATCTCGTATACAGGCAGGGTGCCCTCACCATCTACAGGTGGTCGCTACCCTGAGCCCCAGCTCGCTGTTAGTTGCGGCTTGAGACGGAAACGCCAAGACGCCAAGACGCCAAGAACCACGCCAAGGTATTAAGGGTTTGGAGAGTACAAAGAGGACCAGGGTACAAATGCAGTACCCTGGTCCTTCTGCTTAGAACACCACCTTAACCTCTGCGTAACCTCTGCGCCCTCTGCGTCTCTGCGGTGAACCGTTCTTATTCCCCTCGGCGGTCCCGTCCGTTTACGCAGCCTGTGGCATATCGACCTGCTCGTCGTCCTGGCGGGGCAGCAGGCGAATGGTGCTGGCGGCGGGGCTGGTGGGCGGGTTGGGTCCGAGGATGCGGGCGTACGACGCCTGCCGCTTGGCCCCGAAGCCCCTCAGCTTGGCTACCTGGCCGTGGCGGGCGGCGTCTGCAAGCTCGGCGGGGGTGTTCACTCCCAGCTCCTTGTGCAGCCGGGTAGCGAGCTTGGGGCCTACACCATTCACGCGCATAAGCTGGTCCACCGCGGGCGGCAGGTCGGCGCGCAGCTCCACGTAGAACTGCATAGCGCCGTCGCGCACCAACTCGCGTACCTTGTTGCCCAGCCTCTTGCCCAGGCCAAGCTGCGGCCATAGCTCTTCGTTCAGCGCCGCTTCCAGCGCTACCGGGCCGAGACGCAACATGGTGCGGGCGGCATCGCGGTAGTGGGCGATGCGGTACTCGTTGGCCCCGGCCATCTGTAGCAGGGAAGCGCAGTTGAACAGCACTTCAGCCGCCTGCTCGTGGTTGATAGCGGGCCTGTTGGTCAGTATCTTCAGATCTTCTCTAGCCATCTCTTTGCTCACTTCTTGTAACACAATAACTTGGCTCTGTTTACCACATATTCGAAACTCTTGTGCTAATTATACACGTAAACAGCAGAAAAGTCAAGGGCTTGAGAGCAAAAGGAGCAAATTTGCCGCCTGTGATTTTTAGCTACAAAAATTATCTATCTCTAGGACACACCCCTCTGACAGCCCGGCATGGTTCCGTCCTGTGTCGCGGTTTAGTCCGCAGTCCAAAAGGAGGACTCCGGCGGTCCCTGTCATTCTGAGCGTAGCGAAGAATCACGTCCAACACCGGGATGTTACCCCTTTCTCGTGCGGCGGTGTTGGCAAGTAGAAAGCTGTTACTTGAGTGCCGGGGACGAGATTCTTCACTGCGTTCAGAATGACAAAGGGGAATTTGGGGTGCTCAACAAGGGGCTGCCAAACGCGCGTGGCGAAGGTCCAACCACACGCAGGATAACGGAGGGCCGTGCGGTCCTGCCCTCGGGCCTCAATGCAGCCCCGTATGGTAGAGCAAAATGCCTCGGCTGTGCGCGTCGGTTATAATGGAGTCTCACATGACGAGCGGTCATAATGGACAAAATAGGAGAAAGGCATAACATGAGCAATATCGAATTGGAGAGTGCGACTTCCGTGGAAGCGCCTCCGGATGCCCTCACGGGACTACCGGCCCCGGCAGTGGCCGACGGGAATCGCCAGAGCAGCTTCCGGCGGCATTCCTTCCCCAACGGGCTGAAGTTGATTACCAAAGAGGTACACGCCGCCCCGGTGGTATCGTTCTGGGTCTGGTACAGGGTGGGGGCGCGGGACGAGCATATCGGCATCACGGGCATCTCCCACTGGGTCGAGCACATGATGTTCAAGGGCACCAGCACGCTCGGCAAGGGCCGCATCATGCAGATGGTGGCCGAGAACGGCGGCACGCTGAACGCCTTTACCTCCGACGACTGGACCACCTACTTCGAGACCCTCCCATCCGACCGCCTCGACCTCGGAATCATGATTGAGGCCGACAGGATGGCGAACTCCCTGTTCGACCCCGCCGAGGTCGAATCGGAGCGCACGGTGATCATCTCCGAGCGCGAGGGGCACGAGAACGAGCCGGACTACATGCTCAACGAAGAGGTGTCGGCCACCGCGTTCAAGGTGCACGCCTACGGCAACGGCATCATAGGCTGGAAGTCCGACCTGCAAACCATGACCCGCGAGGACCTCTACAACCACTACAAGACTTACTATGCGCCCAACAACGCCACCGTGGTTGTGGTGGGTGACTTCGATACGGACGAGCTAATCGCCAAGCTGGACGCGGCGTTCGGCGGTTACGAGCCGAGCCAGAACATCCCCCAGGTACGCGGCGTGGAGCCGGAGCAGAAGGGCGAGCGGCGCGTTATCGTGCGCCACCCGGGGGCCACCGCCCAGCTAGAAATCGTCTACCATACCCCCTCGGCCGCCGACCCCGACATCTACCCCCTCATGGTGGCCGACGCGCTGCTGTCGGGCGCCAAGCCGCTCGGCTTCGGTGGGGCGGGTATGGGACGCTCGGCCCGGCTGTACAAGGCGCTTGTGGCGACCGAGATAGCGGTCAGCGCCGGTTCCTACTTCGCCCTGCACAAGGACCCCAACCTGTTCGTGTTCGGAGCCAGCGCCCGCCAGACGGACGACCCCGAAGGCACGCTGCGCGAGATAGAGGACGCGTTGCTCGAGCAGGTGCGCAAGCTGCAAGAGGGCGACATCGCCGCCGAGGAGCTGGAGAAGGCGGTGCGGCAGTCCCGCGCCCAGTTCATCTATTCGGGCGACAGCGTCTCAAGCCAGGCGTACATGTTCGGCTTCCTCGAGAGCATCCACACGGCGGACATGTACGACGAGGCGCTGGATAGGCTCGCCGCCGTCACGCCGCAGGACGTGCAGCGAGTGGCCCGCAAGTATTTCACTGCCGACAATCGCACCGTGGGCTGGTTCATACCGCTCGATGAAGAGAGCGACGATGAAAGCGCCACAACGGACGCCTCGCTGGACGGCGCGCCCGGCGGAGTGGAGAGCTAATATGCAGACTGTAGCAGAGAGGGCCACCAGGGGGTTAGGCCCCGATACGATAACGCGCCGCGTGCTCGACAACGGCATGACGGTGCTGGTTTACCCCAACCCAACCATCCCGTCGCTCGTCGCCCGCGTGTCGCTCAAGGGCGGGGCCATGTACGACCCGCCGGAGAAGGCCGGGCTGGCCTCGTTCGCGGTCAGGTCGCTGCGCCGGGGCACCGAGCGGCGCACCTTCGAGCAGTTGAACGAGGACACCGAGGGCCGCGGCGCGTCGGTGGGTGTGGACGCGGGCCAGACGCTCATAGAGGCCGGCGGCAGGGCGCTCAAGGAGGACACCGGCTTCCTGCTGGAAACGATAGCCGAGGTGCTGTTGCAGCCCTCCTTCCCCGAGGCCGAGATCGAGAAGCTGCGCTTGCAGTTGCGCACCGGCCTGGTGGAGATGGAGAGCGACACCGGGTCGGTGGCCGAGCTTGCGTTCCGCCAGGCGCTCTACCCCGACGGTCACCCCTTCCACTACCGTGTGGCGGGCTTCCTCAGCACCCTCGACAACATCCGCCGCGACGACATGCTGGCCTTCTACAGGCGCTACTTTCGCCCCGACCGCGCCCTCATGGTGGTGGTAGGCGACGTGGAGCCGGAGGACATCGTGAGCCGGGCGCAGGACCTGTTCGGCGGCTGGCACGCAGAGGGCGAGGTAGAACCCTACGGCATCCCCGACGTGGCGCAGCCCGTGGGCGAGACCCGCGTCCACAAGTTCGTGCCGGGCAAGACCCAGAACGACATCGTGCTTGGCTTCCCCTCCATGCGCCGCTCCGATCCCGACTACTACGCCTTCGACTTGATGAACCTGCTGCTTGGTCGCATCGGCCTCATGGGCAGGCTCGGCAAGACGGTCCGCGACGAACAGGGCCTTGCTTACTACGCCGGTTCCTCTTTCGAGGCCGGAATTGGGCGCGGGCCGTGGGCGGTGCGGGCGGGGGTGAACCCCTCCAACGTCAACAAGGCGATAGACAGCATCAAGCGCGAGATCGAGCGCATGCGCACCGAGCCGATACCGGAAGAAGAACTTGAAGGCGGCAAGCGCTACATGACGGGCGTCCTCCCCCTGCGCCTCGAGACCAGCGACGGTATATCCCGCTCCATACTCGAGATGGAGCTATACGGCCTCGGCTTCGACTACATCACCAGCTACCCCGGCATCATCAACGCGCTCACCCCAGAGTACGTGAACGAAGTCGCGGCCCTGCGCATGTCGTCGGAGAACTACGTCGCGGCGATTGCGGGGCCGAACGTAGGCTGACGATCTAGAGTCATCGGTTTCATGCGCCGGGGCAGCCGCTCCCGCCACAGACGGAAACGCCAAGACGCCAAGACGCCAAGGACCACGCCAAGTTAGTTGAGGTTTAGAGAATAGAAAAAGGA
>DASVQO010000563.1:0-8765 GCA_036389075.1 Chloroflexia bacterium | reverse complement strand
GACAGGCATCCAGATCGCCTCTACCTGGACCTACTTCTACCTGATTATCGCCCAGCTTGTGGTCCTCGCCTACTTCCTCAACCCCTACCTGCGGCGCGAAACCGTAGCCGAAGACGGCCTTGTGCCCGTCGCTGTGTCCTCAGCCGCGGCCGCACCGGGCATCGAGGGCGTGGGGGCGGAGGAGGCGCGTCCCGTCGCGGCAGGCAGGGGAGCAGCCCGCGCCACAGCTACTGCCACCATGCAGGTGGGGCAGGGCGACAACGGCCGCGCCTCGCAAGGCTCCAGGGGCCGGGGCGGCGCCAACGCCGGGTCGAACGGCCAGTCTCGCGCAAGCTCCACCCCACCCGCCAGCGACAGGCAGAGGCCCGGGGCGCGTGTCGCTCGCGGCTCGACGGGCCGCCGGGACGGGCGAGATGGCAACGGCGCTTACAGCAGCATTGGCGCCGATATGGTGACCAACCCCGTGTTCCTGGTGCTGTACGCGATCCTCATGATGGGCGCGCTTTTCCTGGGCTTAGTCTGGAACGCTTCGGGCGTGCAAGCCGATACTATCTACAAGCAGGGCCAGGGCTACGACAGTGCGGGACGCTGGTACGAAGCCACCAAGCTTTACGAGCGGGCTATCGCCATGCAGCCGGAGCAGGACTACTATTACCTGTTCCTGGGCCGCGCCTGGCTCGAGTTCGCAAAGCAGGCGCGCAACGAGATACAGGGCAACGCTCGCACCTTCCGAGAGTACCCCGACAACGCCAAGGAGGCCACCGACCCCGCTATTGCCAGCAGGAACAACACCGCCCGCAGGCAAGAGGAGGTCATCAGGCTGCAAAACGCCGAGCAGGTGCTGCGCAAAGCCAACCAGCTAAGCCCCCTGAACAGCGACCACTACGCCAACCTGGGCCGCCTCTACCTCTGGTGGGCCGACCCCCAGGGGGGCAACGACCCGTCTAAGAACGAGCCCGCCGTGCGCGAGATGGAGAACGCGGCCTCCCGCTCGCCCGGCAACGCCCAGATAAGGGACGAGTTGGCCGTGGCGTACGCGCGCAACAACCAGTTCAGCAAGGCGATAGAAACCCTCAACTACTCTCAGCAGGAGCTCGACCCGACCTTTGCCCGCACGCCCTTCATCCGCTCCCAACTCACCGGCGAGCGTGCCGGGCTGATTCGCAACCTGCTGGACAAGGGCCAGCCGCTGCCCACCGAGGGCGAGACCGATTACGGCAAGCTGATGCTCGACGTGGGCCGCGCCTACTCCGAGACCATTGTCCTCGACCCTCTGCTGGTGATAGACGGCAACTTCGCGACCCGCATCGATGCCCTGCTCGAAGCCACCGCGCCCTACACAAAGACCAACACCACCCTGCCCGAAACCACGGTGACCAACGTCCTAACCAACACGGTCATGGTCGCCCTGGAGAACCAGCTTATCAAGACCGAGCAGGACGTGACGGCCTACCTGCGGGAGCGGGGCGTGTATAACAGCACCGACCCGTTCGTGTCGAGCGAGCAGTTGACGCAGCTGTTCCAGGACCCCAGTTGGGCGGGCGTGCAGGTCGCCAGTGCCGCTCCCGCCTGGCTCGACCCCGAAATGGCGAGACGCGCCCACCTGGCCGCGATGCTGAACTACGGCATCGCCTACGTCTACAGCAAGCTAGGCCGCCCCGGCTACCCCACGGAGGGCCTGGTGAGGGCCACCGCGCTGGAGCCTTACGGCCAGTTCAATATGCCTAACACACAACAGCAGCAGCCTCCGCAGACGACCACGGACACCCAGCAGACGCAGCCCTAGCGGCCACGCACAAACATCATGCACCAACTGCTCAACCCACAACCGAACATCAGCATCGGCCCCCTTCTGCTCATCTTCTTGCTGGCCATGGTGTTCACCTTCGTAGCCACGCCCCTGGCCCGCCGCGTGGCGCACAGGTACAGCGTGGTGGACGCGCCCTCGGCCCGCAAGATACACGCTAATCCCGTGCCGCTGCTGGGTGGGGCGGCCATCTACGTGGCGGTCATCGTGAGCCTGGTGCTGTTCGGCCACTTGCAGTACGTCCAGCAGACCGCCTCCATCCTCATCGGCGCGACCCTCATGTCCATGCTGGGCGTGTGGGACGACAAGTGGGGCTTGCGGCCCGTCGCCAAGCTGGTGGGGCAGGTGGTGGCCGCCTCACTCCTCTTCTACTCCGGCATCTCGGTGGAGTTCCTCCACAACGACGTGCTCAACTACGGCGCAACCGTGCTGTGGGTGGTCACCATCACCAACGCCCTCAACCTGATGGACAACATGGACGGGCTTGCCGGTGGCGTGGCGGCGGTGGCCTCGGTCTTCTTCTTCCTCATCGCCACGCTCACCGACCAACTGCTGGTGGCCCCGATGGCGGCGGTGCTGGTGGGGGCGTGCCTCGGCTTCCTCTACTACAACTTCAACCCCGCCTACATCTTCATGGGCGACACCGGCTCGCTCTTCCTGGGCTTCATGCTCGCCGCCGTGGGCATCAAGCTGCGCTTCCCCGCCAACTTCGACATCGTCACCTGGATGGTGCCCGTGCTCGTGCTCGGCGTGCCGCTGTTCGACACCACCCTGGTCACCCTCTCGCGCATCCGCCGGGGCATCCCCATCAGCCGGGGCGGCAAGGACCACCTCTCCCACCGCCTGGTGGCCCTCGGCTACACGAAGCGAGAGGCGGTCATGGTGCTCTACCTGATACAGGGCATGCTTGGGGTGGCCGCGCTGGTGGTGATGCAGGCCGACCTGCTTGAGGGATATGTCGTGGGCGCGGTGGTGCTGGTCGCGGCCCTGTACGGGGTGTACAAACTGGAACAGTTGGACCTGTCGCAGACCAACCCCGCACCCGCCGGCGCGCCCGACCCTGTGCCGCTCAGCCGCCGCATACAACGCTTCAGGACCGGCCCGCTCCCTAAAGCCCCGGGTGAGATACCCCAGGAGGAGCATTCCGGCTCTGTCCGCTGACCGCCCCATGTTCGAGCACGTCCGCGCGGTCTTCCTCGACGCGGGGTTGACCCTCATCTACTCCGACCTTTCGCTACCTACCCTCTGCTACGAGGTGGGGCGGGAACACGACCTGCACGTGTCTATGCCCGCGCTGGAAGCGGCCGTGCCTCGCGCCTCAGCCTTCCTGCACCACACGCAGCGCGGCGACCCCGACCTGTGGTCCTCCGACGACCGGGTGCAAAAGATGTGGACCGGGTTCTATTCTGCCGTCTACCGCGAGGCGGGGGTAGAAGCCGACGAGGCCACGCTGAAAGCTTGCGCCGCCGGTGTTTACGAATGCTATCTCGCCCCCGGCGCCTGGAAGCTCTACCCCGACGTGCTGCCCACCCTGGTGGCCCTGCGCGAGCGGGGGTACACTGTCGGCGTCATATCCGACTGGGGCAGCATGCTGATAGGCAAGGTGCTGCTGCCGCTCGGCGTGGGGCGGTACATAGATTTCATGGTGGTATCCACCGTGCAGCGCGAGGCCAAGCCCGGTTACGGCCTCTACCGCGAGGCGCTGGCGAGGGCGGGCGTCCCTGCCCGCCACGCCATCCACGTGGGCGACAACTACATCTCGGACGTGCTGGGCGCGCGCTCTGCCGGCATAGAGGGCGTCCTGCTAGACCGCGAAGGCGCGCGCCGCGACACGTCGCTCGACTGCCCGCGCATAGAGTCTCTGGAGGAGTTGCTGCCCCTGCTAGGGGACGCCGCCCTGCCACCCCGCCCTGTGGCTGAAGCCACGGGCTTACAAGAGGCAAAGTCTCCTTCGGAGACTGAGGAACGATAGGATAGTCTCCGCAGGAGACTTCGCTACTTGCCAGCCCGCCACTTTAGTGGCAGGGCGGGATACCGGGGCATGACTACACAGCGGAGGGGTTAGAGTGAAGGACTACAAGCAAATCTGGAACAATCTCAGCGCTTCCTTCCCGGAGGCGAGCTACCACGTGTGCTGCATCGAGGACGAGGACGAGATTCGCAGCAACGGCCAGCTAACCGCCGCCTTCCTGCGCGAAGTGCTCGAAATCGGCCCCGACGACCGGGTGCTGGAGATAGGCTGCGGTGTGGCCCGCATAGGCCGCGAGCTTGCCCCCCACTGCGGCGAGTGGCACGGCGCGGACATCTCAGGCAACATGATCGCCTACGCCGCCAAACGCACCGAGGGCATGCCCAACGTCCACCTCTACGAGCAGCCCGACAACACCCTCTCCATCTTCCCCGACAACTACTTCGACTGCGTCTACTGCACCATCGTCTTCATGCACGTGGACAAGCTTGAGATGTTTACCTACCTGCGCGAGTCCTTCCGCGTGCTCAAACCGGGAGGGCGGGCCTACTTCGACACCTACAACATCCTCGCTCCCCAGGCGTGGGAGGAATTCCGCCGCATCATCGACACCTACGCGCCCCACAAGCGCCCCGGCCACGTCAGCCAGTTCAGCACCCCCCAGGAGATGCAGAAGTTCATGGAGGAGGCCGGTTTCGAGTCGGTGTTCATCGACGGCGAAAGCAACAAGCAACTCCTGGTAGCGTTGGGTCGCAAGCCGCAAGCTTCGGTCGAAGCCACGGACGAGGCACCCACCACCGCCGCGCCCGCCGTCCTCCCCCAACCCACCAATGATGGGGCTACACCTGGTGATCCGGCAGACGCAGCCGGCGATACAGAAAACGAGAGCGCCACACAGCTACGCGCTGAGATCGACCGGCTCAACAAAGCCCTGCGAGGCAAAGAGGCGGCAACCCACGAGCTACAGGCGATGATGTACGGCAAGAACCGCTACATCGAGGAGGTGGAGGCCGCCCTGGACGTAAAAAACAAGCACATCGCCCGCCTGGAACGCATCATCCAACGTCAAGAGCGGCTGCTAAGTGCCCTACCCGTGCGTGTCGCCCTGCGGGTGCGCCGCACCTTGCGGCTACCCTAGCATGCATCATGGGAAACCATTCCTATCAAGCATCGCGCGATATGAGCACCCAAAGCTCGCATATGTCATTTCGAGCGTAGCGAGAAATCTCGTCCGCTACCACGATGTTGCTCTTTTCTCATGAGGTTCTATATTAGAGGTTCGATATTATAAGAAAGGTGATACTTGGGTGCTGAGGGACGAGATTTCTCGCTACGCTCGAAATGACATATGCGAGCTTTGGGTGCCGCTTTTTTGCTATATGGTTCTTATATGGGGCTTTGATGACCTTGAATAAAGCCTGTCACCCATGAACGCTGCACCCCCACCATCACGACGAGTGTACTATCTCGGCCCGGAAGGCTCCTTTAGCGCGGTCCTGGTAAACAAGCTCTTCCCCGGGGAGTCCGAGCTTGTACCATGTAGCTCCTTTTCCGAGGTAGCGGCCCGTCTCAGAGCCGATACGACGGCGGTCGGCCTGCTCGGGATAGAGAACTCAAACAGCAGCGACGTTCACGAGACTATAGACATCATGTTCGAGGACAAGTTCAAGATACTGGGCGAGGCAAGCCTGAAGATCAAGATGAACCTCATCGGGCTGAAACGGGCGCGACTCGAACAGGTCCGAGAAGTCTACTCCCACCCCCAGGCCCTCCTGCAATGCGCTAGTTTCATCCAGGAACACGGCCTCACCGCTCACGCCACCCACAGCACCTCGGCAGGCAAGCAGCTAGTCCTCGACCGTGACGACCCAGGCATAGCCACAATTGGGAGCAAGGCGCTGGCCGAGGATGGTAGCGTGGCGGTCCTTGCGGCGGACATCGCGACGGTGGCGCAAAACATGACCCGCTTCCTCTGCGTCTCACCAACACGCCAGGTAATCGACCACCTCAACCGCAAGCATGACAAACTCACCTACATCCTTCAACTCAAACACCGCCCTGGAAGCCTCGCGCACCTCTTGAGCGCGCTGGCCCAACTGAACGTGAACCTCACCAAGATACAGTCGAGGCCCATCCCCGGCACGGATTGGGAGTACGTCTTCTGGATCGACATGGAAATCCCGCAGACTAGCGAGCGCGAAGTCAGCCGAACTTTGGACGACTATGCCACCAGCTACACGCTGCTTGGAGCGTATGAAAAAGGCAAGGTATTCGAAAGCTGATAGTAAGAACGTATAGGAGCGCACCAATGCAAGACACTTTTGACGAGGCCACCTGGCGGGCCACCCTCGAAGCCGCCCGTGAAGAGGCCGCCGACTACTACCTCAACAGCTTCAACTGGCGAGGCTCCCCCATACCGGAGGGCTTCCAGGGGCCTCTATACTTCCCGCCCAACCCCAACTGGCGCGTTGAGGCCACCCTGGACCGCGATGTGCCCGGCACCGGTCTGCGCGTGCAGCTCCCCACCTCCATAGGCGACCTGCGCGACTTCGACGTCTACGGCACCTTCCGCTTCACGGTCGAGGGGCAAGAGCACCAACTCACCGCCTATCGCATGGTGCCCGAACACCCCGATTACGACGAACTCTTCCTCCCCTTCAAAGACGCCACCACCGGCCATGAGACCTACGGCGCGGGCCGCTACCTCGACGTGCCCCGCCGCGACGACAACCGCTACATCCTCGACTTCAACCAGGCATACAACCCTTCCTGCGCCTACAGCCCCCGCTACAACTGCCCCTACCCCCCGCCCCACAACACGCTCCCGGTGCGCGTGGAAGCGGGAGAAAAAGCGCCGCACTGACTGAGATTTGGAATTTAGGATCTAGAATTTGGAATTTTGGAAGGAGAGGCCAGGGGATGGTGGATATGGATATTGCGCGCCTGCGGCTGCATAATCAGGGGCTTGGGGGCGCTAGGTTCGACAGGCCGGAGGAGGTGGTGAGTTGGCTCGGTGCCGTGCAGGCCCAGGACTACCCAGCCGCGAAGTGGGCGCTCGGCCTGCGCTTGCGGGATGCCCGAGACGCAGACGTGGAGCGGGCGTTCGAGGACGGGGCTATCCTGCGCACCCACGTGATGCGGCCCACCTGGCATTTTGTCGCCCCAGCCGATATTCGCTGGCTGCTCGCCCTCACCGCCCCACGCGCCCATGCGGCCAACGCCTACCAGTACCGCAAGCTCGAACTGGACGACGCCACCTTCTCCCACAGCCACGACGTTCTGGCAAAAGCCCTGGAGGGTGGCAAGCAGCTTACCCGTCCCGAGCTTGGGGCGGCGCTGCAACAGGCCGGTATCGACACCCGCGACCTCTTGCGCCTCACCTACATAATCATGCACGCCGAGCTTGAAGGCATCCTGTGCAGCGGCCCGAAACGGGGCAAGCAGTTCACCTACGCCCTCCTTGACGAGCGAGCGCCGGCAGCCAGGACCCTGCCCCGCGACCAGGCCCTCGCCGAGCTTACCTTGCGCTACTTCACGAGCCACGGCCCCGCCACGGTGAAGGACTTTGTCTGGTGGTCCGGCCTCACCGCCACCGACGCTAAAGCCGGCCTCGGAGCGGTAAAATCCCAGCTCACCCAGGAAGTAAGGGAAGGCCAGACCTACTGGTCCGCCCAATCCACCCCGTTCGCCAACGACCCGACACCTACCGCGCATTTGCTGCCCAACTTCGATGAGTATGGCGTCGCCTACGCAGACCGTAGCGCCCTGGCCGACCCCACGCGGCCGGGAAGCCCCGACCCCAAGGACACCGTCTTCTATCTGGGCAACTTGATCGTCGCAGACGGCAAGGCAGTAGGCTCCTGGAAGCGCACGCTCGCCGGAAACGCCGTAACCCTCACCACCCGGACCTTCACCCCCCTTACCCCCACAGAGACCGCCGCCATAACCACAGCAGCCAACGCCTATGGCGCGTTCCTTGATATGCCTGTAGTCCTATCGTAGCTTCCAAAGCCATAAAACCCCGACAAATCCAAAATCTAAAATCTAAAATCCAAAACTCGAAAGGAGCCTTTTTTGAAAACGAAGCTGCTCGGCTACCTTGCGCCGTCCATTCTCCTGCTCATCGTGCTAACCGCATGTAACGTAGGCCCGCCTGCCTCACCTACACCCACGCCCAAGACTCCGCTCGAGCCTGGGGAGGCCCTCATATTGAAGATGGTGCCTTTAGACGCCGACCAGGCAATCACCCCTGACGTGCAGGAGCAGGCACGCCGCGTGATGGAGGCCCGCGCCAGGGAGATGGGCGTCGCCAACGCCGTCGTGCGCGCCGAGGAGCCTGACCTGCTCATCGTGGAGCTACGCGGCAAGGACAACACCCAGGACAACGGCCGCGAGCTTACACGCAACGGCTTCCTCGAGATTGTCGATGGCGGGGACCAGCCCCTGGCGGAGGGCGCGATAGTGGTCACCAGCGAAGGAGCGCCCACCTTCGAAGAGGGCGCTCCCCAGGACTTGAAGACGTACCGGACCCTCATTACCGGCAGGGAAATAGTGCAAGACAAAGTCACGTATAAGACCAACGAGTTGACGGGCCAGCCAGAGGTGAACTTTGCTCTCAACGAGGAGGGAGCCCGCGTGCTCGCTGACTTCACTGCCAGCAACATAGGCAAGTACATGCCCATCCTGCTGGACAAAACGGTAATTAGCTCCCCCCAGATACAGGGCGCGATCCCCTCGGGAGAAGGTCTAATCACGGGGCTGAATGAAGCTGAAGCGAGACGCTTAGTAGCAATACTCAGAGCAGGTGCCCTGCCCACGAGGCTGGAACTTGTCGAGACGCAGCAGCTTGGCACCGCCACCAACCCATAGCCACGCACAAAATTCCACGGCTGCTCGGATGCAGGCCACCGGGACCATACTCCCCCCTGTCATCCAGAGCGTAGCGAAGGATCTAAAAACCCGGTACAAGGATGCTATTGTACATTACGA
>DASVQO010000562.1:0-20022 GCA_036389075.1 Chloroflexia bacterium | reverse complement strand
AAATGACATAGGCGGCGCTTCGATGCTAATGTTCGACTATTTGTCTTATGATAAGGCCTCTAGTTATGGGACGCCGGACGACGAAGGGGACGGAACCGGGAGGGTGTAAAGAACGGGAAGATGAAAGTGCTATAATGGCGTGATGTGCCGCGTTCTCGCTGAGAAAAGAAAAATCCCACTTAAGGATGTGCCCGTGGGATTTTTCTTTTAAGATGCAACGGTAGGAGGATGATAAACAGAGCATGCAAGACACGATCACGATTAAAGGCGCGCGTCTTCACAATCTGAAGAATATCAGCCTGAGTATTCCCAGGAACAAGCTCGTCGTATTGACCGGGCTGTCCGGCTCCGGCAAATCGACCCTGGCATTTGACACCCTGCACCAGGAGGCGATCCGCCAATACCTCGAATCGGTCGGTATGGTGACTTACCAGCAGAAGCCAAGCGTCGAGCGCATCGAAGGGCTGTCCCCTTCCGTCAGCATCGACCAGCATTTGACCAACCACAGCCCACGCTCCACGGTGGGCACCGTCACGGAAGTCTTCACCTACTTACGCATACTGTTCGCCCGCATCGGCCAACAGCCCTGCCCCACCTGCGGTCAGGCTGTTCCACCCTCTCACAACGTCACCGAGCTTGAGCTATGGGACGCAGACTCCGCTGAAGAGGCTGGAGGAGACGCCGACGAGACCTATCCCTGCCCCCACTGCGGTGCGTCAGTGCCGGAACTGGGCATGGCCCACTTTTCCTTCAACAAGCCCGAAGGCGCGTGCCCGACCTGCACCGGCCTCGGTGTCGTACACGCCGCCAACCTGTCCCTGCTGATCGACTCGGTGCGCAGCATCCCTGACGGCGGCGTGGTCCGCTGGGTCTCGCAGGAAATCACCCGGCATATCGAGACGCTGCAACTGGCCGCCAAACACTACGGGTTGGCCTTCGACCCGGCTACGCCCATCGGGGAATTTACCCAGGCACAGCGCGATCTGCTTCTATATGGCGTCCACGGCCGCGAGTTTAGACGCCACTATCCACATGTAGAGCCGCCGGAGACCGTCTACCAGGGACGGTTCGAGGGGGTCGTAACTGCCCTGATGCGCCGCTACCAGGAACACGCGCAGGACGCCGAATATCGCGAAAAAATCGAACAACTGATGGTGATGCAGACCTGCCCCGATTGCGAGGGCCACCGCCTGCGCCAGCAAAGCCGCAGGGTCACGGTTGCCGGGTCGAGCATCATCGACCTATCACAAATACCCTTTACCGCGCTGCACACGTGGATAGAGGGGCTGCCAGGTGTCGTGCCTAGGAGCGAAAGGGACGTCATCCAGCCGGTTATTGACGACCTGAGCGAGCGCATCCGCCGCCTGGTGAAAGTAGGGGCGGGGTATTTGACCCTCGAGCGTTCTTCCCCCACCCTATCACAGGGTGAAGCCCAGCGGTTGCGGCTGGCCGCGCTCCTGAGTTCGGGTCTGACCGGCGTGATGTACGTGCTCGACGAACCGACGATTGGCCTGCACCAGCGCGATACAGGGCGGCTGATAGACGTGCTGCGACAACTGCGCGACCTGGGCAACACCGTCCTGGTGGTAGAGCACGACCTGGAGATGATCCGAGCGGCGGACCACGTGCTCGATTTTGGCCCCGGCGCGGGCCAGCACGGCGGGTACATCGTTGCGGAGGGAACGCCAGCCGAAATCGCGGCTTGCACGAGTTCGGTCACGGGCGATTACCTATCGGGCAGGGTGGTTATGCCTGGCCCCCGGCGGCGGTCCGGCAATGGGAAGAGCCTAGTCATTCGCGGGGCGCGCGAGCACAACCTGAAGAATGTCACGGTCCACATACCCTTGGGGACCCTGACCGCCGTCGCGGGGGTTTCCGGCTCCGGCAAGTCCTCGTTGATGCTCGACATTCTCGACCGCGCTGCCCGCCAGCGCTTCAACGGCGCGACCGAAGCTCCCGGCAAGCATGACGCCATCGAGGGCTGGGAGCACCTGGACAAGATTATTTCGATTGACCAGGCGCCTATTACGCGCACGTCCCGCTCCAACGCGGCAACCTATACCGACGCCTTTACGCCGATTCGCCAGGTGTTCGCCGAGACGTCCGAGGCGCGTGGCCGACACCTGACCCCCGGCCACTTTTCGTTCAACGTCCCGGGCGGGCACTGCGAACGCTGCAAAGGCGTGGGTACCCTCACCGTGAATATGCACTTTCTGCCGGACGTCCTGGTGCGCTGCCCGGCTTGCAAGGGGCGGCGGTTCAAACAGGAAGTGCTCGCCGTCCGGTATCGCGGTTACGACATCGCCGAGGTACTCGACCTGACGATTGAGGAGGCGCTGGCCGTATTCCATGACGTGCCTGCGGTGGCGGCCCGCCTATCCCTCATGTCCGAGGTAGGTCTGGGGTACCTGCAACTGGGGCAGCCCGCCAATACGCTCTCCGGCGGGGAAGCCCAGCGTATCAAGCTGGCCAAAGAACTGGCGCGTCGCACGACTGGGCGGACGCTTTACCTGCTGGACGAGCCAACTACCGGCTTGCACCCCGCCGACGTGGTCCGCCTCCTCGACCTGTTGCAGCGCCTGGTCGATGGCGGCAACACCGTCGTGGTCATCGAACACCACATCGATGTGATTCGGGCCGCCGACTGGATCATCGACCTGGGGCCGGAAGGTGGCGAGGCGGGCGGGTACGTCGTCGCGGAGGGCACGCCGGAGGCGGTCGCGAGCGTTGCCGAGTCGTCCACGGGGCGGTTCTTAGACCGGGCGCTTGAAGGGGCTGCTATCTAGAAGCGAACTTAACGACAAGATAACCAAACCTGAGCACCCAAGCCCCACCTTGTCATTTCGAGCGTAGCGAGAAATCTCGTCCTCCAGCACCCAGGTATCACCTTTCTTACAGCACAGAGTCCCATGAGAAAAGGGGAACATCCCGGTAAAGGACGAGATTTCTCACTGCGTTCGAAATGACATAAAAGGGGCTTGGGTGCTGGTTTTCTATGTGGTCACCCTTGAGACAGCTTCTAACAAGGTTAAACCTTGATCGAAACACCTTGTTCGCGGATGCTGGCAGCCGGGTCCTTGCTGTTGGGTTGGCCCGGCTTCTTGTTGACCAGCGCCACGCCTGCCAGGGCCAGCGCGCCGCCCGCTATCGACATGTATGTGGGCACCTCACCCAGCCAGAACCAGGCGATGGTGAAGGCTATCACCGGCACGATATAGAGGAAGCTGCTGGCCCTGGACGCCTGCATGCGCGAGAGCACGTAGGCCCAGGCGGCATAGGCCACCGCCCCCGGCCCGATGCCCATGTAGACCACGGCGAGGGTCGCATCCAGCGGCGCGACCTGCACGTCGGCTACCAGCCCGGGGAGAAAGACGAGCAGCATCAGCGTGCCCACCCAGGTGACGTAGGACACGACCTCTATGGCCCGGTAGGTGCGCAATACGGGCTTCTGTATCACGAAGTAGGCACTCTGCGCGAGGGAGGCGAGCAGCACCAGCCCCACCCCAGGCTCCAGGCTCAGCCCGTCGCCTTGCCCCAGGCTGATTAGCGCCGCGCCGAGGAAGCTGAGTCCGATGCCCGCCCAGCCGAGGAGCCTGAGCCGCTCGCCCAGGAATAAGGTCGCCAGCAGCGAGGTCCAGACTGGCGCGGAGGCTACCAGCAGGCTTGCCGCCCCGGCAGCCACGCTCCGCTCGCCATAGTTGAGGGCCAGGTGGTAGACGGTTATGCCGAGGAAGCCCGCGATGGCCAGCCGTGGCAGGTCTTGCCGGGCGGGCAGCCTCACCCGCGCCACAACCCCGTAGAGGGCCAGCGCCACGGAAGCCACAGCAAACCGTAGCAGGGCCATCGTAGCCGGGTCGTAGGCCGAAAGCCCGGCGCGGATGCCCGCGAAGGCCGACGCCCACAGCACGAGCGTGAGGCCGATGCATATCAGCGTCCTGGCGTCATAGCGGGTCTGCATGGTGGGTAACTTCTCTCTTTCCATGTGTAGTTGCAAACGGCGAGCGGCCTAACACGAGCACCCAAAGTCTCCCCCTGTCATTCTGAACGCAGTGAAGAATCTAAGATGCTAGCGTTACCGAAACGTTGAACGTCACTACCATGGTTCTCGATGTTCAACAGCATCGCCCTTCCAGCGTCTTTAGATTCTTCACTGCGTTCAGAATGACAAAGACCTTCTCTTGCACACGTCAGCCAACCGTTTACGATTGCCAGGCAGCCCAGATTACATCAACACTTTGAAATCAGGGCATATTGCCCTCGGGCAAGAGGGTAGTCTTGGCGGCCCATATGTTATTGGGGTAGTCAGAGGCAAGCTGCCGCCAGATTACCCACAGGTCCTCTTTGTTCTTGCTTTGCCGGTATGCGGCTATGCCTTCCCAGTAAATGGCCTCCGGCACGACTTCCGCGCGGGGGAACTCGGCGTATAGCTGCCGGAATATTTGAAGAGCATTGGCGGGCCGGGCGCTGCGTATCTCGTTGAGGGCGCGAATGAAGTGCAGTTGCGCCAACATCTCGGCGGGCGGCAGGTAGCCCACGATTCGGTGCAAAGGGAACTCGCGGTGGTTCAACGCGACCAGGATGGGCGACCACATGAGGTGGAAGCGTCGAGCTACCTCCGGCTGGTCTTGCGTGTTGATGCGCACCGGGATGAACTCGGCGTTCAGCAGCCGCGCCACCTCGGCGTTGGGGTACGTCACAGCCTCCAGCTGCGCGCACCCCGCTCACCCATACGACCAGAAGTCGATGAACACCGGCCTGGGTGACCTGGCAGCCGCCGACATCGCGGCCTCAAGGTCGGTATACCACTCTATAAGCTCAACGCTCATCTGGCCTCACACCCATCAATATCCGCTTCGTTCCCTCCGAGCAGGCAGGGTCAATTCAAGCTCGCAAAAAGGGGTGCAGGGGAGTGCCCCTGCCGGGGTGTGGGGTGTCCCCACATCTTCTCCTTCTCTTCTGCTCTCCACCCTTCTGCCTGCGTGTATCGAGGGACCGCAGGTAAGGGGCCTTGCCATAGCCACCCCTCGATGGCTGCTCTTACCTGACTTTGAATAGAGCCTGTACGAGCAGGTCGCCTACTTTTCAAGCATAATGGGACGTGGTATATTATTCAATATGAACGAAATGAAGCTTTGTTCAGTATTATCGAAGTAGATGCAGGGGTGGGGCAATGGACTTCAGGCACATGCAGACGTTTCAGGCGGTGGTGAAGCACGCCAGCTTCGTGCGGGCCGCCGAGGAGCTTCAGTACGCCCAGTCAACGGTGACGCTGCACATCCAGCAGCTAGAGTCGGAGCTTGGGGTGGAGCTTTTCGCCCGCCAGGGTAAGAAAGTGAAGCTGACCGAGGCGGGCCGCACGCTGAGGGAGCAGGTGGACCACATACTGGGCCGGGTAGACACGTTGCGGCAGAGCATGCAGGAGCTTGGCGAAGGCGAGGCGGGGCACGTCCGCATTGGCGCGATCGAGCCAACGGCCAGCAGACGCCTGCCTCCGGTACTGTTCGAGTTCAGCCGCCAGCGGCCCAAGGTGCGCCTCGCGGTGGAAGTCGAGGGCACAGCCACGATCAGCAGGCGGGTGGCCTCGGGCGACCTCGAATTCGGCATCTGCTCCGCGCCCGCCCCTGGCCTCGGGCTGGTTTACGAGCCGCTCGTGCGCGAGGAGATGGGCCTGCTGGTGCCCGAAAGTCACCCATTTGCTATGAAGGAGCGGGTGCAGGTAGACGACCTCGGGGAGTCGAGGTTTGTGCTCACCGAGCCGCACTGCGCCTACCGGCAGCTTATCGAGAGGTCGCTGTTGGAGCGGGGCGCCAACGTGTTCGCAGCTGTAGAAATCGGCAGCGTGAACGCGCTCGTGTGGGCGGTGCGCAGCGGCATGGGCGTGGCAATCGTGCCCCTGGAAAGCGTAAGCCCCCCGCCCCAGGGCACCGTCCTGCGCGAGATCGAGGAGATAGACATAGCCCTCTCGGTGGGCATCGTGCAACGGGCCGGGCACAACATAGAGAGCCGCGCCGCGAGGGAGCTGCTGGCCCTCATCCGCGCTTGCCTCAAACGTTAGGCTTCCTGCTAAGGGCTTTCAGCCACGATGCCCAGCAGGTACGCCTCCTCCACGGCTATACCTTCGTGCAGGCGGGCGGCGGCAATGGGCGCTCGCCAGGCGCTTATCAGGCCGGGGTCCGCGCGCGTGATAGAGCAGTAGGCTTGCAGGTAGAGTTGCCGGAAGCGGGCGATTGCCTCCGCGATAGAGGGGTAGTCTGGCGTCTGCGGCAGGTAGAAGTGGGCCGTTTCCAGCAATAGCGAAGTGCGGGCCACATCCGCGAGGGGGCTGCCGAGGCTGGCGTTCTCCCAATCGATGGCTACGGGACCGCGAGACGACAGGAGCACGTTGCCCGGGTGCAAGTCGCCGTGGCAGATTACATCGCCGTCGAGCAGACCCGGCAGCGCCCGCAACGCCTTCTCCTTCAGTTCGACAGCGAGTGGCGTGGGTGATGCCAGGTCCAGGTGCCGGAGCAACTTCTCGCGCTGACCGGGTAGGCCGCTGGTGGGGGCGGGGCGGTGCATGACGGCGTGGAGTCGGGCGAAGGTCAGGGCGTGCTCTGCCAGCCGGTCCGGCTCCGCGAGCAGCAGGTCCGCCATCGACGGGCCATCTATGCGCTCGTAGACGAGGCCGCGCCTCCCATCTACCCGCAGTATCTCACCGGTTGAGGGGCAAGGCACCCCCGCCGCGTGCACCGTCCTGCCTATACTGGCCTCGTACTCTACGTTGCCAGGGGGCCACCAGTCGTAGTACAGCTTGAGGACGTGACGAGACCCCCAGGCGTATACCTGCGCGGTGCGGCCTTCGCCTATTAGCTCGCCTTTTTGGTCTGGGTCCATTCAGCCCCCTGGAGAGGACCTGGCCCTATGCCAGGAATCAAAAGCCGGCCGTGCTCCGGTCGCTCACGCTACCTGGCCCTGATACTCTCCAGGTCCATCGCGTTGCTAGCATTTACAAGCACTACCGGCTTTTCTTGCGCCTCTATACAGATAGGATACAGCCCTTACGCGCCTGACGTGGGGCTGCTTCCCTAATGCTACTTCTCGCCCTTGTCGAGCGCAGGGGCGTCTTCGGGGGTGCCTCCACCCGTGGCGTCGCCCGTCTCGTAGGGAGAGCGGGTGTCTGCGTCCCCGGTGCCCAGCAGCTCGGCGGCCCCACCGGCTTCTTCCAGGTCGGCGGCGGTCCCGGCGGCCTCGTCTGCTTCGGCTGCGTCCCCTGTGTCTCCACTCGCGTCTGATGTCTCAGCCTGCATGTCGGCGCCAGCGGCGGCCTCTGCTGTCTCACCCTCCGCCGGAGCCGGGGCCGGGGCGGCCTCGATGCGGCCCTCCGCGATGCCCACGATCCGCTCCATCAGCTTGCGCTGGAAGACGCGGTCCTGCACGTCGTGCCGGGCTTCGTGGTTCTGGAACACCTCGTCAGCCTGGGCGCGCTGCTCGTCATCCAGGCTCGCGACAATCTGCTGGACTTCGGCATCGATTTCTTCTTCCTCGACGGAAAGGCCCTCGCGGCGGGCGAACTCCTGCAACACGAGGTTGTTCACCAGGCGGCTGCGGGCCTGCTCCCTGTTGGCTTCCCGCCACTCCGCTTCGGTGATGCCGTTGTAGGTGAAGTACTGGCGGATGCTCAGGCGCTGCTGCTTCAGGCGGTCGTCGAGGTTCTTGAGCATGTTGTCAAGCTCCTCGTTCACCATCATGTCGGGCACCTCGACTTTGGAGGCCGAGATCATCTGCTCGATTACGCTGTTCACCTGCTTCGACTCGGCGCTTTCAGTGGCGCGCTTGCTCAGGTTGGTCTGAACCGCCTCGCGCAAGGCTTCCACGGTGTCGTAGTTGAGCTTCTTGGCGAACTCCTCGTCAAGCTCCGGTAGCGCCTGGGTCTTCATCGAGCGCACGGTGACGTGGTAGGTAACGTCTTTGCCTCGCAACTCCTCGTTGGGGTAGTCGTCGGCCAGCGTGTCGGCTATGTCCTTTTCCTCACCCACGGTCATACCGATGAGCGCCTGGTTCACCACTTCGGGCACGCCCGCTCGGGTCACGCCCACGATGGTGGGGAAGTTGTCGCGGCTGGCTTCTTCGAGGGGGCCAGCGGTGGTGAAGCCTTCCAGGTCGACGTACACCATGTCGCCTTCCTGTATGGCCCGCGTGTCTTCAGGCTCGTTCCAGGGGGCGCTCTCGCGGCGCAGCTCGGTCAGCACTTCCTCGACCTGCTCCGGGGTAATTTCCACCGAATCGCGCTCGACGCGAATGCCGCTGTAGTCGCCAAGCTCCACAATCGGCGGCTGGATGATGATCACCTTCACCTGCAAGGGGTCGAGGTTCACAATCTCCACGTCACCGACGTCCAGGGCCTCGATTTTCTGCTCTTCTATCGCGTCCTGCACGGTCTGGGGCAGGATGTTCTTCACGGCGCGCTCGGTCAATTCATCGCGGCCGACGTATCGCTCCAGCATGTAACGAGGCGCTTTGCCCCGGCGGAAACCGGGTATGTTTACCTGGTTGACCATCTGGCGGTACGCCCGGTCAAGGGCGGTATTGACGGTATCGGGGTCAAGCTCGATTGTCAGGGCAACCTGTCTGCCCGGCATATCTTCGCGGGTAATATTCAAGTCTTCCAACTCCTTCGTGGAGATAGTTTGCCTATCATTATAACAGACTAGCCGACAACTGGCACATCGAGGTGATAGTAGCCAGGAGACGGAAACGCCAAGACGCCAAGACGCCAAGGACCACGCCAAGTTATTGTGGTTTAGAGAGTGCAAAAAGGACCAGGGTTAATGGTAGCGTACGCTGGTCCTTTTGCTTGGAACAGCATCCTTAATCTTGGCGTGGTCCTTGGCGTCTTGGCGTTTTCGTCTATTCTTCTTGGAACCTGTCATAGTGCACGATCTCAGCCAGGGGCTTGCGGGGCTGTTCGGGCCTGGGGCGGTCGCGGGGGGCGGCTTTGTCGGGGTAGCCGAACGAGACGGTGGCGCGCAGGTTGCGGCTTTCGGGCACGCCGAGCAGACGCTTGGCCTCCTCCCGTCCCTCGCCCCGCAGCCAACCCAGCCCCGCGCCAACCCCGTGCGCCGATGCCGCCAGCAGCAGCCTCTCGACCAGCCTGCCCTCGTCGAATGGCTCGGTGTTCTTGTTCTCGCCCGCCATAACCACTACGATGGCGAAGGCGGCGTTCGCCATGTACTTCACCGACCCCTCAAGCTGCGACAGGGTTTGCAGCATGGCCCGGTCGCGCACCACAATGAGGTCCCACGGCTGGCTGTTGGTGCTGCTGCCGGTCCACCGCGCCACTTCCAGTATGTCGTCAATCACCTCCTGGGGCACCGGCTCCGGCAGGAATTGCCGCACGGCCCGCAGGTTCCTGAGGAACCTTATCTTGTCGTTGGGGTTGCCGCTGCCGTTTTCGTTGTCCTCTATGTTGTCTGCCATCGCTTTGTTGCTCCCTCTCGACCGGCCTCTACTATATGAGCCGGGCTATGCAGCCAGTATATGCAGATTGTCAAGCAAGAGGAATGCCGGAGTTGATTGAGGGCCTAATCGTTCCGGCAGCGGGTGCGGGGACGCCCTGCCACCGTCGCCCTGTGGCTAAAGCCACGGGCTGAGAAGTAGCAAAGTCCCCTGCGGGGACTGAGGGAACGTGAGGGTAGTCTCCGAAGGAGACTTTGCTCCTTGTAAGCCCGCCACTTTAGTGGCAGGGCACCCCCCCACGGGCAATACCAGGGGCACCAATGGAGGACGACCCACTGCCTTACCGTTGCCCAGGGCGACAAGTCCTGGTACTTATTCGCCTGTGATAGCGTAAAGCCTGCTTTGGCACAGCCCCTCGGACGGGACTTCCGACTGGCAAAGGAGGGTGTAAATCCTGTACTATAGAGTATCGCGGCAAACGGCGTCCCAGCCTGAACAGGAAATGGTGGTAAATTGAAGCGAGTCTTTTTGGCCCTGGCTTTGTGCCTCGGCGTGGCTTTTTCCCTGGTTGCTTACGAAATGGTGGGCAAGCGCCTGTTCGCGCCCGTGGACGCCAACGCACAGGCAGGGGACCGTCCCGGCGTACCATCTATCAGCGCGCCCACCGCCCAGGCAGGCACCCCCGCCACCCGCGCCGAGGCAGCCACGCGCACCCGCCCACCCTCTACCGCTACCCGCCCGCCAGCGCCCACCGCTACCAAAACGCCGCTCCCGCCCACCGCCACCGCTACCGCCACAACGCCCCCGACACCCACCGCTGAGCCGACGAGAGGCCCCGTCGTGGTGAACGGGCGCAGGTATGACGCTTATATCCCGGCGGCCACCAAGACCAAGCAGTACTATCACTACACCTGCGAGTTCGACGCCGCGTGGGTCATATTCGAAACGTATGGCTTCGACGTTACGCTGGAAGACCAGATCGAGGCCGTGGGCCTTGACGAGAGTGTCGAGCCTCATTACGAAGAGGGCAAGGACGGAATAGCCGTTATCTACGGCGGTGACATTGGCAAGATGTACTCCGGGCACTACAACGACAACTTCCTGGCGCGCTCCAGCGGGCAGGCGTTTCGCAAGGTGTTCGAGCACTACGGTTTGCGCACAACGCCCGTTCACACCCGTAAGGACATGCAGGCGGCGCTCCTGAGAGGCGAATTGGTCTGGATAAAGGCCACGGCGGACTTCAAGCCCGGCAAAGAATCGATCTGGATCAAGCCCGACGGGGAGGTCTTCAAGACGGAGGACGGGCAGGTCTACAAGACGGTGCTGGGCAACGACCACGCGGTGGTAGTGATAGGCTTCAACGAGGAAGTGGTGGTGATACGCGACGTGCTAGGCCCCACCAACACCAACTGGAACCGCAAGTACGAGTACGAACTCCCCTGGCAGAAATTCCTCACCATCTGGGCCTCCCAGTCCAACGACGGCCTCGCAGTCGCCCCGCCTAAGTAATAGCAACATACAAAGAGACGGAACCGCCAAGACGCCAAGAACGCCAAGAGTGCGCCAAGATTAAGATCAAGATTAAGATAAGGGTGTTCCAAGCAAAAGGAGCAGAGTACGGCATAACGTACTCTGCTCCTTTTGCTTGGAACCCATACCAAATCTCTGCGTGCCCTCTGCGTTCTCTGCGTCTCTGCGGTGAACCGTTCTTTATTCTTGGCGCGCTCTTGGCGTCCTTGGCGTCTTGGCGGTTCCGTCTCATTACCGGTGGCTAATACGCGCGCCGGCGGGAGGTCCACCAGAGGAGGGCAAAGATGAGGGCGAGGCTGCCGAAGAGGACCGTTTCGGGGGGGAAGCCGCCGACTTGCAGGCCGAGGTATAGCTGAAACACGGCCACGCCCACGCAGAAGAGGGAGGCCAGGCCCGCCGCCAGCCCCGAAGTGCGCCTCCTCTCCACCTACGCCTCGCCGTCGTCTTTGAGGTAGTCGGACAGGGAGACACCGGCCTCCACCAGCGCCAGCCTGAGCAGGCCGAGGGAGAGGGTCGCGCACTTCATGCGGGCGTAGCTGACCTGGATGCCCAGGTTGTCCAGTATGTCGTCGCGGGTGGTCTTCGCCAGGTCTTCCAGTCGAGCGCCCACCATCTGCTCGGTAAGCATCGAGGCAGACGCCTGGCTTATCGCGCAGCCCCGCCCGCTGAAGCGCACGTCCTCCACCACGCCATCGCGCAGCACGAGGTCCATCGCCAGCTTGTCGCCGCACAGGGGGTTGTTGGCCTCCACGTGCACGTCCGGGTCGTCCAGCTTGCCGAAGTTGCGCGGGTTCTTGTAGTGTTCGATTATTTCGTCGCGGTAGATTGCGTCCATATCGGTCACCAATTGAGAGTTTGCTAGAGTGCTGCTTATAGAGGATTATACTCTCTTATTATGCACTAATGTTTACGCTAGACTTTCCGGGTCTCTTTAGAAGCTCTACCAGCGTCCAGCCCGTTACCGCCGCTATGACCGGCCACGGTATGCAGGCGGCGCATGCCAGGTACGTGTACATGACCCCAGAAGGTACGTAATCGGCATAGTTGTCACTGGCAGACTGGGCCGAGACTATGAGGATGCCGCTCGTAGCGCCGGCCGCTATTGCCACCATGCTGCTCAGTATCCACCAGGCTGCACGCGCAACATAGCGCCGCAACACCAGCCATTGCACGCACCCAAGTACAAGCCCGCCCACCGCTCCACCGGCAATAGCTACCACGGAGAGGGCCATGAAGCCGTTGCCTCTGTTGAAGCCGGTGTACAGTCCTTCGATAATGGGTGAGGCAAGCCGGACGGCAAAGAGGGCTGCCGTGACGCCGATAATGGTGAGCACAGTCCATTGCCGCCAGACTGCACGCCCCAGCACCCCGCTCAGCACCCGCCCCTGCAAGACCCCTATTCCCAATCCGACAATCACTCCGCACACAGCAAGGAAGGCATCCAGGTTTGTCCCGAATATAGACCGCATGACGGGTGCCATGCCAACCGCTAGGACGGCGAGCACTACGAAGCCTGCGAACGCACCGCCGATTGTAGCTACTATCCAGGCTACCCAGAAGTCCAAAGTCCCGCGGTCTGGAGGCCAGCCAGCCGGCGCGGGTACCTCAGCAGGGGAATCGTTCACGTTACGCTCCACTCTCAAGCTGCCGCGCCCACTCCGAGACCAACCAGCAGGACGTGCCAAGTGCGAACAGCAAGACCGCCCCGTAGATGGCCGCTTCCCGCATGTAGAGATGCACGGGCGTCGTGCCGCCTACCGTGTCGCGGGCAAGCAAGCCCACCCTCAGGAGAATAGCCAGGCTGCCAGCGAATACGAGCGCGAAGTAGGCCAGGCGCAACGTGTCTCCTGTCCTCGCGCCACCTGAGTCAGGGGACATCACAGTGACCAACTGGGATAGAAACAGGAAACCTCCCACGCCCGACAGCAGCACGGAAAGGCTTATCAAGAACAGCAGACTCGCCATTACTCTCGCGTACAAGCTCGTATTACACCAACCTACACGCCGAATATCGCCTGGACCTTCACAATGCCCTCCACCAGTGCATCTACGTCCTCCCGCGTGGTGTAGAGGTAGAAGGAGGCTCGCGCCAGGGCCGGCACGTCGAGGTGGTGCATCAGTGGCTGGCAGCAGTGGTGCCCGGCGCGGATGCAGATGCCCTCGCCGTCCAGGATCGTAGCGATGTCGTGCGGGTGGACCCCCTCTATCTCGAACGATACCACGCCCCCTTTGCGCTCGGCGGGCGGGCCGTAGACCTTTACTCCCCGCATCGGCATGATGCGCTCCAGGGCGTAGGCGGTCAGCTCCTGCTCGTGACGGTGGAGGTTTGCCATGCCGAGGGCGGATAGATAGTCCACCGCCGCGCCCAGGCCGATGGCTTCCGCAATGGCCGGGGTGCCCGCCTCGAACTTCCAGGGTAGCTCGTTGGGCGTGAAGCCCTCCAGCGTCACGGTGCCTATCATGTCGCCCCCACCCAGGAACGCAGGCATAGCTTCGAGTAGCGCGCGCTTGCCATATAGCACGCCTATGCCGGTGGGGCCGCACATCTTATGCCCGGAGAAGGCCAGGAAGTCCACGTCGAGCGCCTGCACGTCCACGGGTATGTGGGGCACGCTCTGGGCCGCGTCGAGCATCACCAGCGCCCCCGCCGCGTGCGCCCTGGGTATAAGCTCCTCCACCGGGTTGATGGTGCCCAGCACGTTACTCATGTGCGTCACGCTGACCAGCTTCACGCCCTCAAGCTGCTCGTCAAAGTCGTCCAGCACCAGCAGCCCATCCGCGTCCACATCGAGGTAGCGCACCGTTACACCACGCTCGGCGGCGAGCATGTGCCAGGGCACCAGGTTGGAGTGGTGTTCCATCTTGCTCAGCAGCACCGCGTCGCCTCGCACGAGGTTGGCGCGCGCCCAGCTATAGGTCACCAGGTTGATCGCCTCCGTGGCGTTGCGGGTGTAGATAATCTCTCGGCTGCTCCTGGCGTTGATGAAGCGGCCGATGCGGGCGCGGGCCTTCTCGTAGCGGTCGGTGGCTACCTCGCTCAACTCGTACACGCCACGGTGGATGTTGGCGTTGGTGGTGCGGTAGTAATCGTCCATCGCGTCCAGGACGGCTTGCGGCTTCTGGGAAGTGGCCGTGCTGTCGAGGAAGACCAGCCGCCTGCCGTACAAGGTGCGGCGCAGGATGGGGAAATCCGCCCGCACACGCTCCCAGTCTACGGTCCCTGTTCCCACTTCGGGCGTGGGTGCGGGCGTGGCACCCGGTGAGGGTGGCGCGGCTACGTTGCGGGGGTCGGAGGCCACAATCTCGGCCGTGGAGACCTTGCCGTCCTGCTCGGTTGTGTCGCGTGCGATGTTCGTTACCATACTGTTACCCTGCTTTCAGCATCACTGCCGTCACTGCCGTCACTGCCGTCACTGCCGTCACTGCTCTTTCCTGGCGACCACCCAGAGCCAGTCCTCTTCGCCTACGTGCTCTTCGACCGATTCTATTGCAAATCCGGCCCCTCGCAGCATGAGGAGGTTGTCCGCGCCGCCGAAATGGCTCCACCACATTGTGGCCCCCCAGCCCTGCCAGTCCTTCTCCTCGCCCTCCCACTCGACGAGGGGCCACGTTGCCAGGAACCTGCCGCCGGGTTTGAGCCAGGCGTAGATGTTGCCCACCAGCCCTGGTTGCTCCTCGCGTGGCACGTGGATGATGGAGTAGAAGGCCACAATCAGGTCGAAAGTGGCCTCCGGGAAGCTGAGCGCCACCATGTCGGACTTGATGAGGGTGGCGTTGGGCGCGTAGGTGCGGGCCAGCTCAAGCTGCTTGGCCGAAACGTCCACCCCTGTCGTGTCGAAGCGCCGCGCGAGAAACTGCGTGGAGGGTACGCCCGCCCCGCAGCCCAGGTCCAGCACCTTGGCGCCGTCGGGCAGGTCGCCGGTCATCAGGATCAGGGTGGAGAGTACCTGGGCCGCGTCGCCCGGTTTGGTGGCAAGGTAGTCCCAGGCCATGCGGTCGTAGCCCTGTTCGACCAGTAGCTTGCGGTCTGCGCGTGCGTTTGCTTGGTCCATTGTTCCCCCAGGTGAGGACCCTATAGCTGCCCTATGACTGTGGTAAAGTCGCTCCGTCGTCCTAAATCCTGGCGCGCAAGCGGGCGGTCTAACTTAGCAGCCATCCACTCGCGTATCTTCCTGGGTATCTTCCACCACCCTCGGCCAATGCTTCGCTATCGTATCAAGGTTATGGCGGTTTGCCACAAAGCTGCGAACGTAACCACAGCTTACACAGACGTACATATCCAGCGATGCTTGCTCGAAACCCGAATTCAATAACCCGGATCCATGGACCGCAATGTGGTTGGCCCTGCTAATGACCGCACCACGATACGATCCTCTATCGCAACGTACATCAGTGGAGCCACATTCAGGGCACTTACCGTTTTTCATGCTCACCTGATACGACCTCCTCAGATGCAACAATGGGCGACCACGCGCTCGCAGCCACCCATTGTCGGTCTCACCTTATTGCTCGCTCCTCGCCTACGACGCTTCGCCGGGCCGCCGGGCCGCCTTGCCGACGCGAGGCAGGCCCACCTTCTGCTCCACTATGTCGCGCAGGCGCTGGCGCACCGATTCGAGGGGCATCTCGGCGATTACCGGCTCGAAGAAGCCGCCCACGATTAGCTTCTCGGCGCTTATGCGGTCGATGCCGCGTGACATGAGGTAAAAGACCTCCTGCTCCTGCACCGTGCCCACCGTCGCGCCGTGAGAGCACTTCACGTTATCGGCCAGGATCTCCAGGCCGGGGATTGAGCTGGCCTTGGAGCCTTCGCTGAGGAACAGGGTGTTCATCGTGAGGTAGGAGTCGGTGCGCTGCGCCCCGTGCTCTACCTTGATGATGCCCTCGAACCCCAGGCGGGCAACGTCGCGCACCGCGCCTTTGAAGAGGATGTCGCCAAACGTGTCCACCGCCGCGTGGCGGGTGTTGGAGGTATTGTCGAAGTGCTGGTCGCTGTCGGCGAAGGCGATACCCCTGGTGAGGGTGCGCGCCCCGGTGCCGAGCAGTTGCGTCTCGGCGTGGGCCTTGAGCAGTTTGGCCCCCACCTCGCCTATCACCCAGTGCATCAGGCCGCCCTTGTCCACCGTGGCGTAGCGCGTGGCGAACGAGTAGACGTTGCGCGCCCACTCCTGCATGGAAGTGAACTCGACCCTGGCTTCCTCGCCCACCGCTACCTCTACCACGCCCGAATGCAGCGCCTGCCCGGTCTGCCCCTCCGAGTGGAATTCCTCGATGTAGCGCACGCTGGAGCCTTTTTCGGCTACCACCAGGGTGTGCCCCAGCGACACCGCGCCCGGCGTATCCAGCCGGTAGACCACGTGCACCGGCAACTCCACATGCACGCTCTGCGGCACATAGAGGAAGACCCCGCCGCTCCACAGCGCCGTGTGCAGCGCCGCGAACTTGTCGGTATTGGGAGCCACCAGCTTGTGGAGGTACTTCTGCACCAGTTCCGGGTGGTCGCGCACGGCGTCTTCCAGCGAGCAGAAGACCACGCCCTGCGCCTTCACGTCTTCCGGCACGTAGAGGTAGGCCACCTCCGAGTTGACCTGCACCAGCAGGCTGCCCTCTTCGGTGCTTTCACCGCCGAGGTTCGCCAGGTTCCTCGCCTCTTCGGCGGTGCGGTTGGAGGGCACATAGGGCTGGAATTCGTCCAGGCTGATGTCGCTCACGTCGGTGGTCCACCACTGGGCGATGCCCTTGGTCCAGCGGGGGGTGGGCAACGTCTCGAACGCCTGCCAGCCCTCGAGGCGCGACTCGCGCAGCCACTGCGGCTCGTTGCGGGCCTCGCTCAAGGCGACCACCGCCTCCATGCTGAGGCCGGGCCGGGCCGCCACCAAATCGGAGGGGCGGACGACGCTAGGCGTTGTCATATTCGCCCTCCACGTCGCGCCTGCCGCCGTCGGTGAGGTCCTCTGCCGGGCCTTCGTCGGGGCGCAGCCAGTCGTAGCCCTGGGCCTCAAGTTGCTGGGCGAGTTCTGGACCGCCCGACTGCACGATGCGGCCGTTCACCATGACGTGCACGAACTCCGGCTTGATGTAGTTCAGGATGCGCTGGTAGTGGGTCACGATCAACGTGCCCAGGCCGGGGCCGCGCAGCGAGTTGATGCCCTCGGCCACCACGCGCACCGCATCGATGTCGAGGCCCGAGTCGGGCTCGTCGAGCATGGCTATTTTGGGCTTGAGCATGGCCATCTGGAGTATTTCCAGCCGCTTCTTCTCGCCGCCGGAGAAGCCGTCGTTGACGTAGCGGGTGGCGAAGCTCTCGTCCATCTTGAGCAGGGCCAGCTTTTCGCGCAGGTTCTTGCGGAACTCTTTGACGACGGGGTTAGACTTGCGCACCCCGCCCCGGCCCACGTAGTTGGCCTCCGCGAGCCCCAGCGAACTGGGTGCCGGTGCCGGTTCCGCGTCGCGGCGTATCTCGCCCGTCTCGGTGAGCAGGTCCTGCTCGCTCCTCGCGCGGGGCTTGGTCAGGGAGACCATCGCGGTGCGGATGAAGTTGGCGACGCTCACGCCGGGGATGGAAGAAGGGTACTGGAAGCCCAGGAACAGGCCCACCTTGGCGCGCTCGTCGGGGTCGAGGTCGAGCAAGTCCACGCCGTCGAGGGTGGCCTTGCCAGAAGTAATCTCGTAGTTGGGGTTGCCCATGAGGGCGTTCACCAACGTCGATTTGCCCGAGCCGTTGGGGCCCATGAGCGCGTGCACCTCGCCCCGGCCCACGGTGAGGCTCACGCCCTTGAGTATCTCGCGGCCCTCCACGTTCACGTGCAGGTCCTCTATAACCAGGCCCTCTCCGGTGCCCGGCTGTTCAATCACGGCCACATTGGTCTCATCTACATTCGCCATACTGCTGTGTTGCCTCCCGGTTTCGAGTTGTTAGTTGTTAGTTGTTAGTTGTTAGTTGTTAGTTGTTAGTAGCCTGTTTTCTTGTGACTACCATTTGCACGTCCTAGCTATAGCCTGAAAAAAATCCAAAATCCAAAACCTAAAATCCAAAATTACTCCGGTCTTCCTGCCGCCGTGACCTTATCTTGCTCTACGTCGAAGTGAATGGGGCTTACGTGGAAGTCACAGGCGCAACCGCCTTCTACTATGCGGGTGCCAAGCCTGACCTCGACGCCGGGGCCGAGCAGGTCTTGCAGCATCTCGCTTTCCATGTCGCAGATTTCACGGTGGTTGCGGGCTACCTCGAAATAGGGGCAGCTATGGCTCTTGAGCACGA
Organism: Chloroflexia bacterium; assembly: GCA_036389075.1. Lineage (GTDB taxonomy): Bacteria > Chloroflexota > Chloroflexia > QHBQ01 > JADMIH01 > JADMIH01. Next base: position 1,796 of record DASVQO010000562.1, on the reverse strand, counting down.
AGCTGCCGTCGGCGGCCTGCCCGTCTGTGATAGGCTGCATCGACACTTCCATGCCAGTCTCACCAAGCGCGGCCACGAGGCCCAGCAGCTTCTGGTTGAGTTCTTTGGAGTCCTGGGTGCTGCCCGCCAGCTTCTCGCCCAGGCGGCGGCTTACGCGATTGAGCAACATGCGCAGGCCCTCCGGCCCGTGCATCGCCAGCGTTTCTTCGAGGAGCAGCCCGGCCAGCGTAGCGTAGTCCTTGGGGAAAAGCTCGTGCGCCTTGGCGGTGAGGGAATAGACGTAGTAGGGCCTGCCGACCTCGCCACGCACGCGGGTGGCCTGGATTAGCTCCTCGTGGAGGAGGTGGGCCACCTGCTCGCGCACGGCGGTGGTGGTCACTCCGGTAGAGGCTTCAAGCTCCTTGATAGAGGCCGAACCCATCCTCTGGATGATGCGCAGCACTTCAGCGCGCGGCGAACCACCTGCCTGTTTGGGGTCTAGCATCGTCTTGTTCCCTCCCTCTTTCGCCTCTTCCTATGCGCTTTCGCATAAAAAGGTCGCAGTCCGACTACTTTGAATTATATCACGAAGCAGGGTCCAGGTCAATTTAGACAGGCAAAGCTGTGCAAAGTCAAAGAGGTAGAAGGACGATGTGACGCCCTGTGGCTAAAGCCATGGGCTGAGAAGTAGCGAAGTCTCCTTCGGAGACTACCCGATGTTCCTCAGTCCCCTACGGGGACTTTGCCCCTTGTCGGCCCGTGGCTTTAGCCACAGGGCGTCACTTGCGCACCCAGTGGAGCCTCAACCATTCATCGCTTGCCACTAAAAAGGCATACATCTTGCTTGCAATCTTACTGCTAACAGGCACATTCAGGAGGTCATTATGCGGATTGAGAAGGATATTACCGTCAACGCGCCCATTGAGCAGGTCTACTCGATGTGGACCGACTTTGAGAACTTCCCCAGTTTCATGGAGCACGTCGACTCAGTGGTGAAGACCGGCGAGGACATGCTCCATTGGAAAGCCAAGCTTGGCCCTATCACCAAGGAGTGGGACGCCAAGATACAGGGCCTCGTGCCCAACCGCACCGTCACCTGGCGCTCTACCAGCGGGGCTGACAACGCGGGGGCCGTCACAATGTCTCAGCGGGGCCACATCACCGAGGTGCATGTGGTCATCGAGTACGATCCTACCTGGTTCGAGACGCTGGGGGACATAATCACCCAGACCACCTCCCGCAGCGTCGAGGAGGACCTGGAACGCTTCAAGCGCCTCGCGGAGGGCAACGACCCCGACAAGGCCGACAAAGCGGGCAGCCCCAGCGCGGGCGAGCACGGCGCCCACGGCGGCACCGACCCCCTCTACAGCAAGGAGCGGGACGAGACTTCCAACAGGCCGTAGCAGAGACGCAACCGCCAAGAACGCCAAGATTAGGATTGTTTTTCACAGCAAAGGCAAAGACGCAGAGGACGTGGAGGGCACGGAGCGAAGAACTGAGGTGTTTTGGGCAAGGGGCAGCATCATACAGTGGATGCTGCCCCTTGCTTTCACTAGAAGCAATTTCAAGAATGGTAGATTGAAGATGTAAGTTCTTCAGAAGTACCGCGACACTTGGATGCAGCAGATGAACATTGGCAAGTACTGGAGACACTCCTGGCTGAGGCCGAGCCTGCTCCGGAGGGGCGGGCAAAGGTAGACCTCGCCACAACGCACTAGAAGTTCTCAATGGCAAATTGTGGATACTGCGAACAAGGGCACAGTGGGCACACCTCCCAGGCGGGTACCCACCTCACCTGACCTAGAGTGTAATTGCGC
>DASVQO010000561.1:0-9811 GCA_036389075.1 Chloroflexia bacterium | reverse complement strand
CCATGTGGTAGGCGTCGTTGGTCGAGCCGTAGCCCACCACCTCGGCGTAGATTTTCGCGCCCCGGTTTTGGGCGTGCTCGAGATCTTCCAGCACAAGCACAGCCGAACCCTCGGAGAGCACGAAGCCGCCGCGTCGAGCGTCGAAGGGCTTGCTCGCCTTTGTGGGATCCGGGTCGTCGGCCAGGGCGCGCATGTTGATGAAGCCCGCCACGACCACGGGCACGATTACGGCCTCGGTGCCGCCCGCTATCATCACGTCGGCATCCCCGCGCCGTATCGTCTCCATCGCCTCGCCCACGGCGTGCCCGCCGGTCGCGCAAGCCGAGACCACCGCCATGTTCGGCCCCCGCGCGCCCACGGCAATAGCCACCTGGCCGGAAGCCGAGTCGGGGAGGAAGTTGGGGAGGAAGTGGGGCGAGACCCGCCTGGGGCCGCGCTCCTCCAGCGCCTCCTGCTGGGCCAGCAGCGTGCCCACGCCGCCCGCCCCGGTGCCGAAGATGATGCCGACGCGGTCCGAGTCTTCCTCGGCTATCTCAAGTCCCGCGTCCCTGAGAGCGTGCTTGCTGGCGACCACGGCGAACTGGACCGAGCGGTCCATGTGGCGCACCTCTTTGGCGTCGATGTCGTCGCCGGGGTCGAAGTCTTTGACCTCGCCCGCGATTTTGATGCCGTAGTCGGAGGGGTCGAACAGGGTGATGCGGTCGATGCCCGACACGCCACCCAGGAGGTTGCGCCAGGTTTCCTCGGCGGTGTTGCCCACCGGGGTGACCGCGCCCAGGCCCGTGACCACTACTCGTCTCTTAACTTGCATATACAAACACCTGCAAAGAAACTATAGGTCCAATTATCGCCTAGCGAGCCGCCCACTCTTGCAGGTCGGCTTCGAGGTCGTGGTCGTGGAAGTAGGGCCGCCACGGGCCGGTGCCGTGGACGAACGGCTGCATGAGGGCGCGCTCGGCTTGCACGGTGTGCATCAGGTCGTGCGCGGCCCACTCGTTGAGCAACTGGCCCAGGGTGACGAGGCCAAGCTCGCTATGCTGCGCGGTGCGGTCCAGGTCGGCGGGGGTAACTCCGGCAAGCAGGGCGAGGTTCTCTGCGCGGTGCTGGGCGAAGGTCGCTGCAAGCTCGGCCGGGGTGTCCTGGCTGCGGTCGGTGCCCTGTGTCTCGGGGTCGAAAGCCTCAAAGTCCTGTCCGGCGAGGAGAGCACGCACCCGCGAGGGGAAGATATGAGCCTCGGTATCGAGGAGGTGCCCCAGGCAATCACGGGCGGACCACTCACCGGGAGCAGCGGGGCTGTTAAGCAGGTCGGTGGGCAGCTTCGCGGTCAGGCTCAACCAGCGCTCGGCGGTGGTCGAGAGCACCGCGCACACCTGGTCCAATACGTCGTTCATAGCGTCACCTCGGCAGTGTGTATTCAACACCTAGTATACAGGGGAGGGGACGGAACTGCCAGGACAGGGGCGAGAGAAACAAAGAATTCACCGCAGAGGACGCAGAGGACGCAGAGGACGCAGAGGACGCAGAGGACGCAGAGGACGCAGAGGTTACGCAGAGATTAGGAGAGGTTGAATAATTGGTAAGGGCAGCATCTACTGTACGATGCTGCCCTTACAAAGAACACCCTCCATTCTTCTCTGCGTACCTTTGCGTCCTCTGCGCCTCTGCGGTGAATTATCAGGTGGTATGGCGTCCCCGGTCGTTTTGTCTCTACGCTCCGGCGGGGGAGTCGAGGGGGTCGCCGCGCATGAGGTCTTCGAGCTTGAGCACCTGCACGTCGTCGGAGATGCGCCGGATGAGGCCGGAGAGCACCTGGCCGGGTCCGATCTCGACGAAGGTGTTGACTCCGCCCTCCACCATCTGGCGCACCGAGGCGACCCAGGCCACGGGGGTGCAAAGCTGGTCGCTAAGCTCGTGCTTGATGTCCTCGGCGGTGGTGAGCACCTGCCCAGTGATGTTGGCTACCAGGGGCACGAGGGGGTCGGTGAGCTTGATGTTGCTGATTACCTGCGACAGTTGTACGCCCGCCTGCTGCATGAGGGGCGAGTGGGAGGCGATACTGACCGCCAGCCGGGCCACGCGGGCCGCGCCCTCGTTCTTGGCAAGCTCCATCGCCTTGAGCAGGGCCTGTATCTCGCCCGAAATCACCGTCTGCACTGGGGAGTTGGAGTTAGCTATCACCACCACGCCCTCGGAGCTTGCTTCCTCTACCACGTCCTTGAGGCGCTCGTCGCTGAGGCCGATCACGGCGGCCATGCCACCGGGGTGGCGCTCGCCCTCCTCTTTCATGAGGCGGCCCCGCTCCCAGACGAGCCTGAGCGCATCGGCAAGCTGCAACGACCCCGCCGCCACGAGCGCGGTGTACTCGCCCAGCGAATGCCCGGCCACGTAATAAGGCTCTACCGGCGTGCCGCTCTCCCGCAGCCTCTCGCGCATCTCCTCCAGGTAGGCCACGCTCACGGTGAGTATGGCGGGCTGGGCGTACTGGGTGTCATTGAGCATCTCGGCGGGGCCGTTGAAGCACAGGTCGGTGATGGGGAACCCGAGCACCCGGTCGGCCTCCTCGAACACCGCGCGCGCCGCCGCCGACCGCTCGTAGGCTTCCTTCCCCATTCCTACGAACTGCGACCCCTGCCCCGGAAATACAAAGCTAATCTTTTGCATAACAACCCCCCTGGGGAATTTTACATTTTAGGTTTTGGATTTTGGATTTGGTTAGAAACGAACTAAATCCAAAATCCAAAACCTAAAATGTAAAATCAGAACATGACCATGCCTCCGTCGGCGTTGATTACTTGGCCGGTGACGTAGGCGGCGAGGTCGGAGGCGAGAAAGAGGACCACGTTAGCTACGTCGTCGGCTTGGCCGTAGCGTTCGGCTGGGATGGCCTTGAGCATATCGGCCTTGAGGCTGTCGGGCAGCCCGGCGGTGATATCGGTTTCGATGAAGCCGGGGGCCACGGCGTTGGCGGTGATGTTGCGGCTGCCGACCTCTTTGGCGAGCGACTTGGTGAAGCCTATCAGCCCGGCTTTGGCGGCGGCGTAGTTGGCCTGGCCCGCGTTGCCGGTGAGGCCCACCACGCTGGAGATGTTGACGATGCGGCCCCAGCGGTTGCGGAGCATGGTGCGCAACACGGCCCGGCTGGTGAAATAAGCCGAGCGCAGGTTGGTCTCTATCACGTCGTCCCACTCGCCCTGCGACATGCGCATCATCAGGTTGTCGCGGGTGATACCGGCGTTGTTCACCAGGATGTCGATGCGGCCCCAGTCTTTGATGATGCCGCTGGCGAGCGCGTCCACCTCTTCGGCTTTGCTCACGTCTGCCCTGAAGACCTCGGCCTCGCCTCCCGCCGCCACAATCGCGTCGGCCACCTCGCGAGCGGGTGCCTCGCTGGCGTTGTAATTGACCGCGACCTTAGCGCCCGCCGCTCCCAGCTTGAGCGCGGTGGCCCGGCCTATACCGCGTCCGCCTCCCGTCACAAGGGCTATCTTGCCCGACAGGTCTATCTCTACCGCCAAAGCTCCCTCCCGGCTACAGAAAGTAGGTGCTTCTCATTCCGCACGCACGAAGGCCGGGTACGTAGGTAACCCAAGACCTCGCTCCACATCGGTGTGGGCGCGGCACAGGAACTATACCATGCCGCATGCCACGTGTCAATATGGATAACGAGTGTAGCATATGTGGTGTTATGTTGGGTGTGGTTTCAACACGTGCATCGGCAGTTCCGCCGCTCAGCCACTGTAGCGCTGTGGGGACGCCCTGTGGCTGAAGCCACGGGCTGGGAAGTAGCGAAGTCTCCTGCGGAGACTGAGGAACTTGTGCTAGTCTCCGAAGGAGACTTCGCCTCTTGTCAGCCCGCCAATTCATTGGCAGGGCGTCATGCAGGTCCAAAGCTGCTTCTCCGAATATCCGCCCCACTGGCACACCTCTTGCCCTTTGAGCAGGGAATAAACTGTGGGGGGACACACAGACGAGGGAGAAGTAGATGGAACTTACCGGCTTGAAGGGCAAAGTGGCGTTCATAACGGGGGCGGGCTCCGGCATTGGCCGGGCAGCCGCGCTCTTGCTAGGTAAAGAGGGCACCAGGATAGGCGCGCTCGGGCTGGACCAGGAAGAGTTGCAGAAGGTCGTGGACGAAATCGAGGGCAACGGGGGAGAGGCAATACCCATAGTGGCCGACGTGTCGCAGCCCGACCAGATGCAGCAGGCGGTGCAGCAACTGGTGGACAAGTGGGACCGGATTGACTTCGTGTTCGCGAACGCCGGCATCAACGGCGTGTGGGCGCCGCTTGAGGAGCTTGAGCCTGACGAATGGGACAAGACGCTCTCTATCAACCTCAAGGGCACCTTCCTCACCGTGAAGTACGCCGTGCCCTACCTCAAGAAGCGGGGCGGGTCGGTGATCGTCACTTCCTCGGTGAACGGCACCCGCATGTTCAGCAACACCGGGGCGACCGCCTACTCAAGCTCGAAAGCCGCCCAGGTGGCTTTCACCAAAATGGTGGCGCTGGAGCTTGCCAAGCACAAGGTGCGGGTGAACGTGATTTGCCCCGGCGCGATTGAGACCAACATCGAGGAGAGCACCGAGGTGCGCGACGTCGAGGAGGAGAAGGAGCCGGCCGAGTACCCGGAGGGCACCATCCCCCTCACCAGGGGCGAACCGGGCAAGGCGAGCCAGGTGGCCGAACTGGTGGCCTTCCTCGCCTCCGACCAGTCGAGCCACATCAGCGGCACCGAGATCTGGATAGACGGCGCCAGCACCCTGCTGGTCGGTTAGCGGGCAACGGCGCGGGAGAAGGCCAGGTCTTGCAGACGGTCAGGGGATTGAGTTGCTTGTAGGACTCGCCACCGGCCCCTGGCCGTCGTTGGGTGTCCAGATTTCCACACCCTGTTCTTGGGTACCCGTAGCCAACATGTTGGTGGCCGGCGACCACGCTACGTACTGGGGGCCCTCTGCCAGCTGGCGCAGGTGGACCCCTGTTTTGGGATCGATCAGCCAGATGCCCGTCTGGTAGTCGCTGAAATAAGACGCGAGCAGACGGCCCCCGGCCAGCCAGGTCAGCCGCGCATGGGAATGCATGTACATGGATGCGTTCAGGCTCGAGGGTACGGTGCCGGGCAGGCTCGTCAGCATCCGCAGGTTGCCACCGGCTGTGTCCCACACTCTGATCGTCCGGTAATCGGCAACCGCCAGGCGGTCACCGGACGGGGATAACTCTATACTTTGTATTGGGTAGTACATATCAGGGTCGGGCACGGGAGTGTGTGGGGCACCGGGCGTGAGTCGCGGGGCGGCTGGACGGGGTGTGCTTGTGGGCGGCACTATCTCGGGCAAGCAACGTACGATTTTGCCCGTAGCCACTTCAATGGCCTTGACGGTATTGTCGGAGGCCAGGTAGAGGGTCGCACCGTCCGGCGACCAGGCGAGAAATTGGTCCCATATACCGGGATAAGGCACTATCGCCTGGCCGCCCAGGTCCTGCACTCTGTGCTTGAGCGTACCTGCTCGCAGGTCCCATAAATCAAGGCTGACCTGGCTCGCTATCTCGGCTGATGGAGTAGTCCTGCTTGTCGTCGCGAAAGCAAGCGTGTTACCATCGGGCGACAGCGCCAACCCGTACAAACCTGGATAGGATGTAGTTGTATATACCTGCGTGGAACTCACCATATCCCCCGTCGCAGCATCGTGGATGTAGAAGTAGACGCTGAAAGAAGGACTTGAGGGGGCGAGGGCCGGTTGTGACGTAGGTATAGGTTCAAACAGAGAGTGGCCGGGACCAGGGTCCACGTCCTCTGGTATTTGCACAAATACGAGAGTAACCAGGCTGCGCCCGTTGTCTGCCCAGCCCACGAGTTGATGGAAAGTTCGTACAGGCTCACTCCGGTCCCGTCCCGCAGGTGTGGGGGTGGGGGCTAATTCAAGTGGGCCAGGCACGTGGATTGTGTTCCTTAACGCGCCTCTCTCCGCATCTACCAACGTGACTGTGTAAGGAACTGAGCTACCGGCATTGTCCACCGCAAGCAGACGGCTATCTGGCGACCATATAGCCTTGTCTGCGATCCCAATGCCCTCGTCGTTATACGAGGCCTCAGCAGGCACGCTCCAGGTCCGAGGGTTGGGGCCACCCAGGTCATGCACCTGTATGCCGCGAGTCGAGGTGGAATAAGTGACAAGGTAGCGGCCATCAGGGGACCATGATTGCGGACCGAAGGCACCGGCCAGAGTCCGGTTAAGCTGGTAGTTCGAGGTTGGCTCGGCTGTATCGGGCAAGGGCTTGCCGGGTCCCGGGCCGGAGGGGCGCGACCGGACCAGAAGGACGACAGCGAAAGCTGCCACAAGTAACACCAACGCCAGCACCACCACAACGTATTTGCGAGGCGGCGAGCCTGGTTGGCGGTCTGGGGCGTTCCCTTCAGGTACGGTGCTTTGCATAGCGGCCTCCTATGTTGGGGCGGGCGCGGACGACATAGCCGCATACGGAGCTATCTCTGCAACGCTAGAGCCTCCTGACGTTTTCGAAGGGACCTATTTGCTCGCGTTTGGGCCTACCGCGTGGGTAGGTGCTCGAAGTAGACCTCATCCACGAAGCACCAGCCCCAGTCCTCGCCCGGCTCGAACGACTTCATAATGGGGTGGCCGGAGGCGTGAAAGTGTTTGGTGGCGTGCGTGTTCCTGGAGTCGTTGCAGCAGCCGATGTAGCCGCAGCTCATGCACTCGCGCAGGTGCACCCATTCATCCCCCATTTTGAGGCAGTCCTCGCAACCCCTCGCGCTGGGCCTCACACGTTGTATCTCGCCCAAATGCGAGCACTCTACTGTCTCTTCTTGCATTCCAAGACCTCGCTGTAGGAATTTGGAATTTGGAATTGCGAATTGCGAATTTAGTAGATATCCAAGCAAATTCGAAATTCGCAATTCGAATTTCGCAATTCCAAATTGTTCTATCTCACTTCCGCCAGGTACCTGTGGACGAACTGCACGGCCATCGCGCCGTCGCCCACGGCTGAGGCGATGCGCTTCACCGAGTCGTGGCGCACGTCGCCCGCTACGAACACGCCGGGCACGTTGGTTTCGAGCAGGAAGGGGTCGCGGTCGCGGGTCCAGCCTCGGGGCCTCTGGCCCTCGCGCATCAGGTCGAGGCCGGAGAGCACGAAGCCGTTCCTGTCGCGCTCCACCACGCCATCTAGCCACTCGGTGCGGGGGGAGGCCCCTATGAAGATGAACATAGCCCCGGCTGGTACCGTGTCGGTCTGCCCTGTGGACGAGTCGGCTATGGTGATGGTCTCCAGCCTGCCGTCGCCGTCTACGGCAGCGACGCTTGAATTGAGGCGCACGTGGATGTTGGGGGCGGACTCGATGCGGTCCACCAGGTACTGCGACATGCCCGCCGAGAGGGAGTTGCCGCGCACGAGCAGGGTCACGTCCTCGGCGTAATTGACGAAGTACATAGCCGCCTGGGCCGCCGAGTTGGCCCCGCCCACGATGTAGACGTGCTGGTCCTGGCAGGCCATCGCCTCGGTCATGGCCGCGCCGTAGAAGACGCCCGCGCCCAGCAGCCTGTCGATGCCCGGCGCTTCGAGCTTGCGGTACTGCACCCCAGTGGCGACCACGAGCGAATAGCAGGTTACCTCGGAGCCGTCGGTGAACTGCACCGTGCGGTAGGGGTCGTTCACCTTCAGGCCGGATACTTCCTGCAAGCTCACCACCTCCACGCCGAAGCGGGTAGCCTGGGTGAGGGCGCGCCGGGCTAGCTCGGCCCCACTGAGGCCGGAGGGGAAGCCGAGGTAGTTCTCGATGCGGGAGCTTGTGCCCGCCTGCCCGCCCGGCGCTTCCCGCTCGATCATCAGCGTGCGCAGGCCCTCCGAGCCGCCGTACACCGCCGCCGCCAGGCCCGCAGGCCCACCCCCCACGATCACGAGGTCGTAAAACTCGGTCTCGGCGCGGGTGCGCATGCCCACCTTGGCCGCCACCTGCACAGGCTCGGGATCGACCATGTGGGTGCCGTCGGGGAAGAGCACCAGGGGCAGCGCATCCGGGCCGGTGCCCGCGAGTTCCACCAGCTTTTGCGCCTGCTCGCCGGCCTCCACGTCGAGCACCTGGTAGGGGATCTGGTTGCGGGCGAGAAAGTCCTTCAGGTTGTGAGCGCGGGCCGACCAGCGATGGCTCACGATGCGGATGCCCTCGAAGGCGGGGCGATAGGCGGCGAGCCAGTCGTCCAGCAGGTCGTCCACGATGGGATAGAGGCGTTCGTCGGGGGGATCCCAGGGCTTCATCAGGTAGTAGTCCACCCTGGCGGTGTTTATTGCGCGAATGGCAGCGTCGGTGTCGGCGTAGGCGGTAAGGAGCACGCGCTTGGCCTCGGGGAAGAAGTCGATGGCCTTTTCCAGGAACTCCACGCCTGTCATGCGGGGCATGCGCTGGTCCACCAGGAAGAGGGCCACGGGCTGGTTGCGCACGGTGAGCTGCTCCAGGGTAGCAAGGGCCTGCGCGCCCGAGTCGGCTGCCAGCACGCGGTACCTGTTGCCGTAGTGGGTGCGCAGGTCGCGCTCCACCGCTCGCAGCACCTCCGGGTCGTCGTCTACCGTCATCAGCACGGGCTTGGTTGCCATAGATCGCCTCCTGGGACGGGGGAGGATAATTACGAATTACCAATTACGAATTACGAATTACGAATTACGGACCGCGTAGTATTTGTCGTCTGCTGCCGGTTGTCAAGTAGCTGCACCTGTGTGCTTGCCCTGTCCAGGCGTGTAGACGACAATACGCCTATCTGCCTGAGGGGATGGCATGTGGCAGCGCGTAATCTAACTATTTCCGCTTGCTCTTTGCCTGATTATATCACCAGAGTAATGTAGTTGTCTGCGTAAATTTGTGGGATGCCCGCGACGCAGTTATTCTCGGCAAGGGGCGCGACAACCATGCCATGCGATAGCCCCGTGGGGTTGCCCTGCCACCGTCGCCCTGTGGCCCGCGCCCTGTGGCTAAAGCCACGGGCTTACAAGAAGCAAAGTCCCCTACGGGGACTGAGGAACATCATGTAGTCTCCGAAGGAGACTTTGCCCCTTGTAAGCCCGCCACTTCAGTGGCAGGGCAACCCCACGGGGCAAGGGGACTACCTCGATGTTCTCTCGTTCTTATGAGACCCTGTTGCTGTTAGAAATGCGCAATTTGGGTGCTGAGGGACGAGATTTCTCACTGCGTTCGAAATGACATAGGTCGGGGTCTGGGTGCTGGCGTTCAAGGCTGTCATTTTGGCTTTGTATCGTAACAAGCACGCAGAGGAAACCAGGGCAATATTGGCGGGGGTGTCAAAAAGCCGCTGCGCCAGGTGTTTAACTATCAGAGATGCGCAGTACATAGCTATGGAACTGTTACATTGAACGACACCGACAACGACTTGCTAGCACGCCTCGGAGGAGGCGACTATACGGCCTTCGAGCCGCTGTTCCTGCGGCACTACGACCGCGTCTACCGGGTCGTGTACGGCCTAGTGGGCAGCCGCGAGGCGTCGGAAGACCTGGCACAGGAGACTTTCCTGGAGCTGCACAGGCGGGCGGCGCAGCTACAACCCGGCACTTCGCTCGGAGCCTGGCTGTGCCGTGTGGCCCTCAACAAGGGCTACAACATCCTGCGGGACGACCGCCGGGCCAGGCTGAAGCTCGAAAGCCTGGCCGCCATGCCCGCAGACGACCCTTACGCCGAGTTGCTGCGAGCTGAGGACCGCGCTCGCGTCCGAGCGGTGCTGTCGCGGCTGCAAGAGCGACAGGTGAAGATCCTGATGATGCGCTACGCGGGCTACTCGCTGGCAGAGATG
>DASVQO010000560.1:0-2949 GCA_036389075.1 Chloroflexia bacterium | reverse complement strand
GAACTCTGCCGCTATGGACACGATCTTGGAGATCTGCCCTCTCGTCGCGGGGTTGTTGGGGCGGAAGTACGGCCTGTTCAGGTCGTCGCATGGCTCGCCCGGACCGGACTCGCCGCACGGGTAGCCAGCTATGGCCCCCGTCTGAGCCAGCCGCTCGACGTAGATGTAGAACGGGTCTCCCGGCTCCACGTCCGCGAACTGCTGCTGGCCTTCGGCTATCTCGTCGTTCAGACCAGCCGAGTTGGCGATGATCTTGGATAGCTGCCCTCTCGTGACGTTAGCGCCCGGCCTGTAGTAAGGGTCGTCGTCATCGTTGCAAGGCTCGCCGGGAGCGCCGCACGGGTAGCCCGTTACGATGTGGCGGCAGGCAAGGCAGCGCACGAAGCCGTAGAAGGTAGAACCCTCGCCAACCGGCGGCACGTCCGCGAACTTGATCGCGCAGGCCGTGGCCGTAGCGTTAGGCGTGACGGTGCTGCTCACAACGGCGGTGCTGGTCCTGGTCGCGCTGGGCACGGCTGTGTTAGTCGTGCTGGGCGCGGTAGTGGTAGTCGAACTGGGAATCGTAGTGCTGGTGCTGGTGCGTGTGGTGGTAGCGGTAGCCCCATCAGGCTCCATGTCGTACGTAGTGAAGTCGCTCGCCGGACCGCCGCCCTCGGGCGCATTAGGCCCAGGAATGAACGGGGTCTCGGTGCCGGTTGGAGTACCTGTAGCTGTGGCTGACGGCTCTACAGCAGTTTCGGTGGGCGTGGCCGTCTGGGTGGGCGGTATGGGAGTGTCAGTCTGCGTGGAGGTGGGAGTCTGAGTAGGTGGAACGACGGTATCGGTAGCGGTCTCAGTGGGGGGAACAGCAGTGTTGGTAGAGGTCTCAGTAGCTGTGTTGGTAGCGGTTGAAACGGCAGTGTTGGTAGAGGTCTGGGTAGCAGTGTTGGTAGCGCTCGGAACGGCGGTATTGGTGGCCGTAGGCGCGGGGCCGTACCCTATAGACACGTTGTCGAGGTTGCCGACAAAGTTCGCCCAGGTGCTGCCGCCGCACCCTGCCACGAAGCGAACGCCGCCCAGGCCCGTGCCCGTGTTAACTATGCGAGCGTCCGGGTGCGAAGCGGCATAGCTCTGCAGCGTTACCAGTGGCGGGCCGCCCTTGGCCAGCACCCACCAGCCGCCAAGCCGTGCGTCCCACGTCTGCCAGGTGTTGAGGGACACACAGCCGGGGATGCCCGGGCACTGGTTGGGCACGGCGGCCCCGCTATACGTGCCGGTCTGGTAGGTCGGCTCGAAGAATAGCTGGTCGTCTACTGTGGTATCGCCGTTGTTGTCGATGTTGAGGATGACGTACGGTGCCTGGCCCGTGTTGGTAATCGGGGCCTGTACGTAGGTGCTGTAGCTGAAGGCGTTGATCTGGTCCAGCCTGATGGCGTGATAGTTGGCGTTCCGCATGTTAGGGAACGAGTCGCCATCAGTGCCGGTGGTGAACTGGAAGCTGCCCACGCCCAGGGGCGGCGAGCCGGGACCGGCCACGAAGCTCACGGAGCCTGTGGACGTGCCACCGTTACAATGCCCATTGGTAGTGGCCCAGCCGTCCATGTTGGAGGGGCTGACCACGACCAACGCTTGCGGCGCGTAGGGGGCTTGCCTGCTCGCGGCCCGCGACTGTGTCATCCGGCTGCCGTGGTCCCCGGTGGGTGCGGCGGCGAACGTGCTGCCAACGAACAGCACGGCGGCCATCAATAGCCCAATTACCGCTACCGATAAGCGCGGATCGATACGGCCTCGTCTTGAGGTATTCATACTTCTTCCTCCTTGCAATGTGTTCCCAAAAGCAGACCTGTTACGGTACGACGTTGCGGCACACTTTGTCTGCTTCGCCTGGATACCGAAATCTCCGGCGTTACCATCTGCGATGCGCCCAAATTGCCAACGGTAACGTTACGGTGTGCCGACTGTAGAGGGGTATAGAGGGTATGGAAGCCCGGTCATGCGCCTATAGGTACGAGGTAAGGTTACCTGGCTCCCACGAACAGGTCGTAGAGCACAACCTGGACTCCTCGGTAAGTTAACTCACAATTGCCTGCAAGATTCATGCCCCTTGCTACGTGCGCGCCGCCGCACATCTGCATGGAGGCTAAAACGCGAATGGAGGTACCCTGTGGTACCTCCATTCGCCCTTCAATTACCGGCTGATGCGCCTAGTCGTTGGGAGGGTTGCAGATAGGGAAGAAGGTGTTGGACACCATCTTCGCCGCCTGTCCCCTGGTCGTCAACGCGTCGGAGCGGAACGTGCCGTCCTGGTAGCCGCCGATTACCCCTCGCTTGGAGAGACGCTCGATGTACAGGTAGAAAGTCTCCGTGGGCGGTATGTCCGTGTAGGTCTGCCCATCCACAGGGTCTCGGAAGCCCGCAGCGTTAGCCACGATCTTGGCTATCTGGCCCCTGGAAGCAGAGTTGTTAGGCCTGTAAGTGTTGTCCGGGTAGCCGCCGATGTGCCCGCGGCTGGCCATGCGCTCGATGAACACGTAGAACGTGCTGCCGGGTGCCACGTCCGAGAAGGTCTGCCCGCTCACGTCTTCCAGGTACCCTGCGGCGTTAGCCACGATCTTGGCTATCTGGCCCCTGGTGACGGGGTTGCCGTAGCGGTAGGTGCCGTCCGAGTAGCCGCCGAGTATCTGCTGGCAGGCCAGGCAGCGTACGAACGGGTGGAACGTATTGCTCTGAGGCACGTCCTCGAACTCGGTGTCGCAGGCTTCCATAGTCTCGGTGGGCTGCGGGGTCACGCTGGTCGTGGGGGCTGCTGTGCCAGGGCCGGGGCAGCCATTGGCAGGAACGGGGTAGATGTCGCCATGCGCCTGGTGCGCGGGCAACGCGTTCTGGCTCACCTCGATCTGCACCCACGGGTTGCGCTCGGAACCGGTGCGGTGGCAGACAGCTACGCGGCCGTTGCCGGGTGTCTGGCTG
>DASVQO010000559.1:0-17487 GCA_036389075.1 Chloroflexia bacterium | reverse complement strand
AGGCAAGATGCTTGGCTACCACGTGACGGTGGTGGACGCGCGGGGATTACTGGCTACAGCCGAACGGTTTCCTATGGCCGACCGCCTAATGGTGGAGTGGCCCGATGATGCTATGAACTCTCTGGGCCTGGATAGTAGCACCTCAGTGGTAGTGCTGACACACGACCCCAAGTTCGACATACCTGCCCTGAATACGGCCCTCAACTCGCCTGCCTGCTACGTAGGAGCCATAGGCAGCCGCTCTACCCACCGGCAGCGGCTAGATACCTTGCGTGGAGAAGGTGCTACCGACGAGCAGTTAGCTCGCATCCACGCTCCTATTGGCCTGAATATCGGAGCGCAGACTCCCGCCGAGATCGCTCTTGCTATCATGGCCGAAATCGTGGCAAATCAGAAGGGGAAACACACCAGGTCTGAACTCGCTTAAAGGCTGGTAGAGACTATCAGAGTAACCCCTTCACCAGCCCACCGTCCACCTGTATTGTCGTGCCGGTGATATAGGAAGCTTTGTCCGAGGCTAGAAACACCGCAAGCGCAGCAAGTTCCGACGGCTCACCATACCGTCCCAGTGGGATGTTCTTTATTTGTGCGCTCTTTGCGTCTTCCTCACTGATGCCCAGTGTTGTGGCCCGGTTGCGGTCCAGGGAACGCACTCGGTCCGTGTCTATGCGACCAGGAGCGATATTGTTGACGGTAATGTTGTAGGGAGCAAATTCGGTAGCGAGAGTCTTTGCCATACCTATTACACCTGCACGTATGGAGTTAGAGAGAATCAAACCCTCTATTGGCTGCTTCACGGAGGTAGAACTGAAGTTGATGATGCGACCGCGTCCACTCACTTGCAGATAGGGTAATGCAGCCCGTATGAGGCGTACTACACTGAGCAGATTCAATTCGAACGCACTCTGCCAGGTCTCGTCAGAGTGCTTCATGAAGTCACCAGGTGGCGGACCACCCGCATTCGTTACCAGCACATCGATGCGCTCGAACCGTTCCACGGCAGCCCCTATAACAGACGATATACCTTCCTTGGTGCTCACGTCGGCAGGCACTACTACTATTTCGACGCCAGTCTGCTCCCGTATCTCCCGCGCCGCCTCTTCCAACCGCTCGGAGTTCCTGGCACACATCACTAGATTGGCCCCTTCTTGTGCTAATCCAAGTGCCGTGGCCTTGCCTAACCCCTGGCTTGATGCCGTGACAACGGCTACTACGCCCTTCAGTCCCATCTCCATACCTTCGTCCTCCTGTAAATAGCTGCCTCATCACTATAGATATAGCTGTAAAGAGACAATTCCGCAAAGCCTTCTTCAGGTAAAGACCACCGGACTTGAATAACGTAGAGAAAAGGTTGGGAACCAGTACAAGAAACGAGGCATCCGCCTTGTAGGATGCCTCGTTTTGATGGTAGAGATCAGTTTCTATTTCACGTCTAATTTCATGGGCAGCTAAACTAGGGCGTAGGGGTTGCGGTGGGAGTAGGAGTCGGTGCATTCGGATCAGGGGGGGGATCACCGTAGTCAGGAGGAGGGTTCGGCCCTGCATAGGCCGCGGGTACACCACTGCCTGCACCATCTTGGTGCGCTCCAAAGCTGAACCCACCAAGCGCAGACACACCGAGGACCAGGAATAAGAGCGCGCCAACCACAACCTTCTTTAGACCCTTCGAGATTTCCATCTTGTTACCTTTCGTCTGAAACCAGACACGAGAAAGTACCTCCCGACATAGAGGCGTTTGCATAAGCACGCGGCTCTATTCGTGGTGGCCCAGTGTTATTCCGCTTGCAGCACCTCATAAGCTGAAGGCGCTGCATCTGGTCAGATTATAGGAGCAGTGCTATTGTTTGTCAAGTGTTATTATACTTTCACGACAAGTACACACAAGTACAACTTACCTGGGGCTGTGTTCACCTCCAAAGCGGGGACCAGCATGCGAGCTGGCAGCCCGAAAAAAGGCAGAAGGGCTTCCCTGGGTAGGGCGCCTCACCGGACCGCACCTGACCTGCTTCCACTGTGCTACTAACTTGATCTCCTGGCGTTCTCTGCCTCCTTAGCATCCCTCTACCGTGGCATAGGGCACGCTTGATGGGCCCGCCTGCTCCCTGGCCGTGCCTTGCACAACTGCCGCTCTTGGAGCATAATGTCCAACAACATGCCCTTCTGCGTATCGACGGAGGGCTTGAGACGCACCCCCTCCATGCACTCTATGTGAGCCTATGTACTCGGCCCCCACACGCCGCGAAGACCTCCTCTTGCGCACCAAGCTGGCCCCACCCCAGGTGCACAGCCGCGTGCTCCCTCGCCCTGCCCTGGCCGCCCTCCTGCGCGAGTCGCTACAGTACCGCCTCACCGTGGTGCACGCCGGAACCGGCTACAGCAAGACTACCGCCCTGGCCGCCCTAGATAATGGCGAGACGCCCCTCTTCTGGTACACCTTGGGTGACGCGGAGAACGACCCACAACGCTTCCTCTCTTATCTCATCTCGGCTTTCCGCGTGCGCACGCCGGGTATGTCGGACCTGCCCATCGTCATTTTGCAGGAGCGCGGCAGCGAGGGTAGCAAGGCCGCCTGGGTGCAGGCCCTCGACGCCCTCATCAACGCCCTGGCCGAATCCCCGGGCGCGCCTGCCCTGCTGGTCCTGGATGACTACCACTTCGTCGGCAACTCGCCCGAGATTACCGCGCTGGTGGAGCGCTTCCTCGAGTACCTGCCGCCCAACCTGCACGTGATCGTCTCCACTCGCTACCCATTCGCCTCCCTCAAGCTGGTGACGTGGCGGGCGCGGGGCGAGGTGCTCGAGATCGGGCGCAAGGCGCTGGCCTTCGGCCACGAGGAGGTGGAGGCTCTATTCCGTGACATCTACAAGATGGACCTTGCCCCTGAGGAGCTACATGCCCTCGTGGAGAAGACGGAGGGTTGGCCGATTGCCCTGCAACTGGTGTGGCAGGGCTTGAGGGGCGGCACCACCCGCAGCGCTGCCCGGCTCCTCGAACAAGGCTCCACCTCCCTGAGCGCCCTGTTCGACTACCTCGCCAGCGACGTGCTGGGCGCGCAACCCCCCGGTGTCGCGTCCTTCCTGCGCGATACCGCCATCCTGCGCGAACTTACCCCCGCCTCCTGCGACGCCATCACGGGAGGCTCCGGCAGCAGTGCCATGCTCGACCGCCTGCTGGAGATGGACCTGTTCATGGTGGCCCTTGGCGACCCCGCGGAGAGGCACTATCGCTACCACCATCTCTTCCACGATTTCCTCCGGCAGCAGTCGCAAGCTGACGTGGAGGGCACGCGCACGCGCCACCACCGCGCGGCTGAGTTCTTCGCGAGCGCGGGCGACTACGAAGAGGCTATCTACCACTGGCTGGCTGCGGGCGACCTGTCCCAGGTGGCGGGCGCGATAGAGCGGGCCGGTGAGACCGCCCTGCGCGCCGGCTGGCTCGACACCGTCGCCACCTGGATCGATCCCCTGCCGCCCGATCTGTTAGCCGACCACCCGCTCTTGCAGGCTTTCCTGGGCGATATCTACCGCATGCGCAGCCGCTTCGATGAGGCGCTGGCCTGGTACGCGGAGGCCGAGCGGGTGTGGCGCGCCAGGAACGACCGCGCGGGCACGAGCCGGGCCTTGCGCGGGCAGGCGTTGGTGTACCTCGATACGGTGCGCCCCGCGCGGGCCGAGAGCCTGTTGGAGGAGGCTCTGCGTCTCATAGAGGGCCTGCCGGACCGTGAGGCGCGCGCTCGCTTGCTGGAACTCCTCGCCGAGAACAAGCTCAACATGGGCAAGCCTTCCGAGGCCGAGGAGCTACGTGCGGAGGCGCGTTCCCTGCGCGAGGAGGGGCCGGGCGAGGACACGCTGAGCGTGCGGGTGAAGCTGCGCACCGGGCGGCTCGATGAAGCGCAACGCACGCTGGAGCAGTGGGCCGAGGCCGAGCGCCGAGAAGTCGAGTTAGGCCAGGTCCACCCGCCCCGGTCCCACCGCGAGACCCTGCTTATACTCTCGCTCATCCACTCCTTCAGGGGCCAGCCCGAGCGGGCTATGGAGCTCGCCCAGGAAGCCATCGACGTGGCGCGGCGGCTCGACTCGCCCTTCATCGAAGCCGTGGGGCAGACCCGGCTCGGCCACGCCCTGCAGATTCGCCGCGACCGGAACGGCCTGCTGCTCGCCACGGCTCATATCGAAGAGGCGATACGCGGCTATGGGGCTGCCGTGGCCCTGGGCGACAGGTTGGCGGTGCGGCGCATGCGCGGCGAGGCGATGTGGGGCCTCACGCGGGCCTACGGCTTCAGCGGCGACCTCGCGTCCGCCGAACGCTCCGCCGCCGAGGGTGCTGAGATAGGCCGCTGGGCAGGCGATGCCTGGATAGTGGCCCTGATAGAGCTTACGCTGGGCGCGAGCTACGTGCTTGCGGGGCAACCTCAACGCGCGGCTGACCTTCTCTCCCAGGTGCTTGTGTCCTTCCGGGGCTGCGGCGACAGCTTTGGCCGCGCGGCCACACGCCTCTGGCTGGCGCTCGCCTACCATGACCTGGGGCAGGTGGAACTCTGTAACGTCTCCATTGATGAATCGCTGGCCCTGTGCGAGGCCCACGGTTACGACTTCCTTTTCACTGTCCCTTCGCTGCTTGGGCCTCCTGACATCCGCAGGGCGGTGCCGCTGCTGCTCCGCGCCCGTGACAACCGCCGCAACGTGGCCTACGTGGTTCGCCTGCTGTCACAGGTTGGCCTGCCCGACGCGCAGGTGCACCCCGGCTACCGGTTGCGCGTCTACCTGCTCGGCACCTTCCGCGTCTTCCGGGGCGACCTGGAAGTGGAGCCGAGAGAGTGGCAGCGCGACAAGGCGCGGCAGCTATTCCAGCTTCTGCTAGCCCAGCGCGGCCGTTGGTTGCAGCGCGATGAGGTGGTGGAACGGCTGTGGCCCAACCTCTCGCCCGAAGCCGCCCTGCGCGACTTCAAGGTGGCCCTCAACGCCCTCAACAAAGCTATAGAGCCGGGGCATGCCTCGGACTCCCCCTTCGCCTACATCGTGCGCGACGGCGTCTCCTATCGCATTCGGCCGGAGGCGGACCTCTGGCTCGATACGGACGAGTTCGAGCGCCTCTGCCACGACGGGTCGCGCCTGGCCGACGCCGGGGCAGGCGATGGGGCCGTTGCTACTCTGCGGTCGGCGCTCGAACTCTACGCGGGCAACTACCTCCCCGACGCCCTCTATGAAGACTGGGCCAGCACGGAGCGGGAGCGCCTGCTCTCCATATTCTCGCGGGCAGCTGACAGGCTCGCGGGCCTCCTAGTGGAGCGCGGGCAATATGACGAGGCGCTGGAGATTTGCGCCCGCATCCTCTCCTTCGACCCCTGCTGGGAGGGTGCATATCGCTGGATGATGCTCGCTTACGCCCACCGGGGCGACCGCACCCTGGCCCTCCGCGCCTACCAGCGGTGCCGCAACACTATGTCCGCCGAGCTTGGCGTCGCACCCGCCCCTGCCACTACAGCCCTCTACAACCGCCTCCTCCACGCCGAAGACCTCCCTGTAACCGCTTTGTAACCCCCCTCTGGTAGGCTCTTGCTCAACCGGACGACAGACTATAGGCGGTGGCTTTTTGCTACCATCGTCTATCGTCCATTGTCCATCGTCCCCACCGGAGCAAAGGCGCAAAGGATGAGCAGACCGTCAGCCGGCATCGTGGCCGCGGGCGTGTACATACCACAGACTTTCATCACGGCAGCCGAAATAGCGGAGCATACCGGCATCCCCGAAGACGTGCTCGTTAGCAAGTTCGGCCTGCGCCAAAAACCCATCCCCGGCCCCGAAGACCACCCTAACGCGATGGCTGTCAGGGCCGCGCAGGATGCCCTCTCCCGCTCGGACGTCCGGCCCGAAGAGATAGACGTGGTGATCTCCACCACCGAGGAATACAAAGAGTACCCCCTCTGGACCACCGGCATCAAGCTGGCCTATGACATAGGGGCCAATCGCGCCTGGGCGGTGGACGTGCAACTGCGCTGCGGCACCACCGTGGCGGCCCTGCGCATGGCGAAGGCGATGATGCTCTACGAGCCGAACGTCAGCACCGTGCTCATCGCGGGCGGCTACCGTAATGGCGACCTGGTGGACTACACCAACCCTCGCTCCCGCTTCATGATCAATCTAAGCTGCGGGGCGGGCGCGCTCATCCTACGCAAGAACCACCCTGCCAACCACCTGCTTGGCAGCGCCATCATCACCGATGGCTCGTTTTCCCTGGATGTGGTCGTACCGGCGGGCGGCACGATGGAGCCTCTAACGGCGGAAGGGTTGTCGGCGGGGCGCAATTACCTCGACGTGCCCGACCCGGAGGGGATGAAGCATCGGCTCGACACGCTTTCGATGCACAACTTCCTCAAGGTGATAGACATGGCCCTAGAGGAGAGCGGCTGCACCCGCAAAGACATCGATTACCTCAACATCCTTCACATGAAGCGTTCCGCACATGATTACGTGCTCAAGGAGCTTGGATTGCGGGACGACCAGACTTTCTATCTCTGCGACTTCGGGCACATGGGCCAGCAGGACGGGATTGTCTCTATCGTGCGGGGGCTTGAAAGCGGCAGGCTCAAGGACGGCGATCTCATGGTCATCGTGGCCGCCGGTATAGGTTACACCTGGGGAGCGAGTGTTGTCAGATGGGGACCAACTTCAGACTAGACGGTAGGGTGGCGGTCGTCACGGGCGGCGCGAACGGCATAGGGCGGCAGACGGCCCTCACCTTCGCGGCGGCGGGCGCTGCCGTGGCCGTGTGGGACATGGCCGAGGAACAGGGGCAGGCCCTCGTCACTGAGATTCGAGACGGAGGCGGCGAGGCGGCCTTCTACAAGGTCAACGTCACCTCCACGTCCGAGGTAGAAGCTGCCGTGGCCGCCGTGGTCGAGCAGTTCGGCAAGGTGGACATTCTGGTCAACAACGCGGGCATCACTCGCGACGCCCAACTGGTGAAGGTGAAGGACGGCGAGGTCACGGGCAAGATGAGCGAGGCCGACTTCGACCTGGTGGTGTCGGTGAACCTCAAGGGCGTGTTCAACTGCACGCAGGCCGTCGCGCCCCACATGATAACACAGGGCTACGGGCGCATCATCAGCGCGTCCTCCGTGGTGGGCGTCTACGGCAACTTCGGGCAGACCAACTACGTGGCGACCAAGGCGGGCGTGATTGGCATGACGAAGGTATGGGCGAGGGAGCTTGGCAGGCGCGGCATCACGGTCAACGCCGTGGCCCCTGGCTTCATCGGCACCGATATGGTGCGCGCCATGCCCGAACAGGTGCTCTCCAACATGGTCTCGCACACCCCGGTAGGCCGCCTGGGCGAGCCGGAAGACATAGCCTACGCCTACCTTTTCCTCGCCTCCGAAGAAGCAAGCTTCATCAACGGTGCCGTCCTAAGCGTGGACGGGGGACTGGTGCTGGGCACCTGATACGATTTTAGATTTTGGATTTAGGTTTTGGATTCAGTGGAACTCCGAGCAATCCAAAATCTAAAATCTAAAATCTAAAATGGGAGCGCGGATGTATATAGGAGACTGGCTAGCGCGTAGAGAGTTGCTTTCGCCACACAAGGTGGCCCTCATCGACGCGCAGCACGACTTCCAACCTATCACCTACGGAGAGTGGAACCGGGCAGCCAACCGCACGGCTCACTGGCTGCGCGCTCTCGGCGTTGGGCAAGGCACGCTGGTTGCGGTGCTGTCGATGAACTGCGTAGAATACCTCGATGTGTGGTTCGCGTGCGGCAAGCTGGGCGCGATTATGCAGACGCTCAACTGGCGGCTCATGGGCCGCGAGTTGGTGGCCCTGTTGCAAGACGCCACCCCGAAGGTGCTTATCTACGGGCCGGACTTCGTGGCGCAGGCGCGGGCCATACAGGCCGAGGTGCCGAGCATCGAACATTCTGTGGCGCTGGACCCCCAACAGGTAGCCTCGCCGGGCGACAAGCTTTTTGCCGAGCGCGATGCCTGCCCCGACGTGCCGCCGCCTCCCGTGGAGCTAACCTGGGACAGCCCGTGGGCGCTGGCGTACACGGGTGGCACTACCGGCCTGCCCAAGGGGGCCATCCTTACGCACGGCAACGTGACCTGGAACTCGGTCAACACGGTGATGAGCTGGGGGCTGACCCCCGACGACCGTACCTTCCTGAACATGCCCCTGTTCCACACTGGCGGGCTGAACGTGCTCACCGCGCCGCTGGTGCATATCGGCGGCACCTCTATCGTCTGCCGGGGCTTCGATGTGGACCAGGTGTTCGACCTTGTGGAGCAGCAGGGCGTGACCGTCTACTTCGGCGTGCCTACCATGTTCATCGCGCAGCAGGCGCACCCCCGCTGGGCCACCGCCGACTTCTCCCGCCTCAAGTGGGTAATCAGCGGCGGCGCGCCCTGCCCCCCGCCCGTGTTCGAGAAGTGGTGGGCGCGGGGCGTGGACTTCAAGATGGGCTACGGGCTGACCGAGTCCGGCCCCAACACCTTCTGGATGACCGCCGAGAACGCCAGGCGCAAGCCCGGCTCGGTGGGCGTGCCCCTGTTCCACGTGGACGTGCGGGTGGCCCGTCCCGACGGCTCCGAGTGCGAACCCGACGAGGTGGGCGAGCTGCACATACGCGGCCCGCAGGTCGTCCCCGGCTACTGGAACCGCCCCGAAGAGACCGCCAGGACCATCGTAGAGGGCTGGCTGCACACCGGGGACCTCGCCCGCCGCGACGAAGAAGGCTTCTACTACGTGGTGGGCCGCCTCAAGGACGTAATCATCTCCGGCGGCGAGAACATTTACCCCGCTGAGATAGAGGCCGTCATCTCCGGCCACCCCTCCGTCGCTTCGGTGGCCCTGATAGGCGTACCCGACGAGCACTGGGGCGAGGTGGGCCGCGCGGTCGTGGTGCTCAACGACGGCTGCCCCGCCGACGGCGACGGCATCATCGCTTACTGCCGCGAACGCCTCGCCCGCTTCAAGATACCCAAGAGCGTCGTCTTTGCCGACACACTCCCAATCACGGGCGCGGGCAAGATAGACAAACTGGCCCTGCAAGAAAGATATGGCGATTTTAGATTTTAGATTTTAGATTTTAGATTTTGGATTGCTAGGTGTTCTTCTAATCTAAAATCTAAAATCTAAAATCGGTGGAGATTATGCCAAAAGTTGAAGTCAACGACATAGAGTTGTACTACGAGTTCCGAGGTCGTGCCGAGGGGCCGACCGTGGTGTTCGTGAACGGGCTGCTTACCGATACGGCTAGCTGGAACAAGCACCTGCCTTTCTTCGAGGAGCGGTACCGCTGTTTGGTGTATGACTGCCGGGGGCAAGGGCAGTCCGACAAGCCCGACCACGTGTACGAGACGGCCCTGCACGTGGCCGACCTCGCGGCGCTGGTGGATGCAGTGGGCGTGGAGCGGGCGCACTTCGTGGGGCTGTCCAACGGCGGCGTGGCGGTGCTGGCTTACGCGGCCGACCACCCGGAGCGGGTAATTTCCACTGTGGCCTCGGGGGCTTATCCGTACGTGGACACGATACTGAAGGTGAAGCTCACCTCGTGGGTGCGGGCGATGGAGGCGGGTGGCAGCCCATTGCGCTTTGACGTGGCGACGCCCTGGGTGTGGGGCGGGCGCTTCCTTGAGGAGAACTACGAAGGGCTGCTCTACTTCCGCGAGAAGGGCGTCAACATGCCGATGGAGTGGGCTATGAACCTCATCAAGGGGGCCATGCTGCACGACATCAGCGACAGGCTGGCGCTCATAACCGCCCCCACCCTCGTCATGGTGGGTGAGGAGGACGTGCTGACGCCACCGGCCCTGTCGCGTTACATCGCGGAGCGGGTGCCGAGGAGCGAGTTGCACGTCATGCAGGGTCGGGGGCACGCTTCGGCGCTCGAAGATATACCGCAGTTCTGCAATGTGGTGCTCGATTTCTTCCACCGGGTAGAGGATGCCCAAGGAGGGTAAACTATGAACCACTTCCTGAAACCCCATAAGCCCTCAATTCTGGCTGCGATTCCAGGTGCTGCCTTCATCTCCGTGCTGTTGCTGCTCGCCGGAGCACTTAGCTCGACAGACCGGCATGGCACCGCGGTTGCCGCGCCCCTTACCGATTCACAAACCTTCGGCGCTGTGCAGGCTGGTTCGTTCATCACCGAAACATACGGTGACCGTGATTACCGGCTGTACATTCCGGCAGGCTACCAGGCCGGCACACCCCTGCCGCTCCTGGTGGTGTTGCATGGCTGCGGACAAGACCCCACCTCCATGTCCGTGGACACGCACTTCAACGTGTATGCGGACCAGTTCCAGTTCCTGGCCCTCTACCCGCGCCAGCCGCAATCGGCCAATGGCACGAGGTGCTGGAACTGGTTCGAGCCTGCACACCAGCAGCGGGGGGCCGGGGAACCCGCACTGATTGCGGGCATGACAGCCCAGGTGCAGAGCAGGTATTCGGTTGACGGCAACCGCATCTTTGCTACGGGCCTCTCGGCGGGCGGGGCTATGAGCATAATCATGGGCGCGACCTACCCGGATGTGTACGCAGCCATCGGGGTGAGTGCGGGCATCGAGTACGGGTGCGCAACCGACACGGCGTCCGGTGTGGTGGCGATGGCGTCGGGGGGCTGCGCCGACCCCGTAGAGAGTGGCAACAAAGCCTACGCCGCGATGGGCCAGTACGAGCGCGTGGTGCCCGCTATCGTGTTCCACGGTAGCGCCGACGCGGTAGTTGTCGTCAAGAACGCCCACAACATCCTTACCCAGTGGGCGCAAACCGACGACCTCGCCGCCGACGGTGCCGACAACAACGAAATTGACGACGTGCCGGAGGCTACCTCCCCGGGGCAGGTGCCTGGCGGCCACACTTATACCCGCTATACCTACAATAACTCGAGCAACGGCAGGACCGTGCTGGAGAAGTACATTGTTGATGCTATGCCACACGCGTGGTCGGGCGGCACACTCGACCTGGCGAACGGCGGCGACCGCAACGTTGACCCGCTCGGTCCCGATGCAAGCCTGATTATGTGGCAGTTCTTCCAGGCTAATCCGATGCCAGGCAATGAGCCTACGCCCACTGCCATCCCGTGCGCCGTCAGCTTCCCCGACGTGCCCCAGGGCAGCACCTTCTACACATACGTGCAGTGCCTCGCCTGCCGGGGCATCCTGGGCGGCTTCTCCGACGGCACTTTCAAGCCGGGCAGCAACGTCACGCGGGGCCAGCTATCGAAGATCGTAGCCAATGCGGCGCTCTTCAACTGGCCGGTAGCGGGGCAGACTTTCGAGGACGTGCCGCCGGGCAGTACGTACTACCACTTCATCGAGATGCTAAACGCCCGGCAAGTCATTGGCGGCTACGCGTGCGGCGGGCCTGGGGAACCTTGCGGCGAGGGCAACAGGCCGTACTTCCGCCCGAACGGGACGGCCTCACGCGGGCAGATAGCCAAGATCGTGTCGGAGGCGGCGGAGTACAGGGAGTCTCCTGGCCCGCAAATCTTTGAGGACGTACCCCCTAACAGCCCCTTCTACGCATGGGTGCAACGGCTGGCGAGCAGGGGCTACATCACAGGCTACCCATGCGGTGCGCCAGGAGAGCCTTGCGGCGAGGGCAACAGGCCATACTTCCGGCCAGGTGAGAACGCCAGCAGGGGCCAGACCGCCAAAATCGTGGCAAACACCTTCTTGCCCGGCTGCGATACGAGCAACCAGGGTATGACGCGCTAGTTAGAACAGGGGCCAAGCAATGCCGTTTGCGGACGCTGACAACCTGAGAGTGCACTACATAGAGCGAGGCGAGGGTGAGCCTGTCGTGCTCGTGCATGGCAACTGGGGCACCTCCTCCTGGTGGGAGCCTGTGCTGGACCGTCTGCCGGATGGCTACCGGGGCATCGCCTACGACCTGCGCGGGCGGGGCAAGACCGAAGGCCCCGACCACGATTACACCATGCCCGAAATGGCCGCCGACCTCCGCGCTTTCCTGGATGCGCTCGGCCTGGACAGGGTGCACTTGGTTGGGCACTCGCTCGGCAGCGCGGTCGCCATGCAGTTCCTGCTGGAGTGGCCGGAGCGCGTGCTGACGTTTACGGCCGTGTCGCCCGCCTGGGTGGACGGCATGCCGGAAGCTTACAACGTCCCGGCGGGGCAGCAGGCCATCAAGGCCGACCGCGCCCTGTTCGCCAGCGCCCTCAAAGCCCTCGCGCCGGGTGTGGCGGATGACGAGTACTGGCAGCGGCTGGTGGCGGAAGGGCACGAGCAGCGCATCGAAGCGGCCCTGCGCAACCTCCCCGCGCTAGTCGCCTGGAAGCCGGGCGATAAGCTCCGCGAGGCGGGCGTGCCCTCTCTGGTGATAGACGGCGACCGCGACCCCCTCACGGGCGGGGCCAACGCCACGCGAGCGGCCGAGGCATTGGGTGCGGGGCAGGTGACCCTGCAAGGCATCGGGCACTCGCCCAACATCGAAGCGCCGGATGAGTTTGTGCGGCTGTTGCTGGAACATCTATCCGGTGGCCGCGCTGCTGAAGCTACAACCACGCAAAAGGAGATGAGTATGGCTAACGAACCGCTGTTACCCGGCATCACGGAGGCCACCGTGGATACCGGGCGGCTCAAGATGCACGTGCTGGTGAGCGGGCCGCAGGACGGCGACCCTGTAGTCCTGGTGCACGGCAACATGTCGTCGGGGCCATTCTGGGAGGAAACGATGCTGGCCCTGGCCGCCGAGGGCTACCGGGTGCTCGCCCCCGACCTGCGCGGCTACGGCGATACCGAGGCGGTGCCGGTGGACGGCACGCGGGGCATGCGCGACTGGTCCGACGACCTCAAGGCGCTGGTCGCCGCGCTCGACCTGGGGCGTTTCCACCTCGCCGGCTGGTCGATGGGGGCTGGCGTGGCTATGCAGTACGCGATAGACAACGGGGCCGACCTGCTCTCGCTTACGCTGGAAAGCCCCATCTCCCCCTACGGCTTCGGCGGTACGAAGGACGCGCAGGGCACGCCCAACCACGACGACTTCGCGGGCTCGGGCGGCGGTACGGCCAACCCTGAGTACGTCCGGATGGTCAAGGAAGGCGACCGGGGCGGCGAAAATCCCTTCAGCGCCCGCAGCGTGCTCAACAACTTCTACTTCAAGCCGCCCTTCAGGGTAGCTCCCGAGCGCGAGGAAGCTTTTGTCACCTCGGTGCTCAAGACGCGCATCGGCGAGGACTTCTACCCTGGCGGCATGACCGACTCGCCCAACTGGCCCAACGTGGCACCCGGCACGGGCGGCTTCAACAACGCCATGTCGCCCAAGTACCTGGACCTTAGCGGCTTCGCCAATATCGACCACAGGACTCCCGTGCTGTGGGTGCGGGGCGCGGACGACCAGATTGTCTCCGACACCTCCCTGTTCGACTTCGGCTTCCTGGGCCAGATCGGTGCGGTACCCGGCTGGCCTGGGGCCGAAGTGTGCCCGCCGCAGCCCATGATCGCCCAGACCCGCGCCGTGCTCGACGCCTACAAAGCCAACGGCGGCGACTACTGGGAGCTTACCATCAGCGATTCCGGCCACTCGCCCCACATCGAGAAGCCCGAAGAGTACAACGCCGCGCTGCTGAAGCACCTGCGACTAGCAGCCGGGCGGTAAACGCTCCTCAATAGGAGACGGAACCGCCAAGACGCACAAACAAAACTCGAAATTCGAATTTCGAATTTCGAGTTTACCCAAATAGGAGGTCAGCCTATCGTGAAGAGAACCTGGGTGGGGAATGCCTTGTCCCGGCACCGTGCGGTGAGGACAGGGAGAGCGGTCTATCACAATACGAACAAGGAGGAAAAGCGAATGTCCAAGAACGCGAAACGATGGTCTTCCATACTGGCGTCCCTGATGCTTGTGCTCATGGCGCTCCCCGTCGGGGGCACCAACACCTACGCGCAGGCCGGCTCGCAGACGTTCCCGGAGACTGGGAAGACGGTGAAGGGTAGGTTCTTAGAGTACTGGCAGCAGAACGGTGGGCTAGCACAGCAGGGCTACCCCATCACTGACGAGATGCAGGAGAAGAGCGACACCGACGGCAAGACTTACCAGACGCAGTACTTCGAGCGAGCCGTGTTCGAGCTGCACACGGAGAACCAGAAGCCTTATGACGTGCTCCTCTCCCTGTTGGGTGTGTTCCAGTACAAGGCCCTCTATGGCTCTACCGGACCCACAGGTCAGAAGGTGAGCACAGCAGCCGGTGCTCGCAAGTTCGCGGAGACAGGTAAGACCGTGGGCGGCAAGTTCCTCGACTACTGGAACAAGAACGGTGGGCTGGCGCAGCAGGGCTACCCGGTGTCCGAGGAGTTCACCGAGGTATCGCCACTCAACGGCAAGCCCTATACAGTGCAGTACTTCGAGCGAGCGGTGTTCGAGTTGCACCCTGAGAACCAGGCACCCAACGACGTCCTCCTCTCCCAGCTTGGCACCTTCCGGCTGAAGCAGAAGCAGGCAGCCGCCAAAGGCCCCGTCAACGTGGGCTTGCTCACCGACCGCTCCGGCTCGCTGGCTATC
This sequence comes from Chloroflexia bacterium, assembly GCA_036389075.1. Taxonomy (GTDB): domain Bacteria; phylum Chloroflexota; class Chloroflexia; order QHBQ01; family JADMIH01; genus JADMIH01. The sequence goes on along the minus strand of DASVQO010000559.1, from coordinate 2,971 downwards.
TACGGCCCCATGCTCGAGCAGGGCTTCGCGCTGGGCCTCGAATATGCCACCGGCGGCACCAACAAGGTCTACGGCCGCGATATCAAGGTGACGACCAAGGACACCGCGAGCGCGGTCGATACCGGCACCTCCCTGGCCCGCGAGGCGATAGAGAAGGACAAGGCGCAGGTCCTGGTGGGCGTGCCAAGCTCGGGTGTGGCGCTGGCCGTGTCGAGCGTGGCTAACGACAACAAGGTGGTCTACCTGGCAGGCCCGGCGGCCTCCCCCGACCTCACCGGCAAGAACTTCAACCGCTACACCTTCCGCGCAGGCCGCAGCAGCGTGCACGACGCCCTCACGATGGGCACCGCGCTGACCGGCATGGGCAAGAAGTTCATCCAGATCGCCCCAGACTACGCGTTCGGTCGCGGCTCGGCGGCGGCCTTCTACAACGTCATCAAGGCCAAGGGCGGCACCTTCGTGGTGAACGACAATACCACCGACTTCGGCACCGTGTTCGCCCCGCAGGACACCACCGACTTCACTCCCTACCTGAACCAGATCCTTGATTCGGGCGCGGAGGTGGTGGTCGTAACGTGGGCGGGTACGGGCTTCGTGCCCCTGTTCCAGCAGATGCAGCAGCTTGGCATCTTCGACAGCATGGTGGTCGCCACGGGTATGGGCGACAACCAGACGCTAGCGAAGGGCTACGCCGACGCCATAGGCTCGGTGGGCGTAAGCGTGTACCACTACAGCCTGTTCGACACCGCCATCAACAAGTGGCTGGTCGATAAGCACAAGGCCAAGTACAATACCCCGCCGGACCTGTTCACCGAGAGCGGCTTCATCGCGGCGCAGATGCTGGTGCGCTCCCTCACGATGAACAACGGCGAGGCTGACGCGGAAGGCTTGATAAAGGCGCTGGAAGGCATGACGTTCGACGGGCCGAAGGGTGCTTACACCATTCGCGCCGAAGACCACGACCTGCTCCAACCGATGACCCTGGTCAAGCTCAAGAACACCACCGACAAGGAATACAGGTTCTTCGAGTTGGTCAAAGCCTTCAAGCCGGAGGAGACCGCGCCCCCGTGCACGGTACCCGCCGCTGCGAATCGCTGCAAGTAGGAAGAAGTGGTTAGTGGCTAGTGGTTAGTGGTTAGTAAGATGACCAACCAGCCACTAGCCACTAACCACTAACCACTAACCACTAACCACTCTCAGAGGCCCATGGACACTTACATCATCGAAGCCCGTGATTTATCTAAGCACTTCGGCGGCTTGCGGGCCGTGGACGGGGTGAACTTGCAGGTGCGCGAGGGGTCGCTGCACTCCATCATCGGGCCGAACGGCGCGGGCAAGACCACGATGTTCAACCTGATTAGCGGCAACCTCAAGCCGACGCGTGGGCGTGTGTTCCTGCGCGGGCGCGACATCACGGGCACGCCTCTGCACCGCATGGCCCACATGGGCATAGGGCGGTCCTTCCAGATCACTAACATCTTCCCCAACCTCACTGTGCTTGAGAACGCCCGGCTGGCCGCGCAGGCGATGGGCCGCGATAGCCTCAACCTCTGGTCCACCGCCGCACGCTTCCGGCAGTACGAGGAGGCGGCCATGACCGCGCTCGTGCAGGTGGGGCTGGCCGAGCGCGCTGGGCAGGTCGCCTCCATCTTGCCGCACGGCGACAAGCGCAAGCTGGAATTGGCTATCCTGCTAGCCGCCGGGCCGCAGGTGCTGCTACTCGATGAGCCGACGGCGGGCATGGCCTCCGAGCAGGTGCCGGTGCTGCTCGACATAATCCGGCGCATACGCGAGGACACGGGCAAGACGATCCTGCTGGTCGAGCACAACATGGGCATCGTGATGAACGTGTCGGACCGCATAACCGTCATGCACCAGGGCCGGGTGCTCGCCGAGGGCACACCGGACGAAATCAGGACCAGCCCCGCCGTGCAGGAGGCCTACCTGGGTGAGAGCTACACCGAGCCTCAGATGCCGGGAGTAACTTCCGTTACCGCTGCCACCTTACCGGACGTAACGAACACCCCAGGGTCCGGTCACGGCTAAGGGTAGCTCTGCGTATGGCTCTTTTGGATATCAGGACGAGGTTCCCCTTTGTCGTTTCGAGCGTAGCGAGAAATCTCGTCCTTCAGCACCAGAGTAACACCATTCTTTGAGGACTACATTCCAGGAGAAAAGGGCCACAGCCCAGTGGAGGACGAGATTTCTCGCTACGCTCGAAATGACAAAAGTTGAGACTCCGGCATCGTTTGTTAGGTAGAGGTACTTAGAGATGACTTCCAGCATGCTCACAGTGGATACCATCCACACCTTCATCGGCCAGTACCACATACTGGAGGGCGTGTCGCTGGACGTGCCGAGGGGCAGCATCACCGCCTTGCTGGGCCGCAACGGCGCGGGCAAGACCACCACGCTGAAGTCGATCATCGGCCTCCTCTCGCCGCGCATGGGCAAGATCGTGTTCGACGGCGAGGAGATACAGGGCCTCACCCCCTACGCCATCGCGGCCCGCGGCGTGGGCTACGTGCCGGAGCACCGGGCGGTGTTCCGCGACCTCACGGTGGAGGAGAACCTCAAGATAGCGGAGCGCAAGCGGGGCGACCTTGCCCGGCACCACGACCTCATCTTCGACCTCTTCCCCGACCTGAAGCGCTTCTACAAGCTACCGGGCGGCCAGCTATCGGGCGGGCAGCAGCAGATGCTCTCCATCGCCCGCGCCCTCGTGGCCGATAACCGGCTCCTCCTCATCGATGAGCCAAGCGAGGGCCTGGCTCCCATCATCATCGAGTCAATCGTCCACGCCCTCCGCCGCCTGTCGGAGCACATCACCGTGCTGCTGGTAGAGCAGAACTTCCGCATGGCCTCCCAACTGGCCGACCGCTACTACATCCTCGACACCGGCCGCACCGCCCACGAAGGCCAGATGTCCGACCTCGTAGCCAATCAGGCGCTGATAACCAGGTATTTGGGA
>DASVQO010000558.1:0-9128 GCA_036389075.1 Chloroflexia bacterium | reverse complement strand
TCTTAATCTTGGCGTCGTTCTTGGCGTCCTTGGCGTCTTGGCGGTTCCGTCTTTGTAGGGCTTACCGGCCCGGTGCGCTGTAGAGGACCGTTTTCTGGCCGGTGGTTACGTCGAGCCTGACGATGGAGAATGGGGAGCGGCCGTCGTAGCGGGAGGCGAAGTCGGCCTCGCTGGAGGGCACCATCTCGCGGTAGATGATCGCGGTGCCATCGGGCGACCACTGCAAGTCGGCCACGCCGAGGGAGGGGTCGGGGGTGGGCAGAGGCCGCACGTTGGCGAGGGTCCCGCCCGCGAAATCGGCCGTCCACAGGCCCGCTAGCGACTCCACCTTGAGGCCACGCAAGCTGTAGAAGCCGGACATCGCCACCTTGCCGGAGGGCGAGTAGGCGACGTGGACCATCTGCACCGAGTCGGCATCGGGCTTGTCGAGCGAGGCGGGGTCGAGGAGGGGGCCGGAGCGGGGGTGGGGCGCGCCGTAGAGGAAGCCGCCCCTGTAAAGTGTGGGGCTGGCCGAGTTGCCACGGGTGTAGAGCAGGCCATACCTGTAGCCGCCCTGCCCCGGTTCCAGGCTGCCGTCCGCCCACACGTACGACTTGATCGCCTGCTGTTCCGCCGGGCTACCCTGGCCGCCCGGCTGGGAAGGCGGCAGCGCGTCCGCGTGGGTGACCAGCTTGAGGAGGTTGCCGCCGTCGGGGCGTACTGCGTAAATATCGGTGCTCTTGCTCTCGCCCAGGGGGGCCATGAACGAGATAAGCTGCCTGTCGGGCGACACTGTGAGGCCCCTGGCCCCCGTCAGGTCCTCGCCAAGCTCCACCAGTAGCTCAGGAGGGGACGCCTTGCCCGCATCGAGGGCGAGCCGGTAGATACCGAGGCCGGAGCCTTCCAGGTCCGCTATAGCCAGTAGCTCGCGGTCGCCGTACCAGGCGATGTCGTGTATCTCAGCGCCGGAGAGGAGCGGTTGCGCGGGGTTGGAGCCTGCGCCGTCGAGTTGCGCGAGGTTTAGCTCGTTAGCCCAGGGGTCGAGGGTAGCGTTCGTGGTGCCGAAGGCTACCGTGTGGCCGTCGGGGGAGAGGGCGAACTGGCGGGTCCAGCGAGTGTTATAGCCTTTCCACAGGGCCATCGGGTTGGCAGGCCCCGAGGCGCTCACCGACCAGAGGTCGCCGCCGTTGAGGAAGAGCACCCGGCCCGGCTGCCCACCGAGGGACACGTTGCGGCTCATGCGGCTGAACAGGTCTTGCGCCCGGCTCCAGCGCGTCTCGAAGTCGCCCAGGGGGCTTTCCTGGGGCACGGTGAGGCGCAGGGTGTAGATGAAGTTGGCGTCGAAGGCGTAGATTGCATCGGTGATATTGGCCTCGTCGCCCCCACTGCTCCTCAGCCAGACCGCGCCGCCCTCTCTGCCCTCCAAGCGGCCCTTGCCACCAAGCAGCGACTGGTTGCCGGTGGACGCGTCGAGGCCCTCGGTGTTGGCGTCCACGTGCAGGTCTATGTGGTACGGGGCGTACTGGGTGCCGCCCTCCGTCCAGGGGTAGAAGTAGCGGGTGCTGCCGCGCGACTGGGTCCACCAGTTGGGCGGGTACGACACCACGTAGCCATAGGCGGGGTCGCGCAGTTGGTGCCAGGCGTCTCCCGCTTCGAGCACCGGGGTGGACTGTTCGAGACGCAGCGCCACGTCCTCATCTATGCCAGGGGTGCCCTGCACGGGTACGCTCGTGGCCGCGAGGGGCGGGGGGCCTGCCAGCCCGGTCTTGACGGGGGGCACATGCTCGTAGACTCTAGCGCCGCCCTCGGTGCTTACCATTATGGGGTAGACCACGGTGGCGGGTATGGTGGACACGGCGGGAAAGTCGGGATAGTTCGCGATGGGCTGCGCGTCGGCCGCGCGGTCTTTGGCCTTGTTGCCGTACGTGAGCACCACCGCGACGAGGGCCAACATCGCCATGCTTGCCGCCGCGAAGGGGCTAGCCAGGTCCCACAGCCTGCCCCACCTGAACCGTCGGCGCGGCAGGGGCTGAGCTGAGGCGGCGGGGCGAGCGGCCGGGGGCGACCACCGGTACCACTTGCGGCGTCTGGCGGCCAGGTCCTCCTTGCGGCGGGCCTCGTCCTTGAGGTTGCCTATCTCGCGGAACAGGCCGGCACGCAGGTCGGGCTGGGGGGCGCGCATGGGGGCCTCGGCAAATATAGCCGCGATCTCCATGTACTCGGTCATTTTGCGGGCGCACTCGAGGCATGCCACGACATGGAGGTCCACGATCTCCCGCTCTTCGGGCGTGGCCTCCGCGTCAACGTATTTCGATATGAGTAGCTGTACGTCCTGGCAACTGCGAGTCATACGATTTCGAAGTTGGAATTTCGAATTTCGAATTTGCTCAGCTTTCAACTAAATCCGCAATTCGCAATTCGCAATTCCAAATTCGCTCCTTCACTCCCCTTTCTTGTACGCCTCGATGAACTTCTCGCGGCCGCGGTAGATGCGGACCGCGACCAGGTTGACCGATATGCCGAGGGTGTCGGCGATTTCCTTGTAGGCGAGGCCCTGGTACATGTTGAGCACCAGGCAGACGCGCATGTCGGCGGGCACCGTGCTGAGGGCGCGCTGTATAGCGTCGTTCTCGGCGTGAGTGGCCGCGAGGTCGGGATATGGCGAATGGGGCTCCCAGTCGTGGGAGAGGGGCACCCAGGTGATGCGCTTGCGGCGGCGCAGGGCGTCCAGGGCGGTGTTGGTGGCTATACGGTACAGCCAGGGGGACACCTGTAGCGTGTCGTCGGTGCGGGGGAGGGCGTTATACGCCTTGAGAAAGGTGTCCTGTGCGAGGTCGTTAGCGGCGTCCCAGTCGCTCACGAGCCGGTAGAGGTAGTTGACGAGGGGTGCCTGGAAACGCTCGAACAGGGCGCTGAAAGCCGCGTCCGAGCCGAGGCGGGCCTCCTGGACGATGGCGAGGAGCTCGTCATCCGGCTGAGCGGCTGACTTGCGCTGCAAGGTCTTGTCGAGCCATGCGGCGGCGCTCGCCTGTATACTCATCAGCCGGTCTTCCCCTTCTTCGTCGTGGTAGTCTTCATCCCGGTCGTACCAGTGGTCCACGCGGTCCCTTCGACGGGAGAACGACGCTCAAGACTACCCGAATACTAAGACGCTTGGCAGCCCGCGTTTCTTACACCCCGTCAAAGGTACCTTACCCTATCCCCCATGGGCTGTCAACGGGATATTGGTCATCTAAACGCCAAGACGCCAAGATGCCAAGGACGCGCAGAGATTAAAGATTGTGGCTGAATAAAAAGGAGCAGGGTACCACAACACGTACCCTGGTCCTTTTTGTACCCACCAAACCTCAACACTCTTGGCGTGGTCCTTGGCGTCTTGGCGTCTTGGCGTTTAGATGATTAGTGCTCGACGCGCGCTCTCGGCTGTTCGGGCCTGGGTTGCTAGCGCAGGGGGGTGGTGGGTTCGCCGGTGCTGCCGGGGGCGCGGTCCACGCGGACGGTGTGCGTGCCGCCGCTCATGTCGGTTCGGACGGTGGGTGTGCCCTCGGGGCCTGCGTAGTAGGGGTTGCCGGTGGCGGAGGGCTGTCCCTGGTAGGGGCGCACGTCCTCAGGCATGGTTGGCCTCTGCCGGTCGGGGTCTTGTCCCTGGTTGGGCTGCGGGTTACAGCCCATGTTACGCCCGCCGCCCCGCCCTTTCAGGGCCATGCAGACGAACATAAACAGCATGAACATGAGGAAGAACGAAGCCCCGCCCCTGTATGCTCCCCACACTCCCACGAAACCGATAGCAAGAACAGCAAGAAACATCGCCTTGTACCTCCGTTTAGCCAGCCTCTAAAAATCGCCTTTGCCTCCTTATACGTTGGCAGGCCGCCGGATGTTGCGCAAATCGGCGCACTCAGTCCTCGGTCCTCAGCCCTCGTCACTTCCCCGCGCAACCGAGTCCCGTCTCCTGCGTTGTTGAAGATAGAGAGTGGGTGCGCACCCCAGTCACACAGGAACGACAACACGATTCAACTTATAATTGGAGGCAGGGAGATGAAAACTAGACTATCCGGTACCTTGTTGGCCGTGCTGGCCGGTGCCGGGCTTATTTCCTCGGTGGCGATAGCCGCGCCCACGGCCCCACCGCACAGCAACACCGTGCGCGCGGTACCCACTAACTTCGCAGACGATGCGTTCAAGTCGACCTGGATGCGCACCGACGAGCTTGTAGACAACGGTAGCGTCAAAAGGAGCTACTTCTGGGGGCCGACCCCCGGCTTCCGCGCTTACGAACAGTACGCCGAGGGGCCGAACGGCCAGCACCTCGTGCAGTACTTCGACAAGAGCCGCATGGAGATCAATAATCCCAACGGCGACAAGAAAAACCGCTTCTACGTCACCAACGGCCTGCTCACCCGCGAGCTTATTTCGGGGCAGATGCAGGTGGGCAACAGCCAGTACGTCAGCCGGTGGCCCGCCGAGATCAATATCGCCTCGGACATGGACGACCTGAACGCCCCGACCTACGCCAGCTTCCGGAACGTAGTCACCGAGTACGGTAACAACAACAGCGTTGGGCAGCCTATCGTGGAGACCATCGACCGCGGGGGACGTACCAGGCAAGACAGCAAATACAGCATCTATGGAGTGAAGTACGCATACTTTGAGTCCGCTACCAGGCACAACATACCGGACGTCTTCTGGCAGTTCCTCAACCAGACCGGACCCGTTATAGAGGGCGGCAAGACCGTCAACGCCCGCCTGAACGACCCCTACTTCTACGCGACCGGCTACCCCATAGGCGAGGCGTTCTGGGCCAGCGTCAAGATCGCGGGCGCGACCAATACCGCCGTGCTGATACAGCCTTACGAGCGCAGGGTGCTCACCTTCGTGCCGACCGCGCCGCAGGGTTTCAAGGTGCAGATGGGCAACATCGGGCAGCACTACTACGAGTGGCGCTACCAGAACGGGGGCAGGCCCACAGTGCTGCTCACGCCCACCGTACCCGTACCCATGCGGGCGTGCAATACCTTGCCGATACGCGGTTTCGGCAAAGTGTGGTCCGACAACCCTAACGTGCCGAGGCTCCTGGGCTGCCCCTACAACGCCGAGCGTGGCCTGACGGTGACTTACCAGCCGTTCCAGCATGGCTACATGCTCGACCTGGAGGGTTACGGTCCCAACACGATCCTCGCGCTGTTCGATGACGGCACGTTGCAGCGGTTCCAGAACAACTACGGGCCGGGCGAGGGCGAGCCTGAGATGAACCCGCCCGCCGGGCTGTACGCACCCAAGAAGGGCTTCGGCAAGGTATGGCGCGAGGGCACCGGCGCTCGCGTGCGCGAGAGGCTCGGCTGGGCCACCGCGCCCGAGACGGTGGCTGTAGCGCCCCAGCCGCCCTACCCGCCCTACCCGCCCGGCCCCGTACCTTCCATGACGCCGCCGACCCCACCAGCGCCGACGGCTACGGCTACTCCGCTGCCGCCCGGCGTCCTGCCCGGTGGAGGCGCGGTGCAGGAGTTCGAGCGGGGCCTGATGGTGTACGCGGGGCCGAATGCGAAGAAGATATTCGTGCTGCACGCGGGCGATCCCTACTCCTCGCCCGGCCCGTTTGGCGCCGACCACTGGCTGGTGTTCGAGGATACTTTCGGGCAGTAATGCGTGTAAGCCGCGTCGAAACCACTTACAACAATAATGGAGGCCCGGGCAAGTCAGCATTGCCCGGGCCTCCACGTATTTACGCCTATGTCGCTCTGCAATTCAGGGCTGGCAAGAGGTGTTGAGCTAACACTGGGACGTATCTGCAAAGTGCCGCAAACGTGGGACCAAGGGCCCCCCTGTCATTCTGAGCGCAGCGAAGAATCTCAAGAAGCAGGTACAAGGAGGCTGTTGAACATTACCTACTTTGGATGCTGACGTTCAACGTAGGGGCAGCGGCGGCATCTTAGATTCTTCGCTACGCTCAGAATGACAAAGGGGGAGTATGGTCGCCAGGGTCTTACAGTTTGCGAATGCTCTTTAGGCGAGTAGCTTCATTAAGTAGTAAGTGCCTCGCAGCTTTGTATAGCCGAGTTTCTCGTTGACGGCGAGCATGGGGGCGTTGTGGGAATCGTTGCCGGTGTAGAGGTGCTTGACGCCGCGCTGGCGGGCGCAGCGGTGGGTGAGGAGCTTCAGGGCTATGCCGATCTTGCGGCCCCGGTAGGCGCTCTCCACGCCTGTGATCATCACGCGCATCGATTCGGTCTGCGGAAAGTAGCCCACAGCGGACATGCCGACCCACCTGTCGCCGTCCGCCGCGATTATCTGGCCGTCGGGCACGTACCACTCCGAAGCGTACACCATCTCGCTGAACTCCTCGAACGAAGGAAACACGCGCTCGCCCGGTATCTCGCTGTCCACGTACTTGTTCAGCTCGTACAGCTTGCGTTGGGCCTCGGGGGTGTTCCCAAGATCGGACATGGAGAAGAAGCGTATGCCTGTGGCCCGGGCAGCCTCGATAGCATCTGCAAAAGGCGTCTCGTCGAAGGCTTGGACGTCGAGGCGCGAGCCGAACATGTGGCGGTCGATAGCAAAACCCCGGCGCTGGGCATAGGCCAGGCTGGCGCTGTCGTCATCGCGGACCGCCGTGTCGAGCCTGTAGGCGTTATGCTCTGACACGAACCGCAGACCGTCCTCGTACAGGCGCGTGCCCATCCCCTGGTTGCGCGCCGGGGGCGAGACAATCAGCCACAGGTGCAGCCGTCCGGGGTCCCAGGTGCCGTACTCGCGCTTCACGAGGCTGTAACCGAAGAGTGCACCGTTTGCGTCCACGGCTACCATCTGCCTGAGAGTGTTGCCCTGAGCAAGCTCCTCCCCCTGGTTTTGGAGCCACTGCTCAGGCGTGACCGGCTCCAGGTAGTAGGGGTTGAGCAGATCGAGTAGTACGGGTAGATCGGTTGTGACTTCCAGGGGACGTAATGTGATAGTCATAGTAGCAGTACCAATACCCTCTAGCAATTGTTATGTAAATGCAGAGAAGAAGTGCAGGACGACCCTGGTGGACTCTACCGCTTTTCCCTACTTGATGAGTGCATCCTGTGCCAGAGGATGACCTTTCTCGTGGTTATCCTACTCGCTAAGTGATATAGACCATAGAGCATCTAAAGCCGCAGTTTAACAAAAATATGAGGTTCTCAGGTCAAGGTGTGGCGGAACGATGAGACCGGAGAACCTCATTTGCACCCTTTATTTTGACATTTGAATGTGGTGCTGACTGGCTAACTTGATCTAAGATGCGCCTCGACATAATCAAGTTGCACATCCTGTAGTGAAATTGCTATTTTGTATTCCTGTTCGCGGTCAGGGGTGAAGATAAGTGAGTTTGGTATAGAGGGTGTCTAGAAACTATCAAAGACCCTACGTGTAGCTGGAAATATCTGAAGATACACTTTATTTCTCTCTGAGTAGTTGGTCTACCGCAACAGTAGTAGCAATGTTTACCGCCTTCTGCGTGACAACAGTGCAATTATCAAATTCAGCTTGACTGAAACCGATCACATGGTCCGGCGTGAGATAGTTGAACACTTCCGCCGCAAGGCCTTTGGGTGGGACATGCTCCTCGGGAAGTAGAACATAGGTCTTGTGTCGAAACCATGGATAAGTAGGTACAAAATGATCTAATTCAAGATGAACACCACCACTAGTATCAAGCATCAACACAAGGTCCGCAGTTCTGGCTTGAAATGCTTCCTGCAAGAGCTTGCCTTTGATGCCACGCACAAGCTCTTGCATTTCTTGATCCTCACTCATAAAAACCGTGGAATGTGGGAACTGGGCCCTAAGTACAGTCTTGATTTGAACTCTCTTGTTATATAGCTTGAGTTTATCAGCAGCAGCATTCCCGCCTGGATGACCAGGGCCCCAGACGAGAATTCTAAGCGGCTTATATCTGGCCACTTCTAGCAATTCTGAAGCCTCTTCACGCCAGTTCGGCAACAGTCTTCCCAGCCTTTCGTAAAGAACGTCGGAGTTGTTCTACAATTGTATTACCTTGTTCTGTTAACCATAGAGTAGATTTGTCAATGGCTATTACACCAGTCCGCCGTAGTTCTGCAATAGCCTCTAGAGCACGTTCTTTCGGTATAGCTTCTAAATCCCTCATATCTAGTGGCCCACGATCTGCCAACATTAGCACAGTCTCCAAGGCACCTTCGTACTCAATTAATACTCGTAGAACGATCCGAAGACTCTCAACAGAAGATACATCCTCTTCACTCGTTTCTAAAGCTCCTTCAAAGCTTGGTCTTACACTCAAGACTCGAAAGTACATGATGAAGACCAGGAGAGTGACAACCGCTACGCCCGCAAAACCTGTCGATAGGATAAGCGCCAGATTAATAGCTGATTGTGGCTCAAGATTACTGATACCAAGGGCCGCAGTCATACCTAATGCCACGGCGAGAACGTATACTATTGATCGCCTAATATGGGCTTGACCTAATACGTTGTCGTTAGTTGATTCACGCATGGCAGCTATCCTTCAGATCCGAGTTTACAGATCCCACTTATCAAAATTGTAACATAGCAGAACCATATGGAGAACCGAGCGGTCACCATGGGATCTAAGTTAGTTGGAGAAAAAACTATCGAACCATATACCCCTGTGGCTAGGATTGACATGACAAAACCAAGCCCACAAAAGATCAAGATTACAGTGTGGGTCCAGTGTGTACGATGACGCAAATAAAAGATTTCGCCTGCTCCATCCGCCGCGATTGCCAAGCTTACTATGAATAACTCACCTTTTCCAAACAGAGCCTCAATACTTACAGTCAGATTACGCAGCCACAACGAAATAGATTGGATAACAAAAGGTGCAAAAGCTACCATAAGCAAGAACACTACCCACACCCAAATCCTTTTTACCTGCCGATCACTAGTCGTCCAGGGCTGGATTCTTGACCTCGCCTGTTGGTTCGGTTGCGCTGGTAGTGCCATGAAGAAGTAGCTCCTGGCATAGAAAGATGCAAGACCATACTAGCCAAGCTAGTGTCTATCTGCAAAGTGCCCCATGTGTGGGACCAAGCCCCGCCTTTGTCATTCTGAGTGCAGCGAAGAATCTCAAGAAGGTAGTACAGGGAGGCTGTTGAACATCACGTGCTACGGTGACGTACTATGGTGCTGAC
>DASVQO010000557.1:0-7006 GCA_036389075.1 Chloroflexia bacterium | reverse complement strand
TTAGTGGTTAGTGGTTAGTGGTTAGTGGTCAGTGGTCAGTGGTTAGCGACGAGACGAAAACGCAAAGACGCAAAGACGCAAAGAACGCGCAAAGAGACAGAATGATGGTTTAGACGCATGCGGAGGGATATTTGCCTTCTTCACTAACCACTAACCACTAACCACTAACCACTAACCACTAACCACTAACCACTAACCACTCGTCCCCCTCACAAGTTATGTTCTACGACCAGGCGAAAATCTTCATAAAGGCAGGCAACGGCGGCGACGGCAGTGCGTCGTTTCGGCGTGAGAAGTTCGTGCCGAAGGGTGGGCCGGACGGCGGCGACGGCGGGCGCGGGGGCAGCGTGTACCTGCGCGTCAGCCCCGACCTGAACAGCCTGCTGCCCTTCCACTACAAGCAGCACTTCAAGGCGCAGCACGGCGGGGCGGGCAGCAGCAACCAGAAGCACGGCAAAGCGGCCCCCGACCTCTACATCGACGTGCCGCCCGGCACCACGGTGGAGGTGATTGACGAGAACCCCATCTCGGGCGCCGCCGCCGAGGTGCTGGAGGAAGACCTGCTCAAGCCGGGGCAGACGATGATGGTGGCGCGGGGGGGCCGCGGTGGGCTTGGCAACGTGCACTTTACCACCTCCACGCACCAGGCCCCACGCTATGCCGAGAAGGGGGAGCCGGGCGAAGAGCGCACCATCGTGCTTGAATTGCGGCTCATCTCTGACGTGGGGCTGCTTGGCTACCCGAACGTGGGTAAGTCCACCCTGCTGTCGGTGGTCAGCGCGGCCCAGCCCAAGATTGGCGACTATCCCTTCACGACGTTAGCCCCCATGCTGGGCGTGGTGGAGGTGGACGGCGACAGTTTCGTCATGGCCGATATACCGGGGCTGATAGAGGGGGCGAGCCAGGGCACAGGGCTAGGGCTTGAGTTCCTGCGGCACGTGCAGCGCACACGCCTGCTCCTGCACATCGTGGACGGCTCGGCGGGCATGTGGGAGGAGTACATGGCCCCCGCCCAGGACGGGGCTGAGGATGCCGGTGGTGGGGATGGTGAAACTCGCGCGGACGTACACCCGTCGCAAACCACCGACCCCATAGCCGACTTCAAGCGCATCAACTCGGAGCTCGAGCAGTACGACCCCGACCTGGCGCAGAGGCCGCAGATAGTGGCTATCAACAAGACCGACATACCGGCGGTGCAGGCGCGCCTGCCGGAGCTTACGGCCAGGTTCCGCGAGATGGGCTACGACGTATACCCCATCTCCGCCGCGACAGGGCAGGGCGTAAAGGAGCTTCTGCGCGCGGTGGCGACGAAGCTGAGAGAATTGCCCATTCCCGACTGGGCTGTGGAAGAAGCGGAAGAAGGCGCGGACGGGGAGGAAGAGGAGAAGGTGGTACGCCCTCAGTACCGCGCCGCTACTTCCCGGCAGTTCGAGGTCATGCCCGACGGCAAGGGCCGCTACCGGGTGGCGGGGCACCGCATCGAGCGCCTCATCACCTCCACCGACATGAGCAACCCATTCTCCCTGGAGCGCTTGCAGCGCGAGCTGGCGAAGATGGGGGTGTCGGAGGCCCTCAGCGAAGCGGGCGTGCAGGCGGGCGACACGGTGACTATTGGCCGCATGGAGCTAGAGTGGAGCGACGAGCCGTGGGTGAGCTTCGCGCAGAGCACCTCCCGCCGCAAGCGCCGCGAAGGTCCGGGTAAGCAAAGAAGCTAGCTTCGTCCATAAAACTTACATTGACGGAGCTTGCTAATAGCTTAACTGTTTATAGGATAGGACAAGCTATCAAACTGATTCTAAGTTCAAGGCCGTTTTGTCGGTAATTACGGCCTCCGTGAGCTAGCATCCAGCCATCTGAAGTATTCCAGCAGCAGCCGGTGCACAAAGATATACCTACCTCCGACTTTGTGTAGCAGTACCCGCTCGCTTGCGTAATCCAGAAATCGGACGTAATTTGCTGGTATCCGACCACTACCCCAGAGAACCAAACGCAACACTAAATGCAGAAGACAGGCTTGCCAGCCACCAACCATGCCGGTGAAAGGTGCCAGCACTAGCCCGAGGAACAGCCCAAGTACCGCTCCACTCCTTAATCCATCAACCAACTGGCTACCCACGGTGGCCCAGGCGCCACACATCGCGCCTCCTATGCCTAAGACCAGGGACACGAGCAGTACGGCACGCACGCCACTGCGCGCGGACCGCCAAATCCCTTGGTTTGGCCTGGCACGCTCGGCGTCCTCCAGGGGTTTGATTGTCAATCCCCCACGCAGCGCGCCAAGGAGGCCAACAATCAGCCAAAAAACCAGATAGGCTCCAAGAACATCAAATCTGAGAGTCACCAATCCATAGAGCAGTATCAGGATTAGCCATAACCCAAAACTGGAAGAGAGCACGGATCTAAATGCGTCAATCATCCCTTCGCCAATACCGCTCCGTGACAATCTGAAACCTTCCGCAGGCTCGATGCGATCTACTCCATAAGCTGGTGCAAGTATCGCCGCACCGAACAACCAGAACAAGAGACCGCCCGCCAATGCGAGACTCAGATTACCGTCGTGACCCAACAAGAAGGCAAATGTGACCCCGATGAACAGGCTACCTCCTAGTGCACTTAGTAAGCGGGCGAGTCCTTTGTACGAGAATTCTGCCCATCCGGATAGCCAATCAGGCTGCAATTTTTCCACATAAAACTCCGGCTGTTGATGCAAATGCATATAGGAAGCCAGCCAGCCCAACCAGCGCTGTACTTGCCGTATGTTGTAGGGAGGCTTCGGTCGCTTGTACTTTGGCCCCTTGTATTTATCCATCTTGTACTCATCCACCCTATGCTTATTCACCATGTGATCGACATAGGCCTTCCACACGTCCTGCTCGGTCGAGGGAACTCCCTGGCGTTCGAGGGCTGCAAGGGTCATCTCACCGTAAGTTACAACCAGCACCTCAAGCATTAGCGGAGTACGGAACCGGTTGCGTTGCTCGTTATCGCCGTCGTCGTGGAGCTTCCTATGCGCTACCCTGACTGCCTCCTTACGGTTTGCGAGAAACGTCTCTATCTGCACATCTGTCAGAGGCCTGATGATAACAGTCCTTTGCAGATCCAGCGTATTTACGAGGTCGTCGTATTCGGCCGTCCTGCTACATACAACCACACTCGCGATTTCATGTTCTCGCAGATAGGCATTGATAGCAGCTACACACCCGGCTCGGTGGTCCTCTGACATCTCGTCCAGCCCATCCAGCAACAGACACAGCTGATCGTTGTCTACCCATCTCTTGCCGGCGCTAGACGCCAGCCCGTACGTTTCCCACAATGCCTTTACAAGCCAATCTCCGAATCGCTGTCGCTTCTCGGCCCACGACTGCAAATTCAAAAATACGGGCATGATAATAGGTTCATTACCGTTCTTGCTCCCCAGGTCGGTGAGAAGGGCTTCGGTCAACTCCAGTAATAGCGTGGTCTTGCCGGCGCCCGGGTCACCCAGGATAAGGAGTCTGCCACCTGTGCGACCGAAAAATTCTTTGATAGACATCTCAGATGGTATAGGTCTGGCAATGGAGTTCCTAATCTCTATAAGTGGGGGACTTATAGATGTCCCTGAAACATAGGGATGCAAGCCTCCAAGCAGCCGCCCTTTAACGTAATCCTCGTGTACGCTCTTCAAGAAGGCCAATCGCATATGATAATCATCGTATACACCCCTCAAGGCCTCCAGGGTCTCACTCGGAATGGGCTGGCTTTGCATTGTTGAGCTGGCCTGCCTGCGCTTCAACAGGTTAGCAACAACGAATTGGCCCAGCACGACAATGCCCAGCAGAGGTACGGCCCAGCCCTGGTAGGGCTTGAGGTCCTCGGGGATAAACGATGCCACAACATTGGTTAGGAGACCCGTGATCGCATCCAACAAGATCACGAGGAAATATAGTACACCACCAATGATATCTTTGTGTCGCATGCGCGCCTTTCTATAGTCTCCACTAACCTCTTATTGTCCCAAACAATATTGCATTGTCAATATGACCAGTGGGACTCATTGTACTGTATTAATACAAATAGGGCTGGCGGGCATACCAAGTCGAGGTATGCCCGCCAGCCCTTTTTGTATTTCGCAATCGAATTCTGCGCTTCGTGGCGTCCCTTCGCCTGTGCTCAGGATATGCTTCTGCCCTTATCCTACACCAGGGACTCGAAGCGGTCGATGTCGGCGCGGATGATGGCGAGGCTGGAGCGCCAGAAGTCGGGGGTGCGGATGTCGATGCCGAAGCGGGCGGCCAGGGTGGCGGCGTCGTCCAGGCCGGTGGAGGAGAGCAGGTCGTCGTAGCCGGTGCGGAAGGTGTCGGGGTCCTGCTGGAACTGGGCGTAGAGGCCCAGGCCGAACAGCAGGCCGAACATGTAGGGGAAGTTGTAGAACGACAGGCCGGTGCTGTAGTAGTGCCCCTTCACGGCCCACATGTAGGGGTGCAGGTAGTTCTCGTCCAGGCCGTCGCCGTAGGTTTCGCGCTGGGCTTGCAGCATCAGGTCGCAGAACTCGTCCGCCGAAAGCTCGCGCTGCTTGCGCATCTCGAACACGCGGCTTTCGAAGAGGAAGCGGCTGGTGATGTCCACCACCACCTGCGTGCTGGACTCCAAAGAGGCTTCCAGGATGGACAACTGCTCGTCGGGGCTGCCGTGCTGTAGGGCGGCGTTGCGGACAATCGTCTCGCAGAAGATGCTGGCGGTCTCGGCCAGCGTCATGGGCGTGGACTTCTGCAACATGGTGCGGCGGGCCTTCACCATATTGTGATAGCCGTGACCAAGCTCGTGGGCCAGCGTGCTCATGCCCCCGTAGGCGGGCTTGTAGTTGGAGAGGATGCGCGACTCGTCGCCCCGCAGCCACATGCAGAACGCGCCATCGCGCTTGCCCGGCCTCGGCTCGGCGTCTATCCAGTCTTCCTCGAAGGCGCGCCGGGCGAAGCGGCTCATCTTGTCCGAGTAGGTGCCGAACTGCTCCACGATGAAGTTGGCGGCTTCCTGGTACTCCCACACGCGATTGCCTTTAGTCAGAGGGGCGGTCACGTCGTACCAGGCCAGCTTCTCCAGCCCTAGCGCTCTCGCCTTGGCCTTCAAGTAGCGGCGGAAGTCGGGGAACGACTCATGGGCGGCCTGCATCATAGCATCGAGCGTCTGCCGGTCGATGTTGGCGTTGAAGACCGCCTCGTCCAGGGCCGAGCCCCAGCCGCGCCGCTTCGTGAGCGTGTTCACCTCGCCCTTGATGCTGTTGAGGGCCTGGGCGAGCGGCACCTCCACCGTCTTCCACGCCTTTAGCTCGGCCTCGTACCCCTTGCGCCGGGTTTCGCGGTCCTCGTCGAAGCCCAGGTTGCGCACGGAGGGCATCGGCAGCGTGCGCGTCTCGCCGTCTAGGTCCACCGGCACGGCAATCTGGGAGGTGACGTTGTTGTGCAGCTTGCCCCAGGCGGTGCCCCCGGTGAGGTTTAGCTCAGCGGCCAATTCTTCTTCGACGGGCGACATCAGGTGCCGCGATTGCTCCTTTGCCTTGCGCAGCATATACGCGTGGTCGGCGGCCACCTGGGAGCGATTTACAAGCTCCTCCACATCGAGGGAGCCTATCCAGGCGGTCAGGCGGGTGCTGAGCTTGCTCAGGATGAGGGTGGAGTTCTGAAGCTCGCTCAGCTTGGCCTGGGCCAGGTTGTCGCGGGAGTTGGTGGTCGTGAAGCCGCGCACGTACGCGCCCATCGTCATGGTGTCTTTGAGCACCTCGTTCAGGCGCTCGACCACCGCCTCGAACGCGCCGACCGTCTCGTCATCCAGGGGCGCGGAGCCGGCCTTTTCGATCTTGTGTTCGTCGAACAGCCGGGCCAACTCCTCTATGCTGCCAACGAGGGCGCTGAACCCCTGTTCGAACTCAGGCGAGTCGATGCTGGGATATACCACCGACATGTTCCAATGCGGTAATTTAGTCTCTGCGGTTGCGACCATTGTGTGTCCTCTCTATCAGTAGATTTGCGACGTTGGACGATGGAAAGAGCCGCTCAGTCCTCAGTTCTCAGTCCTTAGTCTTCAGTTCTCAGTTTTCAGTTCTCAGTTCTCAGTCGTCGTTGCTCCGTAGCCTGCGCCTCAACGTATCCAGCGCGTGGGCGACACCCTCTTTGTCGCCGTAGACTGCGGAGCCTGCCACCAGCATATTGGCCCCGGCGTTTACGGCGCGGGAGATGGTTTCCTCGTGGATGCCGCCGTCCACCTCGATGTCGTGGGAGGCGAGGCCCCGCTCGTCCAGCATTGACCGAAGCCGCTCGATCTTCGGCAACATCGATTCGATGAACTCCTGCCCACCAAAGCCGGGGTTCACCGTCATGACCAACACCATGTCCACGTATTCGACTATCTCTTCCAGGCTCGACAGGGGCGTTGACGGGTTGAGGGCCACCGCCGCTTTAGCCCCCAGCGAGCGTATCTGCTGTATCGCCCGGTGCAGGTGAGTCACCGCCTCGACGTGCACGATGATGTAATCGGCCCCTGCCTCCACGAACTGCGGGATGTAAAGCTCGGCGTGCTCGATCATCAGGTGGGCTTCAATTGGCAGCTTCGTGTGGGGCCTGATGCCCTTTATCACCAGCGGCCCGACCGTTATGTTGGGCACGAAATGCCCGTCCATCGCGTCCACCTGGATGCGGGCCGCGCCTGCCGCCTCCGCGTCGCGCACCTGCTCGCCCAGCCGGGAGAAATCGGCGGAGAGGATGGAAGGGACTATACCGATTTGCGGTCGTGGGGTGGTCATCTGGGGCGTTCCGTATGGCTCGTATGGGCGCGGTTTGGGTCCGGCGTCATGAGGCTTGGTTCAACATATATCTAAGTTTGTGCATTATAAGGCAATAGGTGTGCCCTACCAAGTGCGCCCAGTGGGATGCGCGTGGTGGCCCTGGGATCGCCCTGTGGGGGTGCCCTGCCACTAAAGTGGCGGGCTGGCAAGCAGCGAAGTCTCCTTCGGAGACTCACCCTCACCTTCCTT
>DASVQO010000556.1:0-6693 GCA_036389075.1 Chloroflexia bacterium | reverse complement strand
CAGTCACGGCGACCATGAGGCAGATGACGCACATGGTGGTGGGCACGGGCACGGCCCCGATACATCCGACGTTTCTACGCTTGTGGAGACGAACTGGCGGCAGCTTATCCTGCCTGCCCTCATCCTGTTGCTGGTGCTCGTACTCGTGGCGGGGCCTATCTCCGGCGCCTTCTCTTACAGGCCCGTAACACCCCCGCGCACCGAGCAGACCGAGCCTGCCCATGAAGGCGAGGGCGGCGGGGCTCCCGGCTCGCCCACCTCCATCGCCCTGGAGAGCGGGCCAACGACGGCGGCAGCCCCGAGCAGCACCATCGCCCCTTCACCGCCTTCACCCACCACGGCAGGGGCGACGGCCACCACCTCAGCCCCCACCGCCACCCTCAGTCCGGGGGACCGGCTCAGCCCCACCCAAACGGCCGTGGCCGACGCGGGGCAGAACGGAATAGTCGCCAGAGTGCCGGTGGAGTTGAACTTCGCCGGCACAACCTTTGTGGTCGCCACGGGCGATACCCTCCTCCCCGACTGGGAGCCCTCCGCCGACCCGACCACCGCCACTTGGATAAAGGACACGGTCGCCAACCACGTGCTGTACGTGCCCTTCTCCGACGCGAACCTTGCCCTCTTCACCTCTGCCAAACAGGGCGATGTGGTGAAGCTGACCATGAACACCGGGCAGGTGTTCGAGTTCAAGGTGAACCGCGCCGAGCGGGTCGCCAACGGGCCGCCTAGCGAGGAAGGCCAGTTCACGGTGACCACCGCCATGTCGCAGGACCACGCGGGCGTGACCCTCTTCCTCATAGGCGACCCCGCCCCCGACCGCGCCGTGCTCCAGGCCGAGTTCACCGGCAACATCCAGTAAGCACTTGGCAAGCCCTCCCCCGGCCCAACAGCCCTCCTTCAACCTCGAGCCGGGGCAGACCGTCATCTTCCTGGGCGACCACACCTCCCCCGATGGCCTCGGTTTCGTGCGCGTGGTGCGCGAGGTAATCGCCCGCTTCTACCCGCAGCTACGCCCTAATCTCATCACAGCAGGCTCCCCCGGCCAGACGGCCGCCGCCCTGCGCTCCCAGAAGCTCATGGAGGTGCTCCTCTCGTCAAAGCCCGATTGGCTGGCGATCAACCTGGGGCTGGCCGACGTGCTGCGCGAGCCGGACACCAGGGCCAGGTACGCTGAGTACGTCAGGCGAAAGTCGCAGGTCGAGGAGGGGCCGGACGCCACGCTTGGACCGGAGTACCGGGTGCGACCCTTCGACTTGGGTCCGCAAGCCGACGTGGGCAAGGAGCCGGAGCCGCGACTGGAACGCCTGGCCGCCTTCAGCGAAGACCTTTCCGCCGCCGTAGCCACCTTCCAGGGCGCGGGCATACGCCCCATACTCTTCACTACCGTGCTGCTGGGCGGCGACCTCACAAGCCCCCTCAACGTCACCCTGCGAGCATACAGCAGAGTCATCCGCGAGATAGCCGCAGAACGAGGCACGCCGCTGGTGGAGATAGAAAAAGCGTTCCGAGAGGTGCTCGATCGGGCGACCAATTACAAGCAGAACGTATCCCTAACCGACGCGCAGGGCCGCGTAAACCACCAGGGTGAAGCCCTGATCGCCCGCAACTTCCTCCAAACCTTCGGCCTCCTGCCCGGCCCCGGCTTCAGGCCCAAACGGTAAGCTCCCAGGGGATAGCCCTGTGCTCAAAGCCACGAGCCTACAAGACGCCAAGCCCTTTAAGAGTACGCTCAGTGAGTGTGGGTAGTATCTGCAAGCTGTTGGTGATAAGCGAACAAAGGTGGCCCCTGTCATTCTGAGCGCAGCGAAGAATCCAAGATGCTGTCTTGCCCTCAATGTTGAGCGCCAGCACAATCCCCTTAACGTTCAACAGCTTCCCTGTACCACCTTCTTGAGATTCTTCGCTGCGCTCAGAATGACAAAGGGGTGCTCGGTCCCGCACGGGCGGCACTTTGCAAATACATCTCAGTCTCCGAAGGAGACTTCGCCCCTTGCCAGCCCGCCACTTCAGTGGCAGGGCGACCGTGGCAGAGCGACCGTGGCAGGGCGACCGTGGCAGGGCGACCGTGGCAGGCCACCCCCCACGCGCCGATACCGCGGCCCCTATCGCAGGAAGAACAGCAAATACACCGCCCCCAACACAATCACCAGGGCCATTATCGCCCCCCACGGGATAGATGCCACCGTCGAACGCTTGTACGTCCCCTGCTGGTTCCCCAGGATGTACGGCATGTCGGCCACCACGGTATTGGAGCGGAACAGCAAGGCCGCCTTCAGCCTCAACGCGCTCTGGTTGTGTAGCAGGTACTCCCAGAACCGCGACGGCAGCACCTCCGGCAGCACTATCGTGATCGTATCGTCGGGGATTTGCTGGTCCCGCGCGTCTATGTAGTGCAACAGCGGGCCTATCAGCGAGCGGTAAGGCGACTCGATGATCACCAGGTTCACCTCGGTGTCCGGCAGCAGCCTGTCCCACTCCTTGCGGAACCGCTCCGCCTCCTCCGGGTCCTCCCCCTCCACGATGTGCACCGCCGTGACGTTCTTGCTCAGCGAAGCGGCGTAACCCAGCGCGGCCAGCGACACCTGGTTCAGGCTCGACACCGGCACGATGAAGGTGTGCTTGAACGTCGTGGGCGACACCGCCTCGGCGGGGGCCACTTCGCGGGTCACGCGGGCGTAATGCCGGTTGATCGCCAGGAACAGCGCGATCATGATGGGTATCAACACCGCCACCAGCCACGTCCCACGGTCGAGCTTCGTGAACACCGACACGCCGAGCACGATAAGCGTCGTGGTTGCGCCCACGAGGTTCATTATGAAGTTGCGCTGCCAGCCCGGCGGCCTCAAACGCCACCAGCGCACGACCATGCCGCTCTGCGACATCGTGAACGCCCCGAACACGCCCACCGCGTACAGCGGTATCAGCGATGAGGTCTCGCCGTTGTACACGATGATGAGCACCGACGCGAACACGGCCAGCGTCACGATGCCCCACGAGAAGGCCAGCCGGTCGCCCCGGAACGAGTACTGGTGCGGCATGAACTTGTCGCGGGCCATGAAGTACGACAGGCGCGGAAAGTCGGCGTAGGCCGTATTGGCCGCCAGCACCAGGATGAGCGCGGTCGCTATCTGGATGAAGTACCACAGCCCCCCGGTCCCGAACACGCTCCTGGCAAGCTGCGATACCACCGTCTCGTGCTCGTTCGGGATGATCTTCAGTTGCACCGCCAGGAACGTGATGCCTACGAACATGATAATAGCGATCACCGCCATCCAGATGAGCGTCTTGCGCGCGTTGCTCGCCTCGGGCGGCTTGAAAGCGGGCACCCCGTCCGCTATGGCTTCCACACCCGTCAGCGCCGCCGACCCCTGGGTGAAAGCCCTCAGCAAGAGCAGCAGCCCTATACCCTCTAACGTGCCCTGTGGCAGGGCTTCGGTCGATTCCGGCGTGTACTGCAACGGTCCCCCGATCTCGAAGAAGAGCCGGAGCAGGCCGTAGCCGATCATGCCCAGCATGCCCACTATGAACAGGTAAGTCGGGACGGCAAATATATTGCCCGCCTCGCGCACGCCCCTCAGGTTGGTCAGGGTGACAAAAATGATAATGGCGATGCAGATGGGCACGCGCTGGTCCCGCACCTCCGGATAGAGCGAGTAGATAGCCGCCACGCCTGCCGCCACGCTCACCGCCACGGTAAGTATGTAGCCGATGAGGATCGAGGAGGCCGCCGTAAGCCCCGCCAGCGTGCCCAGGTTGTCCTTGGCGACGATGTACGTGCCGCCGCCCCTGGGGTACGCGGCAATCGTCTGCCGGTAGGAGGCCACCACGATCATCATGAGCACCGTGATGGCAAGCACTATCGGCATGGCAAGCCACAGCGCCCCCGTCCCGGCCACGATGAGGATGCGCAGGATTTCCTCGGTCGCGTAGGCCACCGAGGAGAGCGGGTCGGACGAGAGGATCGCCAGCGCCTTGACGTTCGTCAGCCGCTCGTGTATGGCAGCTTCCGTGCTCAGGGGCTTACCTATCAGCAGCCGCTTGATCGCCCCGAACGTCTTGCCCAGCCGGGTGCGGGGTGCCTCCGTCTCCAGCGAAGCCACCAGCATGCCCCTGGTGCGCCTGAACGGGCCGCTGGTGCGGCTAATCTTGATTATCTGGTCCCCAGGGTGGCTGCCCTTGACGCGCTCTTCCTGGCGCAGGTAGTGCTGGTCCGTCTCGTGGGCACGGCCCTGCTCCCTGAGGACGGCAGGCGCGGTTGGGTCCTTCGTGGGCCGTGGCGGGTTGAGAGGGCCAGTGCCTACCGCCTCCGTGGACACCCCGACGATCCGCCTCTGGTGCCGCTTTCCCCCCTCAACTTCTTCCTGGGCGGGCGCGGGTCCGTCCCCGGCGGGTGCGGGCGCACTCGCAGCCGTCTGCTCCTCCGCGCCGGCAGCGCCGTTCCCCGCCTGGGCCGCGCCCCGCCCTGCATCATCCTGTTGTGAGCCGCCCACAACCTCGCCTGTGTTGGTCGCGTCGCGCATATTGAACTCAGCCCCCCGGCTTTCTAGCTCTTGAGGAGATTACCCACTACGAACACTACGTTAGCCGGGCGCTCCGCCAGCCTGCGCATAAAGTAGGGGTACCACTCTTTACCGTAGGGTACGTAGACCCTCATGTTGTAGCCCTGTCTCACCAATTCTAATTGTACGCCTCGGCGCACACCGTAGAGCATCTGAAACTCAAACTTAGAGGCGGGTATGCCCTTCTTGGCCGCGTACCGCCTGAGATGCTGTATCAGCCGCTCGTCGTGCGTGGCGATGCCGGGATAGTTACCCTCTTTCATCAGCAGGCGGGCCAGCCGGGCATAGTTTATGTCAACATCTTCCTTGCGCGGGAAAGCCACCTCGGAAGGCTCGTTGTACGCCCCCTTGCAGAGCCGCACCCGCGCCCCCAGCTTGTTCATCTCGCGCACGTCGCCCTCCGTGCGATAGAGGTACGCCTGCAACACCACGCCCACGTTGCGGAAGCCGCCCTTGTGCCATAGCCTGCGGAACACGTCCAGCGTGCGCTCGGTGTAGGCCGAGCTTTCCATGTCTATCCGCACGAAGTTATTCAATTCCCGTGCCCGCGCGCAAATTCGCTCGACGTTCTCGTAACAAAGCCCCTCGTCAAGGTCCAGCCCCATCTGCGTGAGCTTCAGCGACACGTTGGAATCGAGGCGGTGCCGCTTGATGGCCTCCAGTATATCGATGTAGCTTGCCGCTGCTTGGCGGGCCTCCTCGGCGTTGCAGATATTTTCGCCCAGGTGGTCGAACGTGGCCTTGCAACCCTTGGCATTGAGAGCGGCAATCGCCTGCACCGCCTGCTGGAGCGTCTCGCCCGCCACGAAACGCAGGGCGAACTTGCGGGCCGCCCCGTTGTGCAGGGCCACGTTCTGCAAGTCCTGGCTGTTCGAGAGCGATAAGAAGGCCTGTCGTAGCACTGTCCTCTCCTTTGAAGAAAGCATTAAAGCAAAATTAGCCCGGCCATGGCAGGCCGGGCTAATCACACAGTTACGGGCTGGTGGTGCCTCGCGTGGTGGTGGCGAGCGGGATAATCGAGGGAGTGACCGCGGCGGGCTGCTCGTCAGTCGCGCCCGAGGGCGCGTCCTGGTCGGTGGATACAAGGTCGGCCCGGCCCTCGTAGTCGGTGACGTTGGCTTCATCGAAGCCCGCTATGGGCACCTCAAACGTGGTCGAGGCCCCCGGTGCAAGGCCCTCCGGCGAGCTAAACCCACCGTAGCCTGTGCCCAGCAGATGCCGGTCCGGTTTGTCCTCGGTCGTGCCATACAGCAACACCTTCACCGTGGCGGCCTTTACAGTAACAGGCGCGGGCACGGGCGTCTCCACGGGGGCCGTGCCCTCCACCCGGTGCGGCATCATCACGTCATTGGTGGCTTTCAGGGGGACGATCCACTGCCCGTTGGCGTCCTTACGCGCGGGGCCGTTGTCCTCGATCTTGAGGCCCGCCGCATAGTGCGAGCTAGGCGCCACTCCCTCGCCCGGCGACCTGTCGACGTTAGAGGACTGCCAGACAAAGAGCAAGGCAAATACCATCAGCGCGATGGTCACAAGGGTTATGCCCCCGGCTATTGCTATAGTAACCGGCCCCGGACGCCTGCGCGCTTTCCGGCGCTCTCCCGCTTGCCCGGCCTTCTTGGACCTGTCGTTTACTGCCTTGCTGGGCGCTGTCAAGGTGGAACCCCTCCTGTGAGAAGTGCTGCGTGTTTGCCCCTGCGCGACGTGCGGGCCGAGCCATATTATATGTCAACAGCCCCCACGTGTCGAGCTTTTGCCCTGCCCGTGTTCCACTTGGCAGTTGCGAATATTATAGCACCCACGTTGTGCGTGGACAAGCGTCAGAAGCGGCGAACAAGAGAGGTAGTCATTATGGTGCATGGAGGGCGCCGCAAGCCCCCGCGATAGCCCTGTGGCTGAAGCCACGGGCTGGGAAGTAGCGAAGTCTCCTTCGGAGACTACCCTCACGTTTCCTAGTCTCCGGAGGGGACTTTGCCTCTTGTAAGCCCGCCAATTTATTGAGGCATGGTCATAAATCATTTTGCACGCGTGAAGTAACGGCAAATAGTGGTAAGGAGGGAGCCAAATGCCGTATTTTGGACTTGCTGAAGCTACACCTCACGCGTGGGATTGTGCCTCATTTTGATTTATGACCATG
>DASVQO010000555.1:0-17201 GCA_036389075.1 Chloroflexia bacterium | reverse complement strand
AGACGCCAAGGACCACGCCAAGATTACGATAAGGGTTGGAGAGTACAAAGAGGACCAGGGTACATGATGCCGTACCCTGGTCCTTTTATCTAGAAGCCACCATCCATAATCTTGGCGTGGTCCTTGGCGTCTTGGCGTCTTGGCGTTTCCATTTCTACGCTACTAACGCAACAATGTTGGTGGGGAGGTCAGTAGGGGTTGGCATCGAAGGGGTCATCGACGGAGTGGCCCATGCTACGGGCGGCGAGGTCTTCTATCTCCAGTTGCAGGGCACCCTCTATGTCCGCGCAACGGTCGCGGATGACGGCGAGGGAAGAGAGCACCAGCTGTCGGTAAGCGGAGCGCAGGCCGTGTTGGTCGCTAACGTCGGAAGAGCGTAGGGCCTGGGCCTGACCCAGGCTGCGGCAAATCGCTTGGATCTCGCCTAGAATGGGGCTAATTTTCACGGTCGTCCCTCCTGGTGGGAGAGCTATCGTGTACCAGGAGCGTGACCCTGGCTGCGGAGGGAGCGGAAGCGGGGCCAGCTTGTAGAGGTGGGGTGGGGAAGGAAGAGCAATTGCGGAGGACGATGAGAAGGGGACACCAAGATGTGCGATTGCCTTTCCTTATAAACACCAAATAGGCTAGAAGGGTTCAGAGAGGGTGCCTGTCCACATACACCATAGCCGAACAAGACCAACGGCTTGACTAGGCTATGCCCGCCGCCTATACTGTCGGTGTCGCATGGGCACGCGGCCCAGGTCTGAAACCCCCATTCCCCGCCCCAGGTCTTTCATGGACTCCAACCCGCCTCAAGACATGCCCCCAGTAAAGGTGAGGGTGCACGATACCGCGCCTCAACACGCCGTCCATCCGAGCGATAACCAGGCTATCGCGGCTGAAGCCATAGAGGAGGCAAACAAGGCACCCACGCGCCGGGTGCCCGCCTGGGTGGCGTTGGCCGCCCTCTTCGCCGTGCTGGCCGTGCTGGGTGGGACGACCTGGTGGGCCATCACGCGCGGTCAGGGGGGGACCGGCAGCGGCGGGGGACGGTCGAGCCTGCCGGGCGACGCTGTAGCCCTCATCAACTCCTCTACGCCCCTGCCCAGCATCGTGCCGGGCGGCCCCAGGGACGTCGTTGGCGACCTCTCCTACGAGCCTGAGTGGGAGGGCTGGAGCGCGGGGCTGCGCGAGGCCCACCGGGCGATGGAGGAGGGCAGGCACAGCGCCGCCATCTCGCAGTTCTCGGCCCTGGTGGGAGACGGCACGGGAGCGGAGGCCCGCGATGCGCTCTGGGGCCTGGCCGCGGCCTACTGGCAAGGCGGACAGCCCGACTCCGCGATACGAGCCTATACGCTCCTATCTCAGCTTGACGATCCACGCTCGGCCCGCGCGGTCGCCCGCGTAGCCCACATCTACGAGCAGACCGGGCTGGAGCCTGAGGCGGTGAGCGCCTACGACGCCTACCTGCTCCGCGCCGGACCCGCCCGACACGCCCTCATGCTGGTGAAGGCCCGGCTGCTGGGGGCTACCCAACCCGCGGAGGACGTATACAAGGCCGTGGTCGATGACAAGCCCTCGGACATCGACCTGCGTGACGCGCTGCTGGCCTGGGCCGATGTGAAGTCGCGGCGGAACGACCACAGGGGGGCCATGCAGTTGTA
This sequence comes from Chloroflexia bacterium, assembly GCA_036389075.1. Classification (GTDB taxonomy): domain Bacteria; phylum Chloroflexota; class Chloroflexia; order QHBQ01; family JADMIH01; genus JADMIH01. The sequence goes on along the minus strand of DASVQO010000555.1, from coordinate 15,558 downwards.
CGACCGGCTGGCGGCGCTGCAAGCCTCCGACCCGCGCCCCCTGCTGGACAACTATGGTATGCCCGCCGCCGTGCACGCCGCCAACGAAGCTAAGCTCGCGGGCGACACCAACCTCGCTAAGACCCGGCTGCTGGCCTACATCAAGGGGCAGTGCGGCGATAAGGGAGCGACACCCTGCCCCGACTACCCTTACGGCACCTACAGCGCGGTGGAAGCCCTCATCAAGATAGAGCCTTCGGCCTTGCTGAGCGGCACGGTCGAGCCGATGATGGCGGCGCGGGCGGCCTACCAGTCGGGCTACTTCAACCGGACTATAGGGTTCCTCGACACGCTGAGGCAGAGCGCCGCCAGCCCACCCCAACTGGCCGAAGCCAGCCTGCTCACGGGTAAGGCGTACCAGTCGTCTGGCGCGTACGAGTCGGCCTACAACTGGTACACGGCCACCGTGCAGACCTACCCCACTTCGACCTTCGCGGTCGAGGCCAACCGCCGCGCTGGCGATACCTTGCGCGACCAGGCGCTGTGGGACGAGGCGATGGGCGCATACCAGCAGACCGTGACCTCCTACCCCGGCGCGGGAGACGAGACGATACGCGCCCGCGTGAACGGCGGGGTGCTGGCCTACAGGCTGGAGCAGCGGGATGTGGCCCTCGGCCTGTTGGAGCCGGTGCTCTCGGCAGGGGAAGTGTCGCCCACGCTCAAGGCGGACGCGCTGTTCTGGGTGGGCAAGGTGCGGAAGGGCCAGGGCGACACCTCCTGGCGCAACAACGTCTCCCAGGTGCCCGCCCTCAACCCCGGCTCGTTCTACGCCTTCCGCGCGCAGTCGCTGCTGGAGGGCGAAGGCGATGGCGGCCCGCTCGCGCTTACGGCCCAGGAGAGCGGCGTCACGGCCAACGAGCTAGGGGTGGACTACGGGAGAGAGGCGCAGGAGAGGGCTGCGCTGCTGGCATGGGCGACCGGCCTGCACCCTTCCGGCGCAAGCACTCCGGGCGCTACCTCCGCAGCCACCCAGGCGACCACATCGACGCAGGCAAGTGCGTCAGGCGGTGCAAGCTCCGGTAGCGGCATCGAGGGGGCGCTGGCGCAAGACCCCGAAATGCTGAGAGCGGCGTCGTTGTTCCAACTTGGCTACGAGGCAGAGGCTTACGGGTCGTACCGCGTGCTGGCCGAACGGCTGCGGGACGGGGGCGACGGGGCGGCACTGGCCCAACTTGTCATCTACCTGCGCTACAACTCCAACGCCAATATCGCCATGCGGGTAAGCGAGTTGCTGGCCGGCATGGACGGAGGCGATCCCCTCAAGCGCCCTGGCCTGCTGCTCAAGATCATGTACCCCACGCCGTTCGAGGAGCTTGTGCTGCAAGAGACCTCGCAACAGGAGCTAGACCCCCTCGTGCTGTACGCGCTGATGCGGCAGGAGAGCCAGTTCATCCCGGCGGCCCGCTCCCACGCCGACGCGAGGGGCCTGACCCAGGTGATACCCTCCACCGGAGAGGGCATAGCCGAGCAGCTTGGCGACAGCAATTTCTCGGCAAGCGACCTGTACCTGCCCCACGTCAACGTACGCTACGGGGCCTACTACCTGGCGAGCAACCTGCCCACCTTCGACCGCAAACTGCTGCCCGGCCTCGCCGCCTATAACGGCGGCCCCGGCAACGCCGACCGCTGGCTGGCAGGCTCCGCCCTGATCGATCCCGACCTCTACGTCGAGCGCATCGACCTCTTCGAGACGGAGGACTACCTGCGCAAGGTCTACCAGAACTACGGCTTCTACCGCGCCATATACGGCCGCTGACGGTTAAGAGACGGAACCGCCAAGACGCCAAGGACGCCAAGGACCACGCCAAGAGAATAAGGTTTAGCGCGTACAAAAGGACCAGGGTACATACGTTGTACTCTGGTCCTTTTGCTTAGAACACCTATCTTACCTTGGCGCGCTCCTGGCGTCCTTGGCGTCTTGGCGGTTCCGTCTCTTAACTACGAGGCAAGGGAGCGGTCGATCTGGCGCTTGAGCTGCTCTTTGGGGGCGAAGCCTACCAGGCGGTTGACTTCCTTGCCCTCCTTGAAGATGATGAGGGTCGGGATGCTCCAGATGCCATACTGGGTAGCGGTAGCCTCGTTGTCGTCGGTGTTCATCTTGGCGAAGCGCACCTTGCCGCTGTACTCCGTGCTCAGTTCCTCTACTATGGGGCTTACCATGCGGCAAGGCCCGCACCAGGGGGCCCAAAAGTCCACCACTACGGGGCTTTCGGCCTCCAGCACTCTATCTTGAAATTCGGTATCGGTAATAACTTCCACTGTGGTTGTCTCAGCCATCTTATATTTCCCCTTTACTCTGATATATCGGGCCTCGTCGCCCGGTCCCCCGATTCTCGAGGCTCCCCTCAGGTAGAACCTTTTTTGTCGAGGACGGATACTATTATAACGCACTCTTGAAAGGTGGGTCAAGTTGGTGGATAAGAACAAGCGCTCAGACTAGGGGTAGAAATCTGCTGATACCCAAAGGTTAGGCCAAGCCCCTTATTGTCATTTCGAGCGTAGCGAGAAATCTCGTCCTACACCTAGGTATTGCTCCTTTCATACAGAACGCCACCGGCATGCCCAGGAGAATGGTGGTATTTGGGTGCTGAAGGACGAGATTTCTCGCTACGCTCGAAATGACAATAAGGGGCTATGTGCTGCGATGGCAATATGGGGGCTGTATGAGGGCGTCGTGCATTGCGCGCCTTTCAGTTTTGCACCCCTATTCTGAACGCATATGTGATGGGAAGACCTCACTGTACGAGGTCCAATGCGGCAGTAATTTTGTGCTATCATAATCTTACCACGGGGCCTTCTCGCCCCTGGTCACTTGCTGCTACTCTTTCAGCTACGGGGTGTATATGGCTACAGTCTTGCATTCAGAAACGCACCTGGCACCGGCCTATAGCAGCCAGGCGGCCCAGTTTTGGAATAACTTTCGACGCCATAAGACGGGGGTTGTAAGCCTCGTCGTGCTCGCGCTCGTGGTGCTGGCGGTAATCGTCATCCCGGCGATCTCCCCCTTTGACCCCCACTGGGCTTACCCGATAGACAGGTACGCCCCGGCGGGCACCGTGAACACGCTGACCGGGCAGGTGCACTGGCTGGGCACCGACTACCTCGGCAGGGACGAACTGGTCCGGCTCTCGGTGGGCGGGCGCATATCGCTGCTGGTGGCTCTACTCGCCACCTTGCTGGTGCTCGTGTTCGGCTCGCTCGTGGGGCTTGCGGCGGGCTACTATGGCGGCTGGGTAGACGTGGTGCTGATGCGGCTGACGGACTTCATGCTGGCCCTGCCCCTGCTGCCCATGTACCTGTTCGTGATGAGGGCGCTCAGGCAAGCAGCGGACTTGCGCCCCCTGTGGATCAACGACGAAACCAACGCCACCCTGACGCTGGTGGCGGTAGCCGGGCTGTTTACCCTGTTCAGCTGGATGGGCCTGGCGCGGCTGGTGAGGGCTTCGGTGCTGTCTCTGCGCTCGCAAAACTTCGTGGAGGCGGCGCGGGCGCTGGGGGCAAACAACCGCCGCATTATCGTGAGGCACCTGCTGCCCAACTGCGTAGCGCCTATTATCGTGAGCGCCACCTTTACCGCGGGCGACTTCCTCATCCTCGAAGCCATCCTCGCCTATTTCGGGTATGGCGTCACCGACAGGCCGTTCCCTTCCTGGGGCAACATGCTGGCACCCGTGCAGTCGCTGGTATTCAGCCTGACCAATATCAACCCTTTCGAGGACATACGGGGCTGGCTGTTCTTGTTCCCCACCCTGCTGATCCTTATATCCGTGCTCTGCATCAACTACATCGGCGATGCCTTGCGTAGCGCCCTCGACCCACATGGTGACAAGTAGCACCCGCGATTGCACAGGCTGTGCGACGCAGTCTTGAGGACTGGAGCGAGATATGTTCACGTACCTGATTAAGCGTTTCCTACAGAGCCTGGGGTTCATCGTGCTTGCGTGGTTCGCGGTGTACACGCTGATGGTAGTGATTGCCCCACCTGCCTCGATCACGAGAACGCGTCCGGACGCGCGCATCTCCAGACAGGTACCGCAGGAGCTTGCCGATCCCTCCACAAAGGCGTTCGAGCCGTGGCCCCTCAACTTCTTCCTCTGGCTGTTCGACCCCCGTCAGCCTCAGGCTGCCTCGAGTACGCCGGGGGACTTTACAGGACAAGCACCGGGACATGAAGACGCAGCACCCCCTCCCGGCATCGACGTTGGTATCGGGGACTTTCGGCTAAAAGGCTCCGGCTTTTTGACGGGGAACTTCGGCCGCTCGACAGTAGTCCAACCAGGCGAAGAGGTGGGCAGCATGCTTGGGGAGAAGTGGGGGCGGACCGTCATGCTGGTTGTGCTGTCGCTCATACTGTCGGTGCTGGTCGCGGTGCCGCTGGGCATGTTCGCCGCCACGCGCTACCGCACCTCGATGGACCACCTGCTGACGTTCCTGTCGTTTCTGGGGTTCTGCATACCGGCGTTCAGCCTGGGCATATTGCTGGTGCTACTAACGGCTGTGGGGCCTTCCATCATGCGCTTTAGCTTGAACTGGGAGTGGCTGCCCAATTTGCCGCCCGGGGGCGTCTCCGACAGGGATCGAGAGGGCGACCTTATCAACCTGGTCTACCATCTCGTGCTGCCCGTGACCACGTTGGCCCTGCCGCAGATAGCCTGGCTGTCGAGGCACATGCGGTTCTCCATGCTGGAGGTGCTGAGGCTGGACTACATTCGCACCGCACGCGCCAAGGGCCTGTCGGATAGTAAGGTGGTGATCAAGCACGCGCTACGCAACGCCCTGCTCCCGACTATAACTTCCGTCGGCTTCATAGTGCCCTTGCTGCTCTCCGCCGCCATCATGATCGAAACGGTATTCGCTTACCCCGGCGTGGGCCAGCTATTTTTCCGCGCGTTGGGAGGCATTATCTCGGTGAACCAGGACGCGGACCCCGGTATTATAACCCGGATGGACTACCCGCTGGCCCTTTCGCTGATGGCGCTACTGGTAGTCGTGGTCACTCTCTCGAACATGTTGACCGATTTCTTCTATTCGGTGGCCGACCCCAGGATAGATTACCGCAGCAAGGGATAGCAGAGAGCAGGCAGAAGGCTTTAGCGGTTAAAAAGAAGAGCCGAGCTAGCTGCCTCACAGTCCTCCCAGAGTGCGAAGTAGCCCGCACGGCCTGTATTGTGATACGTTTGGGGGTTACGCGCTCCCGGTAGGGCAGTTCGAACACGGACGTTGTTACCGGTGCTTTACCCGTGCGACCTGGCATCTTCCCGCTGTGCCGAGCAGATGTATTGCTACCAGGTAGCTCGTGTGCTATGATAGGGCCACCGTAGAGTTGTTCCTACTTCAACTCTACGCTCGTGGAAGCTCAGGACCTTTGGTCCCTGGGCGTTCGCGCTTTGAGGCTCGCACATTCCGGCGGAATACCCATAAGCTCGCACCCTGCTGCGAAGGAGGAGCGTCGTGTCCTGGCTACTGTCATACTGGCCGTCTGCCCTGGTACTGCTAATTGCCTGGCTCCTGGTGAGCGTGATTACTCGTGACTGGAACCCGCTCAGGTTCGCGATTGGAGAAGACAACCGCTACAGCATCTCCAAGTTCCAGTTGCTACTGTGGACGGCGGCGGTCCTCTTTGCCTACGTCGCGGTGGTGTATGCCAGGGTACAGCAGGGGCTGCCCGCCCCGGTGCCGGACGTGCCCGGCAACGTGCTCCTGGCCCTGGGGGTAAGTGGCGCTACGACTGTGGTGGCAAAAAGCATCAAGGTGAACAATCTACAGCAGGGCAAGGAGCTTGGCACCGTTTTGCCGGATACCGGCCCGCTCTCTACGCTGCTAACCGACGACGATGGCACGCTCAGCCTGCATAAGCTGCAATACCTTGTGTGGACGTTCGTAGCCATAGGCGTGTTCCTGGTCGGCCTCGACCAGAGCAACCGCCTCGCGCTACCCGACATAGACACCACGCTGCTGGTGCTCTCAGGTATAAGCGTGGGCACTTACCTGGGCCAGAAGCTGGTGCCCCAGTCGGCGGACGAAAAGAACCAGATAGTGCAGGCCGCCGTAGTCCAGGGGGCGCAACTTAGCGCATCGCCTGCCATGACTACTTCCAGCGCTGGCGTAGTAACCGCCACGGCACCCGGTGTCCCACCGGCCCCTCAGAATCCCGCCGCAGGTGCCCAGACATCTCTGAATACTTGAGAGATAGCAGTCATCCCGTGGCTACTTCCAGGCTGCCTTGACACTCACGCACGCGTGACATATAATCATCTGGAATACCAAGTAACAGGCATACCGTGGCGAAAGGGGTGATGTAACGTGACTGACGTTGTAGTCGGCGATAACGAAAGTTTCGAGAGCGCACTGCGCCGATTCAACAAGAAGGTGCAGCAGGACGGCATTCTGGCCGAGGCTCGCCGGCGCGAGTTCTACGAGAAGCCAAGCGTGCTGCGCAAGCGTAAAGAAGCCGCCCGCCGCCGCAAGGCTATGCTGAAGGCCTCCCGATAACATCTTCTGTTTGAACGTACCAGGGTCTAGGAGTGCGATGTGCGAATTAGTGCAGTGCCGCCCCTAGACCCTTGTGCTTTCTAAAGTTGTCAGTTGTCAGTTGTCAGTTGTCAGTGCTTAGTTGTCAGTTGTCAGTGCGCAGTGTGGGCCACACATCCTGAAAAATTTGTAAGTTCTGCCGTTCTTTACGTCCTTGCGGTTCCGTCTCTTACTGATAACTGATAACTGATAACTGACCACTACTTATACCTATGAGCCTCAAAGAGCAACTAACCAAAGACTTGCAGGACGCTATGCGTAGCGGGGACGAGCTAAAGAGGTCCACCATACGCATGGTGCGCGCGGCTATCAAGAACGCCGAGATCGCGCAGATAGGCGAGCTTGACGACGCGGGCGTGCAGAACGTCATGCGCAAGGAGATCAAGCAGCGCCGCGAGTCCGCCGACGAGTACGAGCGGCACAACAGGCCCGAGCTCGCGGAGAAGGAGCGGGCCGAAGCCGCCCTTATCGAGGCTTACCTGCCCCAGCAGATGTCCGAAGCTGAAATCGAGGCCGTGGTACGCGACATCGTCAGCGAGGTGGGCGCGAGCGGCCCCAAAGACATGAACAAAGTGATGCCCCTCGCTATGTCCCGCCTCAAGGGGCGCGCCGAGGGCAGGCTGGTCAACAAAGTAGTCAACGGCATACTCTCCGAAGGCGCGGCCCAGTAGCCCGGTAGCTGCCGGTGGGTAGCTAGCAGCGGCGCTTTCTCCCGGAGACCTGAAGCAGCAAGGCCTATGGACAGTCCTAGCCAGCCCGACAAGCCCCAGCCTCGGCCCACGCCCGTGGAGAGCGACGCACGCCCACCCTCGCCCCAAAAGCCCGCGACCTCCACCGGTAGACGCCAGGGCCAACAATCTGCGGGCGCGGCACGGTTTCGCCTGCCCTTCCGCGCTCGGCCCGTCAGCCCCATAGCGGGCGAAGCCGAACCGTACAGGGGCCGCCCCCGCCACGTCGTCATCTCGGCTATTTTCCTCATCATCGCCCTCACCGCCATCATGGTGGTGCCGTTCCAGCCGGGGCAGGACAGCATAGAGCCTGGTCTGCCCGCCGGCCAGGACATCTTTTCGCCCATCTTCCTGCGTTACGAGTCGAAGGTGCTCACCGACGACGCCCGCGACAAGGCGATGCAGTCGCCCTCCAACGAGGTGTGGGTGCAGGACAGCGAGGTGGTGCAACGCCAACGCTCTATCCTGTTCAATAACCTCCTGGCAATCGACTCGGTGCGCAACAACCAGGACCCCAATCCGAACCCCGGCCTGGACCGCATTCGCAACATGCAGGACACCAAGCTGACCCAGGAGCAGATCGACGTGCTGTTGGAGATGAACGACAGCGATTACCGCTACTGGCGCGAGAACGGGGTGATAGCCGGGTTCGACGCCGCGATGAAGAGCCGCCGCATCACCAGCGAGGCCGACCTCAACGCCGTGCGCGCCGCCCTGCCCGACCTGCTGGTGCCCTCGCTCACCGCCGAGCAGAAGGCCGTGGCCCTCGCCTTCATAGTCCCGCGCCTCTCCATCAACATGACCCTGGACGAGGCCCAGACGGAGCAACGCCGACAGAACGCGGCGAGCAACGTCAAGCCCGTGGTGGTCACGGTGCAGCGCGGCGAGACGATCCTGCGGCAGGGCGAATTGATAACCCCCGAGGCGGTCGAGAAGCTACAGGAGGCGGGCCTCCTCAGCAGGCAGCTATCGCCGCAAAGCGTGCTGGGCACGGCTGGCATAGTGGGCCTGCTCATGCTGCTACTGCACATCTACATCTTCCGCAACGCCCCCCAGGTGTGGCGGCGTCACAAGCAGTTGGCGCTGGTCGCGATGCTGCTCATCATCACGGTCGGCGCGGCCCGCCTGATACTGCCCGGGCACTCGCTGCTGCCCTATTTGCTCCCGGTGGCCGCCGTTTCGATGCTGATTGCGGTGCTGCTGAGCGCGGACCTTGCGGTGGTGGTTACGGTGGTGCTGTCGGTGCTGCTTGGGGTCATGCTCAGCAACGGCCTGTCGATGGACCTGCCCGTGTACTATTTCGTCAGCGGCCTCACGGGCATATTCAGCCTCACCCGCATCGAGAAGGTGAGCACCTTCGCCAGGGCGGGCTTTTTCATCGCGGGCGCGTCGTTCGCCTCGGCGCTCGTCACGCAGGTGCTCTCCGTGGGCGTGCCCGACTGGTACTCGGTGGGCCTGCTCATGCTGGCGGCGGCCTTCAACGGCGGCATCGCGACCTCCATCACGTACGCCGCCTTCTCGCTGCTGGGCACCCTGTTCGGCATCACCACGCCCCTGCAACTGATGGAGCTTGCCCACCCCGACCAGCCGCTCCTGCGCCGCCTGATGCAGGAGGCCCCCGGCACCTACCACCATTCGCTCGTGGTGAGCAACCTGGCCGAGCGCGCCGCCGAGATGATAGGGGCCGACACGCTGCTGGCGAGGGTGTGCGCCTACTACCACGACATCGGCAAGGTGGAGCACCCGGAGGCCTTTATAGACAACCAGTCGGGCATGGCGAACCTGCACGATCGCCTCAGCCCGGTGGACAGCGCGCACATCATCGCGGGGCACGTGCGCGACGGGGTGAAACTGGGGCAGAAGTACAAGCTGCCCAAACGCGTGCTCGACGCCATACCGCAGCACCACGGCACGATGCTCATCAAGTACTTCTACTATAAGGCCGCGGCGGCGGACCCCTACGTGAGCCAGGACGACTTCCGCTACCCCGGCCCGCGCCCGCAGACGAAGGAGAACGCTATCCTCATGCTGGCCGACGGGGTGGAGGCCACCGTGCGCTCGATGGCCCAGAGCGGCGCGCTCGACAAGATGGCAACTGCGGCAGTTGCGGCCACGGCCAACAGCGACGCCACCGAAAGCCCCTCCCTCTACAACAACGCCTCCTCCCTGCCGCCCGACGCCATCGCGGAGGTGGTGCACAAGATCATCAGCGAGCGTATCGAGGAAGGGCAGCTTGACGAGTGCGACCTGACCGTGCGCGACCTCGCCCGCATACAGGAGGCGTTCGTCAGCATGCTCAAGGGCATCTACCACCCGCGCATCGTCTACCCTGAGCCTCCCGGTAAACAGGCCCCCGCACCCGTTGAAGCCGTGACCGTCGCCGCCCCGACTGCTGCCGTCCTTGTGGCCGTGCCCAGCGGCGGGGTTAGCGCCGACGGCGGTAACGGAGTGAATGGCAGCAACGTGACTAACGGCACTAATGGGGCGAACGGACATGGCGCGTACGGTCACGACGCACCTGCTACCGAGGCCACCCCTACCACGGAGAGCCAGCATGCAACCCGGCCCTCAACAGCCCCCCTCCTCTGAGGAGCACAACGCCGCCATCCCCGACACGCAGGGCGCGCAGGTCAGCGCGGACCCCGGCTCGGGTTACCTCATCACGGTGCAGGTGGAGCCGCAATTCGAGGACAGGGTAGACGCCGATGTGCTGCACAGGCTGGCGATGCACGTCCTCATGTCGGAGGGTGCCCCCACTCCTCTAGAGGTGGGCGTGGTGGTGACCACGGACGACGAGGTGCACGCCCTCAACCGCCAGTACCTGGGCCACGACTACCAGACGGACGTGATTTCGTTCGGCATGGCCGAGGAAGGCAGCGAGGAGTTCATCACCCCCGAAGAACGCCCCCGCTACCTGGGCGACGTGGTCGTCTCCTATGACCGAGCCGCCGAGCAAGCCCCCGAATACGGGCACGACGCCGCCCGCGAGGTCGCCACCCTGCTGGTCCACGGCCTCCTGCACCTCCTCGGCTACGACGACACCGCCGACGCCGACCGCGATGCGATGCACGCACGCCAGGACGCACTTCTGCTGGATTTTGGATTTTAGGTTTTGGATTTTGGATTTGATGAGGCAGAAATGACCCAACCTGTGTCGCCTTCAGCACCCGACGCTGTTGTCCCCTCGAAAACCCAAAATCTAAAATCTAAAATCGTTTCTTCCTTCGTCTTTGCATTTGCCGGGCTTGCCTACGTCTTTCGTACTCAGCGCAATTTTCGCATCCACATAGCTATCGCTTTGCTCATGTCGCTGGTGGGCTGGCTGCTGGGGCTGAGCCTGGCGGAGTGGGCCGTGTTCGAGGTGATGGTGGTCGTGGTGCTGGCAGCCGAGATGACCAACACGATGGTCGAGGCGCTGGTGGACCTGGTGTCGCCCGGCTATCACCCGCTGGCTAAGGTGTCGAAGGACGTAGCGGCGGGCGTGGTGCTGCTCACGGCGATAGGAGCTGTGGTGGTGGGCCTGCTGATCTTCGGGCCTAAGCTGCTGGCGGCGGTGGGTTTGGGCCGCTAAGTTATAATACCCCCAGATGAGAATCCTAGTGCTGGCCCCGCAGTGGCCCGACCCCGCCCGGCAGGGTGCGGCTATCCGCAACCTGCAAGTGCTGTTGCACCTCGCACGGCGGCATGAAGTCTACCTGCTGACGTTCGCCTCCGACGGCCCTATTGAGATGGAGCGGCTTCGGCAGGAGTGCGCATTGGCCGAAGCCCTGCCCCGCCCCACCCGCTCCAGCATCCTGCGCTTGCAGCAACTGGCTACCACTCGCCTGCCCGACATGGCGTGGCGGCTCTACTCTGCCGATATGCTCCAACGCGTGACGGCCTTGTGCACTGAGGTGCCGTTCGATGCGGTACATATAGAGGGCATCGAGATGGCTACCTACGGCCTGCTCGCCGCCCGCTTCCGCATCGGTGACTTCGGCATGTGGACCGAGGAGCTACGCCCCGACAGCTTCGGCGGCTATTCGATGCAGCTTCGCAAGCTGGAGTCGCCCACGCCCAGCCTGACCTACGACGCCCACAACGCCGAGTACGTCTTGCAACGTCGGGCCTTCACGACCGACATTGCCGACCCCGCTCGCTTGCCCCACGCCATGTATTCGCTGGTGCAGTGGTGGCGGCTGCGCAGGTTCGAGCGGAGGGTGTGCATCGCCAGCAAGGATATACTGGCCGTGTCGGATGCGGACAGGAAGGCGCTGGCCCTTCGCGCTCCAAATAAGGCGGCTGCCATGCGCGTGCTGCCCAATGGGGTCGATCCCGATTACTGGTCCAGGGACGCCGCCTTCCCTCCCGCGAACATACCGCGCGGGGTGGAAGCGCTGGTGTTCGACGGCACGATGGACTTCCGGCCCAACGTAGACGCGGTGCTGTGGTTCGTGAAGCGGGTACTCCCCCTCGTCAGGGCCGACCGCCCGCAGGTGCGCTTCTACATAGTGGGGCGCAATCCCTCGCCCGAGGTCATGGCGCTGGCTGATACGCCGGGGGTGACGGTCACAGGCGCGGTACCCGACACGCGAGGCTGGGTGGCGGGGGCCACCGTGTACGTGGTGCCGATGCGCATGGGCGGCGGGGTGCGGTTGAAGGTGTTGCAGGCCATGTCTATGGGGTGCGCTATAGTGTCCACTCCCATGGGCGCGGAAGGCATCTTCATACGCCCCAGCAAGGACGTCATGCTGGCCCGCACGCCAATAGACTTCGCCCTCAACATCCTCACCCTGCTGCAAGACCGCTCGCAACGCGTCGAGCTCGGCATCTCAGCCCGCGAGCGCGCCCTCGACCGCTACACCTGGGACAAACTCCTCCCCACCCTGGACGAGGTATACCCCTCCTGATGACGTAAATAGACGGAAACGCCAAGACGCCAAGACGCCAAGGACCACGCCAAGATTATGGATGGTGTTCTAAGCAAGAGGAGCAGGGTACGTGCTGTCGTACCCTGCTCCTCTTTGTACTCACAAAACAATCCTAATCTTTGCGCGTTCTTTGCGTCCTTTGCGTCTTTGCGTTTTCGTCTCTTGGCGGGGTCCTTGGCGTCTTGGCGTCTTGGCGTTTCCGTCTTAATCTTAGAGGAGGCGGGAGGGCCCCCATATGTGGCGCAGGAGTTCGGCTACGCTCCAGGCCTGGGAGATGGTGCCCTTGGGGGCGTGAGGTGGGGCGGCGTCGAAGATTTCGCTGATAGAGCCTAGCCCGGCGTCGGCCAGGTGGCGGCGGAGGGCCGGGAGCATGCCCTTTAGCTCCTCCGCTGCTGCCTCCGCGCCCTCCACGTTACGCACCGCGTCGAAATAGGCCCCTAGCAGCCACGGCCAGACTGTGCCCATGTGGTACGCGCCGTCCCGCTCCCGCCGGTTGCCGACGTAGTTGGCGATATAGTGGGGGTCTTCGGGCGAGAGGGTGCGCAGGCCGTAGGGGGTGAGCAGGTGCTTGCGCACGCACTCCAACACGAGGCGTTGCTGGTCAATCGAGAGCAAATCGCCGCGTAGCGATACGGCGAGGATCTGGTTGGGGCGGATGGAGACGTCGTGGCCGCCCGGACCGTCTATCACGTCGAACAGGTAGTCGCCCGCGCCGTACCAGAAGCGGGCGCGGAACGAGTCTCGCACCTGGTTGGCGAGCGCGTGGAAGTCGGGCAACTCCTCCTTGCCGCCCCTCACCACCGTGCGCCCCAGCGACACCCGCAGCTTGTCCATGACGCGCAGGGCGTTGTACCAGAGGGCGTTGATCTCCACCGGCTTACCCCGCCTCTCCGTCACCACCCAATCGTCCACCTTGGCGTCCATCCAGGTAAGCTGGACGCCCTCCTTGCCCGCCGCCAGCAGCCCGTCCGCCGGGTCTACCTTGATGCCGAAGTGAGTGCCTCGTATGTGCCAGGCCACAATATCGGCCAGCAGGGGGTAGAGGTTGCGGGCCACCGCGATATTACCCCTGCCCTGGGCCAGGGCCTCGGTCGCCGCGAACATCCAGAGGGTGCCGTCGGCGGTGTTGTAGTGCGGGGCCTCGCCCGAGTCGGGGAAGTGGTTGGGGATGAGGCCGTCGCGGGCGAACATGCCGAAGGTCTGTAGCACCTTGCCTGCCTCGCGGCCTCGCCCGGTGGGGAGCGTAAGCCCAGGCAGCGAGATCATGGTATCGCGGCCCCAGTCGGTGAACCAGTGGTAGCCCGCGAGCACGCTGGGCGTCTCGGTGGTCTCCCCTCCACGGCGCACCTTGCGCGTAACGATGAAGCTGTCCGCGGCAAGCACCAGTTGGGCAATCATGGCTTCAATGGGCGCGTTGGGGTCGGCGGCGTCGCCATTTTCGTCGCCGCGCTTCAGCCCCGCCGCTTTGTACAGCCCCCTGGCCCTCGCGCTTGCCCGCTGAAAAGCCTCGCCCACCTGCGGCGACGTGACCTCCGGCGGCTCGGTGCTGGCCACAAGCGTGAGGCTTTGCCCCGGTTGGAGCACGGCGCGAAAGAAACCTGGCGTGTAAAGGTCGTCCGTATCGTCGTAGCCTCGCTCCACTTCGCCCCGGTAGACGAAGTTCCACAGCCAGCCGCCGGTGCGGGTGAAATTGGCCGCCGGGTGGCTGGAGAGCCAGAACGGGCGGGCACCGGGGCGTGCCGTAACCATGCAGCCACCAAGCAGCGCCTCCACGCCGAAGTCGTGTTGCGGCGAGCCGGTCGTGCTGTCGTGGTAGTCGCGGTAGTTGCACATGGAGTGCAGCACCAGCTCGCAGGGTGCTTTACCCTCCGCGTAGGTGTAGCGGATGTAGGTGGTGTTCTGGCCGTGCTCCATCCAGACCGTCTTATGTAGCAGGGCGTTACCCAGGCGGAAAACGGTGGTGGGTATGCCGTCCCGTATACTGAACTCCTCGATATGGGCGAAACCTTCGGGCAAGACCTTACCACCCGGGTACTCGTTGGTGCCCAGGTAGAAGGTGCGGCCGTCTATCGCGGCTTCTTCGTCAAGCTTGGAGAGGAGCACCGTGCGCTCCACGGGCGGCTTGAGGGTAGCCACCAGCAGCCCGTGGTACCTGCGGGTGTTCGCGCCAGCCACGGTGCTGGAGGCGTAGCCGCCGATGCCGTTAGCAACGAGCCACTCCTTAGCGAGCGCCCGGTCCAGGTCGATGCAAGTCTCTCTTGGTACTGTGATCATAGATTTGGAATTTCGAAATGCGAATTTCGGATTTTGTATGTCGAATTTTAGGCCCTAGCCGCTTGAAGTCACGCAGCCAACAAATTCGAAATCCGAATTTTCAAATTCCAAATCCGTATAGCACGCTCAGTGCCTCGGGTAGCTCGCCTATCGTGGTGATGGTGGCATCGGGCACTATGCCGGGGTCGTCTACCTCGTCGGGGCGGCCCTCTATGCGCTTCCAGATGCCCTTCATGCCGGCCGCGTGCGCGCCCGCGATGTCGTAGCGGCGGAAGTCGCCCACGAAGGCGGTCTCCCCAGGCTCCAGGCCGAGGCAGTCGAGGGCGGCTCGGAAGATGGGCGGGGCGGGCTTCTCCCAACCGAACTCGCACGAGTACACGCGGCATGCCAGCAGGTCGAGCAGGCCGAAGCGTTCCAGGTCGGGATCGTGTATGGTGGAGGGCCAGGCCGTGTTGGACACCAGCCCCAGCTTGAGGCCGCTATCGCGCAGCCGCTCCAACGTGGGCTTCACGTCGGGCCTCACGTAGGTGATGTCGCTGACCCCCTTGTACCAGGGGACCATGTGTTCCACCCCGGCGCGTTCGGGGATGCCGCGCTCGCTGAACAGTTCGTCCAGCAGGTTGAGCATGTTGAAGCTCTTCTGGGTGCGGGCCGCCTGCTCCCAGCCCGACCGGAAGCGCGCGTTGAACACCTCCAGGAACTCATCGAGGGGCGGCAGCCTGTCGGCGTGCCCGCGTGAGGCGATGTAAGTATGCAGGTCGCTATTGAGCTGCACGTCCAGCGCCTCCCAGTCCTCGCGCTGGTACTCTAGCAGAGTGCCCCCCATGTCGAACAGCACGCCCTTCAGCATGTGACTGGCTCCTTTGTGGTGGACGAGTGGTCAGTGGTCAGTGGTCAGTGGTCAGTGGTCAGTGGTCAGTGGTCAGAGTGCTCCGCATGACGCCCTGTGGCTGAAGCCACGGGCTGGGAAGTAGCGAAGTCTCCTTCGGAGACTAAGCAACGGGAGGGTAGTCCCCGTAGGGGACTTTGCCCCTTGTCAGCCCGCCAATTCATTGGCAGGGCATCCCCCACAGGAC
>DASVQO010000554.1:0-1980 GCA_036389075.1 Chloroflexia bacterium | reverse complement strand
ACTTCTGGCGCTTCTTGGTCTGGCTGAACAGGATGTGCTTGCCGTCCCAGCCGAACCATACGGGGTTGTTCTGAGGCTCGCCCTTGGGGCCTATCGTGGCGACGTGCGCCAATGCCTTTGATTCGAGTAGATCTGAGTGGGTCTGCGGAATAGCCATGAGTGATTGTGTCTCCATTCTTGTTGCGATATCGTATGATTTAACCGGGTGCCATGTCAGGCATGTATCAGGGGCGGCCCGCGCGATGCGCTTGACGCCCGCTGTTGAACCACCTCCGCCCGCTGGCGTATCTACCTTGTGATAGATTACCAGTAAACAGTTTACATGTGAAGTATATCAACATTGCGAGCCGAAAGCAAATATATGGCCTACGAGAGTCTGAGAATGGGACCACGTCAGTCATGGAAGCGATGTACTGGCTCGACGTGTATGCTGGAGGTCTGAATGGACGCTAAGTTGTGGGCCTTCGTGGCCTTCTCGGCTGTGCTCACTATTACGCCGGGGGTGGACATGGCCCTGGTGGCGAGGAGCGCGCTGAGTCGCGGGCGTAACGCGGCGTTCATGACCACGCTGGGCATCATCACCGGGCTGCCGGTGCACGCCTTCCTGTCGGCAGTCGGGCTGTCGGTCATATTGAGCCAGTCGGCGCTGGCCTTCGAGACGGTGAAGTTGCTGGGTGCCGGCTACCTAGTCTACCTGGGCGGGCGCACCATCATCAGCGCCGGCAAGGGCGGCGGCGAGCACGGCACGCAGGCAACGGCGCCAACCTCCACCTCCAGGGCCCGCACCCGTGACGAGACCATGCGTATCTACCGGCGCTCGTACGTGGAGGGGCTGCTGAACAACCTGCTCAACCCCAAGGTAGCCCTCTTCTACCTTACTTTCCTGCCCCAGTTTATGTCGCCCGGGGACCCGGTGATAGCCCGCTCCCTGCTCATGGGCCTCATACACGCAGCCGAGGGCATTGTCTGGCTAATGCTGTACGCCTACTTCCTCAGCAGGCTCAGCGAAGTGATGGGCCGCCCCAGCGTCAAACGCAACATCGAGCGGGTGACGGGCCTCCTCCTCGTGGGGTTAGGAGTGAGATTGGTGTGGGAGAGGCGCTAGGCGGACGACCCAGTCCGGCCACGCACCCAGGAAGAGATACAAGCCCACCAGTCTCCAAGCGACCAGCCCACGCCAACCAGGCTATACCCCAGCCCCGCGAGTACCAGGGCAAACTTAACCGTGGCGAACGAGTGGGCGAGTTGCGGCCATATCTCAGCCCTGGCGCCCCACAACATCGCCACCATAGCCAGGTTTTCCATTACGTCAAGTAGTCCGGCTATGCTGGCTCCCCAGGCAAGCAAGATCCCTATCCGGGGAAGCCCCAGTCCAGGTCCAACATGTTTCGCCCGGAACATCTCGCTCGCCAGAATGCAGGACAATCCGAGGGCCGTCGAGTAGACCAGTATGAAACCGAAATCGATAAGAATGGATAGCCAGGCCCGTTGAAGGTCCCCGAACTTCGAGGTCCAGACAGCTATAATGGCATCGGCGCGCTGTACGGTGCCTGCTAGCTCGAGCGAGACTATGCCCTTTGAAGCCGCGCTATTGGGAGTTTCGAGGTCCAGGCTGCGGAATACGAGCATGAACACAAAGGCCAGCAGTATTGCAACAATGCAGACCGGCACGCGTAGTGATTGGCTGACACGAAACCACATTTTTCTTACCTGCCAGGATACGTCCTACATTTGACCTAAAAAGGTATCGTCATGGCCCCTTTATGGAGAGTCCGGCTGTAGTGTTGCATCAAGAGCCTCCTAAGCAGGAACTTTCCAAAGGCCGCGCAAGTGTCGAGACTAGGGCCTATCTGCAAACTCAGGTAAGTTGGTAAACTAAGCTCATGAGTCCAAAAACGCCACCAAGAAGACATGAGCTAACAGATGAACAATGGGAGAAGCTTGAACCACTACTCCCGCCACTCAAACCTAGAACAGGAA
>DASVQO010000553.1:0-2953 GCA_036389075.1 Chloroflexia bacterium | reverse complement strand
GGAAGGTGGTCTAGGGACGGGACGTTAGGGCCGGGCCAGGTACGGCAACCTGCGGGGGTGCCGTGCGGCCCACGCCCTGCCAACCGCGCTCTGCCAATGAATTGGCGGGCTGACAAGGGGCGAAGTCTCCCTCGGAGACTGAGAAACATCATGTAGTCTCCGCAGGAGACTTCGCCCCTTGTCAGCCCGTGGCTTTAGCCACAGGGCACCCCCCACAGGGGTCGCGTGTGCCCTTCGCAGCCCGCATCCTGGCTACTTCCGCGCTACGAACAGCCCGTTGTCTTTGCGGATATGGATATGGCCCTTGGCGTCGAGTTCGGCCTGGATGAAGGCGGTTAGCGCCTCCGTCTGCTCCTGGTCGAAGACGGAGCCGGAACTGGAGAGTATATAATCGACCAGGGGCGCGGCCTCCGTTACCTCCAGCGCGTCTTCGTAGCGTAATAGGCTGAGTTGGCTGAAGTGTCGGGCGAGTTCGTCACCGGCAGTCTCCAGTACGAAGCCGAGCCTGTGCTCTAGTGCGTCGGGGCTGGCAGGGCCAAAAGGCAGCCGCGCCGCTGCTTGTGCGTCGAAGCGATGCAGCAACTCGTACAGTTCGTACATGTGCATGCGGCCGAGCGTTGCTACGTACAGCGTACCATCGGGCCTGAGCACCCGACTCATCTCGGCAAGCGCCTTATTGCGGTCTGGCACGTGGTAGAGCATGTACATTGCCAGCACCGCGTCGAAGCTTGCGTCGGGGTAGGGGAGGGACATCGCATCGGCCTGGCGGAAGCTGAAGCCTCGCTTGGTGCCTTGCAGGTTTGCCCGCGCCTCCTCGACCATGCCGGGTGAGAGGTCGGTCAGCGTCACGTCCCAACCTTCCGGCACCCGCGCCAGGTTCTCCACCCACAGCGTGCCGGGCCCACAGCCCACTTCCAGTATCGCCGCCCGCGTTGGAAGGTCG
This sequence comes from Chloroflexia bacterium, assembly GCA_036389075.1. Taxonomy (GTDB): domain Bacteria; phylum Chloroflexota; class Chloroflexia; order QHBQ01; family JADMIH01; genus JADMIH01. The sequence continues at coordinate 2,010 of DASVQO010000553.1, read as the reverse complement.
AATTGGTCGAACAGCCAGCGGAACCAGCCGTACTTGTTGGTGCTGTAAAGCTCGTGCAGGCGAATGCGCGCGTTGAGGTTCGCGGCGGTCTTGTACTGGCTGGATAGCAGGTAGTTCTGGTCGGAAATGCTTGACATAAGCCTAAAACCGAAGTCACAGGTAGAGCATGCCGAAGGTCAGAGGTTGCTTGTATTGGAGGCGGTTGCCCGTGGAGATCATCAGTTCCTGCCGGGGCACGTCGGGGTTGTCGTTGTCGCCCGCCGAGGCCACGAAGCCGATACCCATGCCGGGCTGTGGGCGGAACTCCCCAAAGGCGGTCCAGGGCACGGCGGCCTCGATCACGTAGCCGTTGTTGGCGGGCCTGCGTTGGGCGCGCACCGTTACCATCTTGTTGCGGTCTGCCTTGCGGTCCGGGTTCCAGAAGACCGCCTCGGGGCCGTTTGCCGCGAAATCGCCGGGGGAGAGACCTAGCTGGTAGTCGTCAGCGTTGCCGGTGCCGGCAGCGAAATCACCCTCAAGGTCCAGGTCGAACCAGATCTCTATATCGTCCCCGAAGTACAGATTGTAGCCGCGCGTGTTGGCGGTCTGCATGTGCACGTCGTCGGTGACCACCGTGGCGACGTAGAAGTTAGTATCGTCCCAGGCGAAATTGAAGGTGGCGCTCAGGTCGTCGGGGCCGCCCCACTTGAGGTCGCGCACCTTGTCGTTTATATAGGTAATGCTATCGAACGCCGGGGCGGCCCACGGTTCCGCGCCCGCCCAGTCCGAGAGGTCGCCGTCGATGGTGGGCGGCTGGAGAGACATAGGCACGCGAATGTCGGGGCCGTTGCCGGTGCGCACGGGGCCGCTATACGTGACAGGGCCAGGGGCCTGGAAGCGCGCGGGGCCGCCCGCTCCACCCCGTCCGCCCTGCCCGAGCTTGAGCGGCAAGATGCCAGCCCCGGCCGCCATGACCACAGCGCCCAGGCCGATGAGTAACAGCGCGAACGATAACAGCATCGTGCGGCGACCCTGGCCCCTGGGCTGAGGCGGCCGCGTGTAGGATACGTGCGGGTCGAACTGTTCGTACACTTCGTACGGCTCGTCGTCGGCCTCGTCTATGTAAGGGCCTGCCGCTGGCTGGCTGCCGTCGTTCCAGTGCTGCGCTTCGTTGCCATTGCCCGCCGACCGGGGCACGTAGCGCGTGGTGCTGCCCGCGCCGCTGACTCCCGCGTTATTCTTGAGCCAGGGGCCGCCCTGTGGCAGCCAGCGGGCTACTTCTTCCAGGTCGCGGGCGAGGTCGAGGGCGTCGGAGTAGCGCAGGCTGGGGTTCTTGGCAAGGGCGCGGTCGATGATAGGTTGTAGCTCCTGGGGCAGCCGGGGGTTCATGGAGCGGAGGGGAGGCGGAGTGTCGTGCACCTGGCGGTAGAGGACGCTGGCGGTGTTCTCGCCGGAGAAGGGCGTCACCCCGGTGAGCAGTTCGTACAGCACCACGCCGAGGGAGTAAATATCGGAGCGCGGCTCCGCCGGGCGGCCGCTAATTTGCTCCGGCGACAGGTAATCGGCGGTGCCCATCACCAGCCCCGTGGCCGTCAGCCCCGCCTGGGCCGCTCCCGCCGCGCGCGCGATGCCGAAGTCCGAGAGCATAACCGAGCCGTCCGGCTCCACCAGGATGTTGCCGGGCTTTACGTCGCGGTGGATGACGCCGTTCTTGTGCGCGTAGTGGAGCGCCCGGGCCACGGGTACGACGATGTTGACGGCAGTCTCGACGGGCAGGGGGCCGTTGTCCTGGAGGATTTCGCGCAGGGTGGTGCCCTGCACGTAGCGCATGGAGATGTAGTGGAGGTTGCCGTCCTGCTGCACGTCGTACACGCGCACGATGTTGGGGTGCTCCAGGTTGGCAGCGGTGACCGCTTCTCGCTTGAAACGCTCCACCGCCTTGGGGTCGATGGAGAGGGCGGGGTCGAGCACCTTGATCGCCACGGCGCGATTGAGCACCGTGTCGTGCGCCCTGTAGACCGTAGCCATGCC
>DASVQO010000552.1:0-7541 GCA_036389075.1 Chloroflexia bacterium | reverse complement strand
CTGAGGGTGCCACTCGCGTTGGTACCGATATAGTTGACCTGGACCTTGTTATCCTTCGACCCGGCGCCGAACAGGACTACACCGTTTTCCCAGTTGCCGGAGATGATGTTGCGGTGGCCCTCGACAAAGCCTCCGATATGGTTGCCCGAGGCATTGTCAACTAATACGCCGTTGATGGTGTTGCTCAGAGGGGCAGTGCCGGAGAGGTTCGTGCCGATGTAGTTGCCCGAGACGGTGTTGGCGACAACTTGGCCGGTGGCGGTGATAACGACGCCATTACCCACGTTGCCCGAAATGAGGTTACCCTCGGTCCCAACGCCTCCAATGTTGTTCCAAAAAGCGCCGTCGCGAACGGTCACCCCGTTTACGCCGTTCCCCAGGCGAGCGGTGCCCGTGGCATCCGTGCCGATGTAGTTGCCTTGCACCTTGTTGAAGTAAGTACTTCCCGAAATCCACACACCGCTGCCCCCGTTGCCGGAGATGAGGTTACGAGCGCCTGCTACGGACTGTCCGACGACGTTACCATTGCTGTTCTGGATCGACACGCCATGTCCGCCGTTGCCCAACGCAGCGGTGCCGCTGATATTCGTGCCGATGTAGTTACCCAGTATCTGGTTGCTTTCAGACACTCCGACGCCCTGGATCGTGATGCCGTTACCGCCGTTACCGGAGATGAGGTTGCGCGCCGAAGCGGTCGTGCCGCCGATAATGTTACTGCCTGCCCACTCCATGTAAATGCCGGGGCCTGCGTTCCCCTGGGCGACGGTACCGGCCGGGTTGGTGCCGATGAAGTTGCCTTCCAGGGTGACGTTCCCCGTTTCAACAATCTTGATGCCCGCGCCGTTGAAGCGGTTGATGGCGAGACCCTTGATCGTGCTATCGCGCCCGGAACCGCTCACCACGAGACCCGCCTGTACCAGGCTGGCGCTTGAGCCGTTCAGCTCTATGACAGGCGTGCCCGCGTAGCCCGGCTGCGTGGTGGCGTCCAGCTCGACGGGACTTGTGATAGCGGGCAGGGGAGATACGGGCACGATGGTCCTGACGCCGCTCCCCGCCTGGATGTCGAAGACGATCCTGTCTTTGCCGGAGTTGGCGTTCGCCAACTCGATGGCCTCTCGCAACGACCCAGCGCCGGAGTTGTTCGTGTTGCTGACCGTATAAGTAACAAGCTCGGGTTGAGTGGGGGCCTTTTCAGTGCGGGCGGTCGTGGCGAATACGGAGGCGGCGGGCTGTGCGGCAAGCACCAGTCCGAGTACCGCCAGACCCGCCATGCCGAACCCCTTCTGGATGCGCTGCCCTGTCTTCATCTGTATCCCTTCTCCTTTGCGTTTTTTATATGCCTGTCTGATTGTTTACTGTGTGCCTTTTACTATGTGCCTTTTTATATGGTCCTGCCCCTCTACCGGGCTTGTTCTCAGTCTATACCAGCCCGGACATCTGGACCTCGCAAAGAAGTACTAAACCTCTCACTACTTTGGTTGTGTGCAGGCACTACATACAAAGATGTAATCGCTGTACTCGTATGGAGTAGTGTGCCACTCAGGCCCAGCGCCCTCCGGTGGCAGCAATTTAGGGTCTATCTACACAGTGTCGCCTATGCAGGACCAAGCCACGCCCTTGTCATTCTGAGCCCTTCGGCTGCGCTCAGGGTAAACTCCACGAAGAATCTCGTCCTCCAGCACCCAAATGTCACCTTTCTTCACGCCGGTGAGGTGCCATAGGTTAGAGCGTGCTAATGAAAAGGGCTACACCTGCATGAAGGACGAGATTCTTCGCTACGCTCAGTACTGTACCAACGAAGTTTGGTCCATATAGCCGGGCGGTTGAAACCGCAGGCTACCTTTACAAAGTGCCCCTCCGGGCACTGCACCTTTCTCTAATTAACTTTGTTGGTCCTGTACTCAGAATGACAAAGGTCACCTCTGTTCTCTAGTTTCCGATGATTGCAGATAGACTCTGGCATCAGACACCCGCAACCCGCCAAATGGCGTACCAGACCCGCCGCCAAAGCATCTACCCCAGGCAAAAGAAAACTCCCTCCGGCACACTGGTTGCCGAGGGAGTTTTCTTTTGCGTCAGTCAAGTACCGGCTGAGCTAGGGTGTCTGGCAGTTAGGGAAGAAGGCATTGGAGACTATCTTGGCCGTCTGCCCCCTGGTGGCATTGGCGTTGGGCCGGAATGTGCCATCCCCGTACCCGCTGATGATGCCCCTCGATACCATGCGCTCTATGTACGCGTAGAAGGGAGAGTCGGGAGCCACGTCCGAGAACGTCTGCCCCGATACCGGCTCCGTGTAGTTGCGGGCGTTGGCTACAATCTTGGAGATTTGCCCCCTCGTAGCGTTGTTGTTCGGGCGGAACGTGCCATCTCCATACCCTGAGATGATGCCCCTTGATACCATGCGCTCCACGTACGCGTAGAAGGGTGAGTCAGGTGCCACGTCCGAGAAGGTCTGGCCTGTGACCGCTTCGTTGAAGCCCGCCGCATTAGAGACGATCTTCGACAACTGACCCCTCGTCACGTCGTTGTTGGTGCGGAAGGTGCCATCCGAATATCCGCCAAGTATGCCTTTGCACGCCAGGCACTGTACGAAGCTGTAGAACGTCGAGCCTTCCGGTACGTCCGTGAAGGATACCTGGCAACTGCCGGGCACCTGTGAGGTAGCGGTAGGGCTGGGGTTGCTGCTTGTACTGGTGGCTGTGCGGGTAGCTGTGGCGCTCGGGTTGCTGATCACGCTCGTGTTCGTAGCAGTGGGATTGGACCCTGTGGTTGTGTTGGTAGCCGTGGCTATAGCCGTCGCGGTGCGAGTGGCGGAAGGTACAAGCGTAACCGTGTTGGTGGCCGAAGGTATAGATGTAGAGGTGTTAGTGGCTGTGCTAACGGAGGTAGAAGTAGAAGTCGCAGTACTGGTGCTCGTGCTCGTGCTGGTGGACGTAGGACTGGCGGTGGCGGGGCCTTGCACCAGGAGGCAGGCCGAGAACTCGGACGTGTTGCCGCTGGGGTCGGTGGCCGTAGCCGTTACGTAGCTGCCGCCGGGCACCGGCTGGTCTGGCTCGAACGTGAAGCTAGCGTTGCCGTTGCCGCCCGTGGTGACTACCGTCGTGCCCAGGAAGGTCTTGCCCTCGCCGTAACCTGTGTTATCGCAGGTGTCGTTGGTGAAGAATTCTATCGTAAATGTGGTGTTGGGCAGGCTGTTCAGGCTGCCTTTTACCTGGCTCTGCGTGCTGCTCGCGCTCAGCACGGGGTAGTTCTGCACCTTGTTCGACCCGTCGTCCGGGTCCAGCGCGTCGTTTGCCGATACCCCGCCCGTCTGCCAGTCACCGGACGATGCCAGGTTGATACCGAGCTTGCTGTTGGAGTAAATGGAGTTCGTATTGATTACGTTGCTCGCCCCACCGTCGACAAGCACGCCATGCTCTCCATTGTAGGCTGCCAGGTTGCCCAGCCCAACTCCTCCCCCGATGGTGTTGGTGTAGCCCTCCGAGATGTATATGCCCGAAAACAGGTTGGGGACCGGGCCGGTAGCCGAAGCGTTGGTGCCTACGTAGTTGTTTTGTATCTTGTTCTCGTTCGCGCCGCTGATGATGACCCCAAAGGTCACATTTCCTGAGATGAGGTTTCGCATCGCGGGCTGTGCGCCACCAACCACCGTGTTGCGAGCACCGAGGAGGAGGCTTACTCCGGCGACGTAATTACCGATGGCTGCCGTGCCGGCGGCGTTGGTGCCAAGAAAGTTACCCTGTATGCGGTTGTTGTCGGCAAACTGGCCGGCCCGCCGCCTTGCTATACGCACGCCATCGAAGTTGCCGGAGATGACGTTGCCATAGCCCTCCTGCGATCCGCCAATTAGATTGTCCGAGGCGCTGAGGATATACACCCCGCTACCGGTATTGCCCACGTTGAGAGTGCCATCAGCGTTGGTACCAATGTAATTGCCTCGCACATTGTTGTTGCTCGAGGTCGTACCGGAGATGAGCACGCCGTTCTGGCCGTTGCCGGAGATGACGTTGCGCGTGCCCCAGTCGCCTATTGTATTGTTAGACGCCTCGTCCAGGGCCACGCCGTTGAGGGTATTCGACACAGGCACGCTGCCGTCAACGTTAGTGCCGATATAATTACCGATAACCGTATTGCCCGTGTAATCTGAAGCCAGCGTGCCCGTGATGAGGACGCCGTTGCCTAAATTGCCGGAGATAATGTTGCGCCCGGTGGACCCCCCGTTGCCTACCTGGTTGAGAATAGCGTGCTCCCGCATGGTCACGCCGTCGCCGCTGTTGCCCAGGGGGCCGGTGCCGCTGGCATCGGTGCCGATGTAGTTCCCAAACACGTAGTTACTGCGTGCGTTGTTGCCGGTCAGGTACACACCGCTACCGGAGTTACCCGAGATGAGGTTGCGCGCGGCCGCTGTCGAGCCTCCGATTGTATTACCGCTACTCTCCTTGATATATATACCCGCGCCGCCATTCCCCAGGCGAGCCGTGCCGCTGGCGTCGGTGCCGATGTAGTTGCCGCGCACTCTGCCCCCTATTTCCCATTCCATGTACACGCCGTTGAGGCCGTTGCCCGAGATCAGGTTGCCCGCGCCCGCCGCCGTGCTGCCGATGGAGTTGTCATGGGCGTTGTTCATGACCACCCCGTTGAAGGTGTTGCTGATAGCAGCGGTGCCGTTGATATCGGTGCCGATGTAGTTGCCAAGCACCTGGTTGGACCGCGTGCCGGTGCTGATTGTCTCTACAAAGGCGATACCATTCGCGCCGTTGCCGGAGATGAGGTTGCGAGCGCCGGGTTCGGTACCGCCGATGAGATTGCTGTCAGCGTCAGTGGTCAGGAAAATACCGTTGCTAGAGTTGCCCAGGCGAGCCGTGCCGCTCGCATCGGTGCCTATGTAGTTGCCCTTGATCCGGTTGCTGTAGCTGTTGCCCTGGATGGTGATGCCGTCGCCGCCGTTGCCGGAGATAATGTTGCGCGCGCCCGCCTCCGCGCCCCCGATGGTGTTGTTATTGGCCCCGGAGGTCACATAGACGCCGCTGCCCAGGTTAGCCACCTTACCCGTGCCGCTCAGGTTCGTCCCGATAAAGTTACCCTGCACTACGTTGCTGATAGCGCCAGTGCCTTGAATCGTTATGCCGTGGCTCAGGTTGCCGGAGATGAGGTTGCGCGCGGCGTTCGTCGTGCCACCAATCACGTTGCCGGAAGTGCCGTCGATGAGAACGCCGGTACCGACGTTCATCATGCTCGCTGTGCCCGCCGGGTTGGTGCCGATGAAGTTCCCTTCCAGGGTGTTGCCGCCATTGGTGGTAATCTTGATATTAGGGGCGTTGAAGCGATTGATAACCAGGCCCTTGATCGTGCTGTTGCCCGCGCTCACCACCAGCCCGGCCTGCGGCCAGCCCGCGCTTGAGCCGTTCAGCTCTATCATAGGCGTGCCCGTGTAGCCCGGCTGCGTGGTGCCGTCGATTTCCACCGGGTCGGTGATCGCAGGCAGGGCGGAGAAGGGGGTGATGGTCCTGACGCCGCTGCCGGGTATGTTGAATACGATGCTGTCTTTGCCGGGGCTGGCGTTCGCCTGGTTGATGGCCTCGCGGAGCGACCCTGCGCCGGTGTCATTCGTGTTGTTCACTACGTACTGGATGGCGTTCGGCTGGGAGGGAGCCTTACCATTACCCAGAGTAGCCGCCAGTACGGACGTTGCGGACTGCCCCGCGAGCGCCAAAGCCAGTACCACCAACCCCGCTACGCCAAACCCCTTCTGAATGCGCTGCCTCGTCTTCATGGTTATCGCCTTCTCCTTTGCGTTTTCTATATGCTGACCGTTTTCTATATGCGTGCTTGTTTGGTTACCTTGTTTGTTTACTGTGTGCCTTTATATATGATGCGCCCCTCTACCGGGCTTATTCTCAGTCTATCGCAGCGCGGACCACCCTACTTCCCAAAGAAGTACTAAACTTCTGACGACTAAGGTTGTGTGCGGGTATTACATACAAAGATGTAATCCATGTACTCGCATGAAGTAGTGACAGCGTTTGTGAAGGTGCCGTTTGCCCATGCGGAAACGCCAGGACGCCAAGCACCACCCCAAGCAAGTGCCAAGCAAATGAGGTTTAGAGAATAGAAAGAGGACCAGGGTACGGAGGGTCTACCCTGGTCCTCTTTCTATTCTCTAAACCTTTCCTAGTCTCTGCGTAACCTCAGCGTCCTCTGCGTCTCTGCGGTGAATAATTTCCTGGCCCTGGAGGATGTTTGGCGCCCTGGCCTTTTCGTCTCTGGGGGTTGCTACCAGCTTATCGGCCGTGCCTCAACAACCACGCGATCCTGGGTACTGCTAGCTGCCCGTAGACCGCCGCTCGCCTGGAGAAGACAGCCGACGACAGGCTGATTACCACGTGCCGCGCCCCCGCTTCACCATACTCCCGCAGCCTCTGCACCACCTCGTCAAGCGTGCCTATGACGAAGCCCCGCCCGACCAGCTGGGGCGGTACCGCTGCTATCGCCTCATCGAGCGTCCGGCGGTCGTACGATTCGGGAAGGAAGTCAACGTAACCCCGGTACTGCTCGCCAAACGGGTGCTCCATGCCCACCTTCCGCCACTCAGCCGAGGGCGTGCCCACCAGCGCGGCCAGCCGGGCCACTTTGGTGTCCAGCATGGCCCGAGCTTCCCGCCGGGTGGGCGCGACCGCGACGAATTGGTGCAGAGCGGGAGTGATGGCTGCCGGGTTTCGTCCCGCTTCCCGTGCGGCGGCCCGGATCACCTCTAACCTGGCCTTGTACTCCTGCGGGGAGGCTACCATCGTGGGGAACCAGCCATCGCCATACTGCCCTGTGAGCTTGAGCATGCGCGGCCCGTGCCCCGCGATCCAGATAGCTGGCGTTCTGCCTTTGGGCGGGCGCAGGTCCATCACCGCCCGGTCCAGGCGGTAGTGCGCGCCCGCGAAGTCGAAGGGGCCACGAGACGAGAAGCAGAGCCTGATGATCTTCAGCGCCTCCTCAAGCTGGCCCACCGGGTGCGAAAAGTCCAGGCCATAAGGCTCGATGTTCTCTCGTTCCCCCGCTCCAATACCGAGAATCGGCGCTCGCCTGGTCATGTGAGCGAGCGTCATCATGGCCTGCGCGATAAGCACCGGGTGGCGGCGCACCGCTTCCGTCACCCCCACGCCAACACGCAGCCCACCCGCGCTACGGGCCAGATAGCCCAGGAGCACCTGGTAGTCGAAGATTTCGTGCGGGCTGGAGAATTGTCCGGCAGCCCAGGTGAGCTCGCGGTCCCACAGCGCGAGGGGCACGAAACCCTGGAAGTGGTCCACTGCAAGCACCGAGTCGAGGCGGCTCAACCTAGCAAGCAGCACCATGGCGCGGCTCAGTCCAAGCGGAGGCCCGGTTGCTACCTGCAACCCGACGGCCATTTTTGGGTACGTCATAGCCAATTATACCCCCATGCTCGAGGGCCGCAAGCATTCACGTCGGTAAAGCCCTGATGGGACGCCCTGTGGCTGAAGCCACGGGCTTACAAGTAGCAAAGTCCCCTACGGGGACTAAGTAATAAG
>DASVQO010000551.1:0-8185 GCA_036389075.1 Chloroflexia bacterium | reverse complement strand
CGAGCCAAAGGGGGTAAGCCCGTTATAGCCCTGCCCTCTACCGCCCTGGACGGCACCATGTCGCGCATCGTCTCGACACTTGAGGTGGGCGCGGGCGTCACCACAACGCGTAACGACGTCCACTACGTGGTGACGGAGTATGGAGTAGCTCAGCTTTGGGGCAAGACCGTTCGCCAGCGTGCCGAAGCCCTCATCGCCATAGCGCACCCTCACTTCCGCCACGAACTGAGAGAAGCCGCAAGGGCACGAAACATTCTGTAGGCGCATGATAAGAGGGTCCACTGTATCTCTGCCGATGAGCGACTGTTTTCACCAACCATTAACTGAAATAGACCCGTCATTCTAACTTGAGCCGCTATTATTGGGTTATAAGATCAGTCGATAGCAGCGAGTTTGGAGAGGTTGCCATGACTGTAAAGGAAGCATATGAGGCAGGCGTGGAGTCACAGCTAAAGGTGTGGGACTCTGAGATCGAGGACTTGCAGACCAAAGTAGATATCGTGCTCGCCCAGGTTGAGGACAGGTATTACCGGGTACTCCGCGAGCTGCGCGGCCAGGAAAAGAAACTGCGTGAGGACTTACGGTACCTGAAGTCGGCCCCAGAGGACCACTGGGAAGAAGTACGCGCCCAGGTGGTAGGGGACGCCGAGAGCATGGAGCAGGTGCTGTCGAGAGCGGCCCGGGAACTTGCATAGGCCCAAGAGTGACAAAGGAGGAACAAACGGTGAAAGCCCAGCTTCTAGTCCCGCTTGATGGTTCTACACTGGCAGAGGTTGTCCTGCCGCACGCCATCGAGGTGGCACGTGCCACCCGGTTATCGTTAGTGCTGCTGCGTGCCGTCCCCGCGCCGGTCCTGTTAGACTCCTCGGCCTGGTCCCTTCCTCCCTCTTCTATCGACGTTGAACAATGGGACCTTGCGGTCGGTTCCGCGGGCAAGTACCTGGAGCGGGTGGCCGCTCGTATTCGCGACCTCGGAGTGGAAGTCGAGACCGCGGTAGAGCGGGACGAACCGGTCAGGGCGATAGTTACCTGTGCAGAGCAGCACCCTTCTGTGAAGCTCGTAGCTATGTCGACCCATGGCAGGAGCGGCCTGGGACGGTGGTTCTACGGTAGCGTGGCTGAGGGGGTTCTGCATGCCTGCCCCGTCCCCTTGCTGCTGGTGCGTGCGAAGGAGAACGAAAAGGCTCAGTCGGACCTGGACGGCCAGTTCAGTGTGGCGAACTATGGCACCGTCCTGGTGCCCCTGGACGGCTCTCCGTTTGCAGAGCAGGCCCTGGACAAAGCCCTGGAGCTTGCGAGCGTCATGGGCGCGGCCATAGTTTTGGTTAGCGCTATCCCGTACGAGCCAGCATACGTTCTGCTTTCAGAGACCCAGCCAAACGTCGGGAACATGGATACCGAAGTCCAGGGACCCAGTCTCTACTTGGACCGAATATCAGACAGGCTGACTCAAGAGGGTTTCACAGTTAAGGTCAGGCTACAGCGTGGCACGCCCACCGATGTTATCCTTCAAGCGAGCGAAGAAGAGGGAGCGGACCTGATTGTCATGGCGACGCATGGGCGGGGTGGACTTGCGAAAGTATGGCTGGGCAGCGTGGCGCTCAAGGTATTGCAAGGTTCGTCAAACCCCGTGTTGCTGGTGCGCGCCAAGGAGCGGGTGAGAGAGCCGGAGTCGGTACGGGTCTCGACCAGGCATGGAGTAAGCATCGTAGCCAATGGCTTCGCAGAAAGGGCAACACCCAGTTGCTGGTGACCTAGAGCAGGTATTCGTCTCTAACAAGAGAGCCAGGGTAGCAGACTTTCTACCCTGGCTCTCTTGACGAATAGTTCAGTTGCGGATTATCTTGCCAACTCTACGAAAGGCGAGTCGTAGGCGTTGCATTTGTCAGACGGGGGACTACAACCAGAAGGTCAGGGCGGTGGCCAGGTAGGGATGCAGCCGGCACGTTGCCCGCATGCTCCAGTTATGGCTGATACCCAGGGAAAGAGCTTGCGAATATTCACCCGATATTCACCCGCATATACCGCCGGTACAACCCCCCTGCCGTAAATTGATATTGCCGGACGGAACAGCGAACGAAACGCAATAAAGCAAACCACCTTCACTGTTCTGCATAGGCCACACAGAGCTAATGCTTATTACGTGCGGCGAGTTGTCAACCAAATTCAAGGAAACTATCGAAAGAGGAGAGCAAGACAATGACACGGGACCTTCGTTGGAGAATCATCAGCCTTCAGGTATTGATGATCGTAGTTTTGGGCTTTGGCGCAGGGGCAATGTTTTACGCGAACAACTTCACCAACAGCCAGATCAGGGGCCAAATTGAACCTCAGAAGATCTTCTTTCCGAAGGACGCAGAGCCTACGATAGAAGAGATCAACACCAAGTTCCCCGATCTGCAGCCTTACATCGCTGACCTGCGCAACTACCAGGGCCAGCAGGTTCTAACCGGCAACCAGGCTCATGTATTTGCCGAGGCATACCTCGGAGTGCACCTTCGGGAGATCGACAACGGCAAGCCTTATTCAGTGCTGTCCAACGAGGCTCGCACCGAGAAGGATCCGGCGTTGAAGGCAGAGAAGGACGCCAAGGTGCAGACCGCCTTCCGCGGTGAGACGCTCCGCTCGATCCTGAACCAGGCATGGGCGTTCTCGGTGATGGGCGACATTGCGATGTACGCGGCCATCGGCCTGCTAGCCGCCACGCTCCTGGTCACTGCGTCCCTCGTCTTCGAACTCTTCTTCGCCCCGAAACGCGAAACCCAGGCGGTGCGGGCAGGCTCACTCGCCACCAACCGGGCGTAACACAACTGAGCACCACGACACCAGGCCTGCTCTAGCTCCGCACAGCTAGGGCAGGCCTGGTTTACTTCCATCGATTGGACCTAGAGGGCGTGCGCCAGTGCAGGTATGTCTTCAGGCGTATGAGGAGAAACAGGCGCGTCTTTTTTTCGTAACCTGGAGGGAGCCAGTACCAGTCGTGTGGTGCCAGTGGCCAGCAGAATCAGGCAGAGGACCAGTAGCCAATTGCCGAAATCTGGGAAGTAAAGTAAAATCAGCGGCCAGCTTGCCCGCATCAATGGTGGGAAACCAATAAGGAGGAAGGCAGGCAGGGCTACTTCCCACAGCATGGGCAGTAGGAGACTTGTCAAGACGTTCAACGGGTCCTGTCGCAACGATTGCGCCCTTCTCCGCAACAATCTGACAAAAGACCACAGCACGAGTCCCGAACACAAGAGGAGTATCCCATCAAGCCAGAGGTAATGCTGCCCGAATACTGATGCGGGGGGCGCTGGCTGGCCCAGGAGGATTCTTTCTATCCCGTGCGCGATAACCCCCTGAGCATTGCTCATCATAGCGAAATTACCGTTCACGTTCATCAATACGACTATGCCCAATTGCTTCTCAGGGAGAATGATCATATCGGAATGGAAGTTAGCCGTATCACCGCCATGCCATACGGACGTTACGCCCAGGGAGCCACTTGCTGGGCTTATGACCCAGCCCATGCCATACATATCACCTTGTACTTCTCGTGAGTCCATGCTGACAGCCGGTTGGTGTAACTGTGCTATTCCCCCTGCGGAGAGAACAGAAGTATCTAGGTAGCGTCCATTATTCATCTGCGCTACCAGGTAATGGGTCATGTCTTCCGCCGAGGAGATGAGAAAGCCTTCGGGAAGGCTCCCATGAAGGTATGGAAGGTCTGCGGGGACCGCCAGCCCGAACCACCAACGATACCCCGTGGCCATGCCGTGCTGTCTGGCCTCAGTTTGCGAGGTGAAACTATTCGCCATCTGCAGCGGCTCAAATATATGCTCCTCGATATACGAGCCATAGCTCTGTCCTGAGACTGCCTGCACTACGAGGCCCAGGGTCGCATAATTCATGTTGGAATACTGGTAGGTGGTGCCCACAGGTGCAGTCAGGGACACCTGGCTCAAAGCTCGCACCTCTTGCTCCAGCGTCTCAACACCATTGCCGGTCAGCGATTCCTCGACAGCTCGGGTAGGGATGCCGCTGATATGGTTGAGTAGATGGCGGATGGTAATGGTGGATGCCGCAGAGGGGGTAGATAGGGCAGAAGCGGGTGCTGCAACCTGAAACCATGGCAGGTAGTGCTGTACTGGCGCGTCAAGGCTGATCTTGCCTGCCTCCACAAGTTGCATAACCGCCAGGGCTGTAAAGGATTTGGTGGTCGAACCCAGGATGAGGGGGATACGAGGTGTCATCGGCTGGCCCGACGGGTTAGCCATTCCAAACCCCTGGGTGTGAACGATCTGATCTCCTTGCACTATGCCGAGGGCGATTCCTGGAATGTGCATGGTCTGCATCTGCGCGGTGACATACGCGTCTATGCTGTGAAAGACAGCCGGTTGGGTATTTGGCGAGGCCGCTAGCGTGGTGGGATACATCCCGTATAGGCTGAGCGTAACAACCAGCAAAACGAACACTAAGGGGTATCGGGTGATTTTACCGACAGTTCTGAAGAACCTAGTCATAACGTTTCTCCTGCTCTAATCTGGTAATGTAGACTTATCGTTTGGCTCCGCTTTGTTTCTGTGCTTCTGCCATCAACAAGCTTAGCATAGCTCCCATGGCAGAGGAGCGTACCCAACTTAAGGTGGGTCAGAGGGTGAAGTGCAGGGTGGAAATGCGCGTTAAATATGGTAACGGGGGTATCAACACTCAGGGGCTGCTTTCAGAGCGGCGACTAGAGAAGGGACAAAACCAGAGCGCGCAATAAAGACACACGCGAGTTACCAATGGAACAAGCGGCAATAAGGCCGTTTGTTCGCTTCCTACTGTTGCCGGCGAGCGTACTGCCTGCCCGAACGTTCGCTAATTTCGTAGGGTATTCGGAAGTACCTTGCCGGGCTTGAGTTCGACAGCACAGGTACAGGATGTCATAGTCGCCGGTACCGGGGGCCAGCAACCCCCGGTGCCAGGCTCAATATCCAAATTCGACCTGGACTGCGCGCCGCCACACGACCAACAGGGTGCAAGCATCTGGTCGATCAGGGGCACCCCTAGCAGACCGGCCCCCGCCTGCGCGCGTTCCGGGGCACCCAGGGGCACTAACCCGACGCTGCCGTCGCGGCGAAAAGAGAGCTGGCCGACAGAAACGAAGCCGGCTTTATGCATGCCCGTACCAGACGGCGTGTTCTCCGGTGCGAATATGATCCAAACGCGCTCAACGGTGACCGGCTGCTGCGCTAGAATGCACTGCAACAGCCTCGGGTAGATTCCGTAACCCTGCCATGCAGGGAGCGTAGCAAAGTCCCACAGATAACGCTCCGAGGGCGGCAGTGCGAAGCTCAGATGCAGCTCGCCAATCTCCGCGCTATTTTGCGCCGACCAGCCATAGCCTACGGGATCACTGTCGATGTAAGCCAAGTACGGTACGTGGCCCTCACAGAGGCGGTGTCGCACCTGCTCGGGGTCCAGGCCAGTAACGTAGGCAATCAAGGATTCGTCCCAGGACACCTCAGCACGAAAGCCAGGGACCGGGGCTAAGGTGGGCAGCGCATCGCCGCGCCACCAGGTTGCTAGAGCCATAATTTTATCTCCCCGCATAAAGTACAAATCTATCGACGCCACGCCGGATTACCTGTTTGTCCAACTTTCACGTCATGAGCTATCACGGTCCTGGTTTGGCTTCGCCATACATGGGTTGCCTTGAAACCACCGAGGGCATGGGCACACTCCAATGGCTACCACAGCGCCACACACAAGCATGTTTAGGCGCTCGCCTGAGCAGTTACCCCGGCACCGCGTCTAACCCCCGTTCGGGACCGCCGCCCCTGCCGGCTGATGGCAAACGCGATGGCAACAGCAGCAAGCGCAACCAGCAGAGGACGCATCGTCAACCATATGGGCCAATCAGAACCTTCAGTCTGCACCGTGCCTGGCCTGTACTCCAGACGCTTTGCGTTCAATACAGCCGTCGGAATATTCTCCTGGCGTGCTAGGTCCTGGAGTGGGGCATCAAAGGCAAAGCTGTCTGGTTGATCTGCATGGAGATAAGAGACCGGGGATTTTGATCCCTTCGACTGCCAAACACTCATGCTGCCCGCCGCAACCTGGCGGGCCTGGCTACCCGGCACGATCAAGCGATCCACCGCCGGAACATCGCTGAAACCCCACCGCGGTACAAGTTGCAAGCCGTGCTTGGTTGTGATTAGCCGTCGGGTTTGAGAAACGCTCAGCAACTTGGTTGTATAAGTAGCAGCATAGGTGTCGAAAGTAGACGCCAGTTCAAGCTCGCCGACGCCGTCATACAGTAGCACCCCGGCCACCGGATGCTCCCAGTGAAAGACGATGTTCATCAACCCCACCAGAGTAAGTGCAGCACCGGCGGATTCCTGTTGAACTTGAGGGCTGTTCACAAACTGGTAGCTGGGATAGTGCATTTCCTGGGATATAGCCTGCGCCAGGCCCTCGCCGTTATGCTGGGCGATGTAGTGGAGGACTGCATCTATTCCGGAGGTGATCCCGGCGGACGTCATGTAGTTGCCCCCATCGACGTAGCGTACCCCACGGACCCAGTTCACGCCCGGATACTCCTTTTCGATGCGATCAATATCTGCCCAGTGGGTTGTTGCGGTGCGGCCGTCAAGGAGTCCCGTTGCCGCAAACGCCTCTGCCCCGACACAGATAGAGAATATGTACGACCCCCTCGCTGATTGCTCTTTGATCCAGGTCAGTACAGGTTGATTTTGTGGGCTTGCCACATCAGGAATGGCCGGTATCACAGCCACATCCGGCGCCTTGCCCAGGAGCGTATCGAGTTCGGCGTACGAGAAGTCGGGCATCACCTCAAGGCCGCCGGACAGCGAGGTTGCCTTGCGTTCGGGGGCTACGGAGTAAACATTGTAGGCTCCGGCGGCGGAGAAAATCTCATAAGGAATGAGCGCGTCGGTGATCTCGGTCCGGTCGCTACCAAGGACGATTGCGACCGTCGGCTTTGTGGGGTCAAAGGTTTTTGTACGCAGTGCTCCAGCACCTGTCACTGGAATGTCCAAAGCTGTAGGTCGGGGCATAGTCAATTGCATCGTTGAATAAAATCCGCTCGCTCCGAGCACTAAGATTGGCAGAATAAATGCCGCGGGGTACTTGATAACTCGAATAACAGTTCTGAAGAGCCTGGTCATGTGCTTTCTCCTAATGGCTGTTAATGTGGTTTGGTTCAGTGCATTCGTCTCTTATGGCCTGTGTGAGGATGCGGACTATGTTTGCATCCCCACGCGTTCGCGTTCGCCTCGGGACCCTACCGGCCCCGCGCCTCTGTAACCACCTGGCGCACGGCGTCAATCACGACTGCCGGATTGTCCCATTGGATATAGTGCCCGCTTCCCTCAACCACGACCAGCCTGCCTTTCGTACTCAGTGCCGCCTGCTGGCGCTGGGTTTCGGGCCATCCCGGCAGCGTTTCTATGTTTACCTCGGACGCCAGCACGATCAACGGCCGGTCGCCCAGGGAGGATGCTGCCTGCAGTTGTGCGTCGTCCGTGGCCCGTTGCAGTCCTTCTGCAGAGTTAGTCTCAAGACCCCGCTGCCCGGTCTTAAGCAGCGCGCCCTCCGTGCGGATCTCGCGTGGCATAGCCGGTGCTCCCCACTGGTCTGCGCCTATGAGGCGGACGAGACCCAGTCGGCGGAGCATCCCGTACTGGGTTGTCGCGTCCGCGAGGGCCTGTTCAAAAGCCGCTCGATCTGCCGGGGAAATGTTTGCGTCCATAGATTCGCCCCGCGCATCCACCAGCACCATGCCCGCTACCTGCTCGGGGTGCTGTATTGCAAACAGGCGCACGTTCTTGCCCGCGAGGGAGTGTCCCACCAACACGTAGGGACCTGGGACGCCTGCGCTGGAGAGCAGAGTGTGTAGCTCGCCCGCAATTTGGCTCGGGGTGCGTGGCTGCGGGCCGGGGTTGCTCCAGCCCATACCGGCGCGGTCGTAGGCGCACACGCGGGTGGTATTTGCTATTTCCGGCTGCACCAGGTACCAGTCGAGCGACATGCCTCCCAGGCCGGCATCGAGCACTACGGTCGGGCTGCCGGTGCCGGCACACTGTATGTGCAGCTGGTAGCCACCCACGTCCACGAGCGTGCCCGGTGCTGGATACCTCTCTGCATCACCCATACTGGAGACTGCTTCGTACCCGACGCCCGCGATAGCCAGGCCCAG
>DASVQO010000550.1:0-6572 GCA_036389075.1 Chloroflexia bacterium | reverse complement strand
TCCGCGCCCACGATGCCTCGGTTGCAAAAGAGGCAGAGCACCTACACAGAGTAGGCGCAAGGCGTATGATACCAGCCGTACAAAAGCCATGTCAAGCACGGGTAGGGGCGTGGGCTACTTCTATACAGCAAAAGTACGCTTAATTACGTAGCATATTATGTATAGGTGAGGCGGTTGCTCCTGCGTAGCGGCGGTTTGTGGAAGAGTGGGCGGGCAAACATGGGCGGCGATTAGAACATTTTTTGGGCTTTGCACGCGGTATGCACAGGGGCCTGGGAGTAGTACCAGGGTAGCGGAGTCGCACCGCATGGACGCCCTGTGGCTGAAGCCACGGGCTGGCAAGTAGCGAAGTCTCCTTCGGAGACTAGAAATAACTACAAAGGGTCCAGTATGAGGACCAAAGCCCCTACCATGTCATTTCGAACGTAGTGAGAAATCTCGTCCTTCACCTGGATGTTCCTCTATTCTCATGAGACTCTGCATCGTAGGAAAGGTGGTATTTGGGTGCTGAGGGACGATATTTCTCACTACGTTCGAAATGACATGGTAGGGGCTTTGGTACTTGTATTCAACATTGTCGTTTTGCATACAGTCTCCGAAGGAGACTTTGCCCCTTGTCAGCCCGTGGCTTCAGCCACAGGGCACCCCCACAGGGCACCCCCACAGGGCACCCCCACAGGGCACCCCCACAGGGCACCCCCACAGGGCACCCCCACAGGGCGTCCCCGGCAGGACCTCTTACCCAACCATCGCCTAAGACCCCTGCACCACAATCCGCACCTGGTCGCCAACGCTGACTTTCATGCGCTGGGCGGCGCTGGCGTTGCGGACTGCCACTTCCAGCAGGCGCTCCGAACCGATAAGGGCCAGCGCCTGCCCGCGCCGCACGTCCGCGTATGACTGGCCCAGGCCCTTGATGCTGTAACCCGCGATTTCTATCAGGGCAGTTGCGCCCGTGGCTTCCAACAGCGGTTCCAGCAGCCTGTCGGGCAGGTTGGTAATGATATTGCCGAAGCGGTCGATATGTATCACCTGCCCGACGATGGTGGTGCCCTGGCGCGACTTCTGCACCCTGGGCGCGGCGTCGGGCAGCGTCACCAGCGTATCGACATCGACCGGGGTAGCCATGCGGTCGGGGTGAGCGCCGCTGGCGAGGTGGGCGGCTACGGGGGCGAACACATCGCGGCCGTGGAAGGTGTTGCTGACGTTGGCCAGCCAGTAGTCCGGGTTGTCCAGGTGGTAGGCGTGGGGCAAATCGCCGGGGTGGGCGTAGGGATCGTCCTCCAGCACCTCGCCCGCCACGGGGTCCCGGGCGGAGCCACCCGCTTCCCCTTCCGCAAGCTCCAAATTACCCGCCCAGTTGGGAGCCACGCCCCACATGCCCCCTATCCAGGGCATCCTGTCTACTTCGGGGTCCGGCACCGGGGCTTGCTCTGCCCTGAGCACGTAGGTGAAGATGCCGTTGTCGGGGCCGACAAAGGTGCCGTGCCGCGTGCTGAGCACGATTGACCGCCTGGAGCTACCGACGCCGGGGTCCACCACCGCGATATGCACCGCGCTCGCCGGGAAGTACCTGTAGGCCCGGTAGAGGATGAAGGCCCCTTCCTGTATCTGCTGCGGGGTGATGTCGTGGCTGATATCGACCACCTTGGCGTCGGGCAGCAGGGTATGTATCACCCCCCGCATCGCGCCCACGTAGCCGTCGTGCGTGCCAAAGTCGGTGGTGAGGGTGATAACGGGCGGGTGCTCTATCCTGTGAAGACGCTCCTCAAGCCCCGCTAACAGGTTTCCGTATACGTCGATGCCCATTACGCGTAGACCCCCTGGTTTACGAGTTGTCAGTGGTCAGTGGTCAGTGGTCAGTGGTCAGTTGTCAGTGAGAAGGCAAGTATCCCATCACATACGTCCGGGCCATAATCTACTTTGCGCCTTTGCCGCTTCTTCTCTTCACTAACAACTGACAACTGACAACTGACAACTCGTCACTCCTCCGACCTCATCAGCCAAATCTCCCCGAAAGCTTCATCCTGCTCGGCTGAGCCCATCCTGCGGCGTATAATCTCGAGCACAGCCAGGAAGAGCACCACAAGCTCGGTGCGCGAGCGCACGGAAGCCTCCGCAAACTCCATGCCGAGGGCCAGCCGCTGCCCGCGCTTGAGAGGGGCTAACCGCTTGCGCAGATGGGCCACCTTCTCGGCCACGGTGATGACGTGCCCCCTGGTGGCGGTGCCGGTGGGCACAACAGGCATGCCTAGCTGCATCCGCTTCTGGACCATCTTGACCAGCTTCGCCAGCGTCACGCCATCCAGGCCGTTGCCCATGTCCTCGGGTGAAAGCCTGGGCCGGGAGGCGGCGGGCAGGGCCTCAAGAGTTGCGGGCCGTTCGTAGGAACGAAGCCCCTCCGTTTCGCGGTTGCGCAGCCATTTGGCGGCTTCCTGGACCCGCTTGTACGCCTCCAACCGGCGCACCAGCTCGTCGCCGGGGTCCTCCTCGTCGTCCTCGGTGCGGGCAGCGGGCGGGCGGGGCAGCAGGGCCTGCGACTTGATCCACAGCAGCTTGCTCGCCACCCACACGAAGGAGGCCATAGGGGCTGGCGGCATGTCGGGGTGGGCCGACATGTAGGAGAGGAAGGCATGCGTCACGTCGGCCAGGGCCACCTTGCTGATGTCAAGCTGCCTGCGCTCGATCAGCTTGAGCAGCAGGTCGAGCGGCCCCTCGAACACCTCCAGGTGCACCTCGAAGGCCCCGTTGGCCGCGTGCTCGGTGGGCGCGGCCTCATCGGGGACCCCACTTGTTGTACCGGGCGTCTGCGGTTGTGGATCGGCGTCTGTAATCATGCTGACTTGCCGCGATTCTATTCCTTCTGGAGCGACCAATAGCGACCCCTGTCATCCTGAGCGTAGCGAAGGATCCAAGATGTCTCCTTTGCCGCTACGCCGGATCTTCGGCACCCTGGCAAGTGATGTTCAACAGCAGCTGACACCAACTTCTTTAGATCCGTCGCTACGCTCAGGATGACAGGGGGGGTGCCTTGTTCGATACTGTGGGAGACCTCACCGGCCGGTGATTATATACTCTCGACTACCGCCGTGCGCTCGTTCTGCACGTTGCCGGTGTTCACCGTGCCGGCAGGCTCAAGCAGCAGGATATGCGTCTCCTCCTCGGCGTAGGGCATGTGCTCCACACCGTGCGGTATGATGGCGAACTCCCCCTCGTTGAGCCACATTTCGCGGTCGCGCAGCCTTATGAGCAGCCGCCCCTTCACCACCAGGAACAACTCGTCCTCCACCTCGTGGTGGTGCCAGACGAACTCCCCCTTCACCTTCACCAGCTTCACATGAAAGTCGTTCAACTCCCCGACAATCTTCGGGCTCCAGTACTCCTCAAACTTGCCAAATTTCTCCGCCAGGTTCACAACATCCACAATCCACCCCCTTTTGGGAATTTAGAATTTAGAATTTAGAATTTGCTGGATCCGTTGTAAATTCTAAATTCTAAATTCTAAATCCTAAATTCGTTCAACTCCTGTCGTCGGCGGCCTGGAGTCGGCGCAGGGCCTCGTCTGTGGCGTTGGGGCGCTGGTGGCCGGCTATGAGGCGCGCCAGTTCGGGCGATGCGCCATGCTGGGCTGCCAGGCGCGCTCCCAGGCGTGAGTGGTGCTTGCTCAGGTAGAACGGGTAAAGCATGTAGCCGCTAAGTCCCCTGGTCTCCCTGTGCCGCGACAGCCAACCCAGCGCGGGACGGCCCGGGGGCACCGCGCCCAGCAGCACCACGGCTACCCTGTGGGGCACCGTAACGTACCGGCCACTCACGGGGTCGTACTTGCCCGAATCGTGCAGCAACGCCGCCTGCAATAGACTCTCCCCGCTGCCGCCTGCCTCACGCACTTTTCTGTAAACGCGCAGCCCGTGCCGCTTGTACGGGTCCGGCATGGCCGCGAACAGCTTGTAGAGGTCGGGGCCGAGCACGCGCCGGGCCTCTCGCACGTCCTCCCGGTCCAGCCGGGCACCCACGCCCAGCGCGGCGAAGAACTGCCTCGACCTGTAAAGCCACCTGTCTAGCATTCCGGGCCGCACGAGCGTGTCAGACCAGGCCGAATATCCGGAGAATGCCACCTGCGACGGGTCCAAGTATCTCCGTTATTGGGTTCAGGTCGAACCGTAGCGCGTTGCCGATGTACGGCACAAGGAACACCATGCCAATCAGGATCGGTAGCGCATACCGCCGGATTGGCTCCAGGACGACGTTCCAGTAGTTCGGCAGGATGCCTACCAGGATGTTGAAGCCGTCGAGGGGCGGGATGGGAATGAGATTGAAGCAGAACAGCAGCACGTTTATAAAAACCATGTTCTCGATGACGCCCCTCACCTGCGCGGGGAGCATACCTGAAGCGCCGTGGTAGAACAGGACCAGCACGCTCGCGAACACCAGGTTGGACACCGGCCCTGCCACCGCCACGATTGCCATGCCGCGCTTGCCCCACTTGAGCGCGTAGGGGTTGACGGGTACGGGGCGGCCCCAGGCTATCCCGCCAATACCCAGGGCGAGCAGGATGCCCATAATGAAGCCGAAGGGGTCGAAGTGCGCGGCGGGGTTGAGGGTGATGCGGCCCTGGCGAGCAGCCGTGTCGTCGCCCAGCAGGAACGCCGAGTAGGCGTGCATGAACTCGTGAAAGGTGGTGCCTATCACGAAGCCCAGCATGAAGCCGAAGAACGTTACCGGGTTGAATTCTAGTCCAAACATAGCTCTGTGCTTCTAACTGCCGGGTACCTCGGCATTGTGCGTCTCGTCCAGCCGCGTGTAGCCGCCCAGGCGACCTTCCACGTCCGTCTCGCCTTCGTAGAGGACGTAAGGTTCGCCCACCGCAATGAGGGCCGCCGTCACCGACGACAGGACATCCGCGCCGGGGTGGAGCAGCACGACCGTCTCGGCGTTGTTCAGCACCTCCGGGGTGACTTCCTCCTGGTTGATCGACTGCCCGGCGGCCACCTGCCCCGTAGTCGCATCCACCACGTGGTCGGTGCCCTTCACCCGGTAGTACACCGATACGTCGTTTAAAGGATAACCCACCCTGCCGATGCTGTCCAATATGGCGGCCGCCTCGTAGCGTCGCGGATAAATCGCCATGAGCGTGGGCTTGCCCGTCATGCGGCTGCTGTCCATACTGTTGCTCGCCACTTCTGCCATCCTGTCACCCCCCGTCATCCTGCCCCACCTCTTGTCGTCCTGCCCGCCCCTGTCATCCTGAGCGACCCTTGTCATCCTGAGCGACCCTTGTCATCCTGAGCGTAGCGAAGGATCTAAGATGCGGCCCCTACCCGAATGCCTTACCTTTAGCACCATGTTCGTAGTATTCACAGCACCTCAATACCACCCTTCTGAGATCCTTCGCTGCGCTCAGGATGACAAGGGGCCACTTTGGTCCCGCTGTCCTACTTCAACGCAGCCGTGATTCGGGGCGGCTTTGCACACTCTCGTTGCTACTGCTTGAGTTCTACCAGGGCCGCGGCCACGGCACCGAGCGCGCCCGTATCGCCCCCCAGCGCGGCGGGCACGATCTGGAAGGTGTCTTTGTAGGCGGGCATGATGCGGTCCTCCACGGTGGCGCGCACCGGGTCGAACAGCAGCTCTTTGGCACCGGACACGCCCCCACCCAGCACGACAAGCTGCGGGTTGAAGGAGTGTATGCAGTTGACTACCCCCACCCCCACCAGCATACCCTCGCGTTGCACGAGCAACATAGCTTCGTGGTCGCCCTGGCGCGCGGCCTGGAACACCGTTTCGGCCGTCACGTCTTCCGCCACCCCCTTGACCAACTCCGCCATCTTCGTAGGGCGGCGCGACTTGACGACGAGGTAGCCCTCCCGCGCCAACGCCGTACCGGAGGCGCAGGCCTCGAAGCAGCCCAGGTTGCCGCACCCGCAACGCGGCCCGCCGATGTCGATCACAATATGCCCAAGCTCGGCGGCCATGCCGGTGCTGCCCACCAGCAGATTGCCGTCCGTGATTACCCCGCCCCCGATGCCCGTGCTGACCGTCAAATAGACCAGGTGCTTGAGAGGCTCGGCCCCCTTGTACTGGCTGCCGGCCCCGAAATGGTACTCCGCAAGGGCGGCGGCGTTGGCGTCGTTGACCAGCACGAGCGGCACGTCGCGCAAGGTGTGTAGCTTCTCGCGCAGCAGCTTGACGAGGGGCACGTCGTCCCACCCGGGCAGGTTCGGCGGGTCGTACACGATGCCCTTCCTCGCATCGAGCGGCCCGGGCACCCCCAGCCCCACCGCCTCTATCTCCTCACCCTCGGCCAGCTTCCCAATCTCCTCCGCGATAAGGCCCACGACGTGGTCCAGCCCCTCCCCGGCCTCGGTGGAGCAATGTTCGCGTGCCAGGATGTTGCCCTGCTCGTCGGCGCGGACGCTGTGTATCTTCGTCCCGCCTACATCCACTCCGATGATGCTCATAGTAGTGGTTAGTGGTTAGTGGTTAGTGGTTAGTGGTTAGTGGTTAGTGGTTAGTGGTTAGTGGTTAGTGGTTAGTGGTTAGTGGTTAGTGGTTAGTGGTTAGTGGTTAGTGGT
>DASVQO010000549.1:0-8573 GCA_036389075.1 Chloroflexia bacterium | reverse complement strand
CGAAGCTCTTGCCCCCGACGACATATGGGCGGTTGGCTCCTATCTGAACTTCAACACCTCCGAGGCACTCATAGAACACTGGGACGGCTATAGTTGGAGCATTGTGCCTGCTCCGACTATAGCAGACCACCACACCCGGCTAACCGATATTTCGGCTGTCAGCCCCAATGATATCTGGGCTGTGGGTTACACCGCCTCTACTACAGACCTCGCGGCTGATACGCTTATGATGCACTGGAACGGCATTGCATGGAGCATCGTACCCAGTCCTAGCCCCGGAGAATACTACAACTCAATGGAAGACGTTCATGCCAGGGCATTGAACGATGTGTGGGCGGTGGGGTGGTATTCGGACGAGCCTAACAGCGATACGTACACGCTGATTCAGCACTGGAACGGCGTTGCGTGGAGCGTCGTGTCCAGCCCCAGCCCGGCGAGCGACCAGAATAAGCTGTTTGGCGTGCGGGCGCTCGGCGCTAACGACGCCTGGGCGGTGGGTTACTTCCAGGACTCGCCGTCCGACGAATCGTCGCTCGTATTGCGCTGGGATGGTAGCAATTGGAACCAGGTTTCACTGGACTCCATTGCAGGCTCGAGCGACATTCAACTTCAGGCTATAACTGCTTCGTCCCCCACGGACCTCTGGGCGGTTGGCGCTTCCTCGACCGGCACCGGCTCGCCTCAGGCGCTTGTCTTGCGCTCCAATGGCTCCCAGTGGAGCGTGGTGTCTTCCGCCCCTATCACCCCGACCTGGCAGCAGTCCTTTGGGGGTGTGGCTGCGCTGTCAGCTTCCGAGGCGTGGGTGGTGGGTAACAGCAACCCTGACGGCGACGCGCGCACCCTGGCTGAGAGCTACACCGTAGGTTGTATTACCCCGGCAACGGCCACACCTATCGCCAGCTTCACCCCTACTTCTACCAGTACCCCAACAATCACCCCGACAAGCACCGCGTCTTCTACTCCCACGGCTATTTGCACGCCAGGGTTCAGAGTCGTCACCAGCCCTGATGTGGTCATCCAGGGGAACGTCCAAAGCGCCGATTTACGCTCCGTGTCAGTGCTCACACCTGATGATATCTGGGCGATTGGGCATTACAACTTTGGCGATGATAAGACCCTCATCCAGCACTGGGACGGTACCGAGTGGCATATAGTGCCAAGCCCCAACGGCGGGCCGTGGAGTAACTGGCTCTATGGCGTGCATGCGATAGCAGCCGATGACGTTTGGGCGGTGGGCACGGCAGCCGACGAGAGCACTCTCACCCTTCATTGGGATGGGTATGAATGGAGTGTTGTACCAAGTCCCAACCCCAGCGCCTCCCAAAACGTACTCAATGCCGTTTATGGCACAGCCTCCAACGACGTGTGGGCCGTTGGCTACTATGCGAGCGCAGGGCACCGTCGAACGCTGGCTATGCACTGGAACGGCAGCGAATGGACCGTCGCTACCGAAGCTAACGCAGGCTCGTGCGACTGCGAGCTGCTGGGTGTAACCGCCATTGCGCCTAACGATGCCTGGGCGGTAGGCTACAGCTCAAACGGTGCGGTACCTCTGGTCGAACACTGGAACGGAAGCCAATGGAGCCTGGTGACGCTGCCGGTCTTTGGCGCGGCCACCAGCATACTTAGAAGTGTATCGGCCCGCGCCTCCAATGACGTGTGGGCTGTCGGTGAGTACCATACCGGCGAGATAGGCACCTACATGCGACCCTTGATCCTCCACTGGAACGGTTCCGAGTGGAGCTTCTCCCCCGCGCCCAACCGGGGTGCCGGCGAGCACCATCTATATGGCGTAAAGGCCCTGGCCATAAACGATGTATGGGCTGTAGGGTACCATAGCTACAACTCGAAGAGCGCGCTCATAGAACACTGGAACGGCGTCATTTGGAGCCTCGTGCCTGGCGGTACAATGCCTTCGAATGCCGCGGATGGCGATTTGCGTGGAGTGTCCGGGGTTTCTCCGAACTCGGTCTGGGCGGTAGGCTCCTACTGGTCCAATATTCTCGGCGGAAGCCGGACTTTGACCGAGCGTTACGATAGTTGCGTGCCCGAAACGCCCTGGCCCACCTACACACCTGCTCCCAGCAGGACGTCCACCTCTACAGCGACACCCACGGCTACCATAACAAGGACCCCAACGGCCACACTGACACCGACCTTCACGGCCACACCCACGGTCACACCCAAGCCATGTACCGTGCGCTTCGCTGACGTGCCCGCTTCGGGTGCAGGCTCTACGTTCTACAGCTTCGTGCGCTGCCTTGCCTGCCGCAACATCGTCAGCGGCTACCCCTGCGGCGGCGCGGGGGAGCCTTGCAACGGCTCCGATGACCCATACTTCCGCCCCGGCCTCAACGTCACGAGAGGGCAGATCGCCAAGATGGTGGCCCTGGCAGCCGGCCTGAGCGGACCTACTGGCGGGCAGATATTCGAGGACGTTGGACCTGGCAGCACCTTCTACGAGTACGTACAGCAGCTTGCCTCTCGCGGGTACATAGGAGGCTACCCATGCGGCAGGCCCACCGAGCCTTGTGAGGAGGGCGACCGGCCCTACTTCAGGCCAGGGGTGAACACCACACGAGGGCAGCTATCCAAGATAGTGAGTGAGACGGCACGCTTCACCGAGGCGCCAGGCGCACGGAAGTTCTCCGACGTGCCTGATGACAGCCCCTTCTTCGTCTGGATCAACCGGCTGGCAAACAGGGGAGTAATCGGCGGCTATGCCTGCGGTGGGGCAGAAGAAGCATGCGACGACCAGGACCGCCCATACTTCCGGCCTGGCGAGAACGTCACCAGGGGGCAAACGGCTAAGATAGTGGCAAACACCTTCTTCCCCAACTGCCAGACACCGGCCCGGTAATAGACGGCCCGCCTAAACCAAAAGGCCACCACTGGCGTGACGCGTGGTGGCCTTTTGGTTTAGGCTTTGCGGAGACCCCACAGGACCGAGAGCTACCGGGCGGCATGGCGACCACTTCCCCTCTCCCACTATCTTCTCTTGAGGCACTTCCTGTTACTAATCGAGCGAGCAACACGATACAAATCATAGAGTATCTGCTTCGCGTACTGGCAAGGTGCTTATCTCTCCCCGTGCATGCTAGAACCTGCTACTCGCTCGTTGTGGGCCCATTCCCACCGGGAACTATAGGAGTACCTTATGAACGTGCCAGGTGCAACAACGGACTTACGCGGGCGCTCGCCATATCTGCTGAAAGCCTCCAGCCTGGTCCTGTTTCTGCTGCTCTTGCTCACCGCCACCGCCTGCTCTGATGAAACCGCGCCCGTAGTGCCTTCGACGCCGACCGGTAATGTGAAACCCGAAAAAGACAGGCAGGCGATCCTTGTGTTACAAGCTACCGAAACCGCCGCCGACCCACCCCGCACCCCCGTGCCTACAGGAGTGGTGGACATCTGCACGCTGCTGACAACGGAGGAGGTCACCGCCGCGGTAGGTAAGCCTATGGAGCCGGTGACGTTCGCCGGGAGCGGCAGGTGCCTGTACCAGGGGGACGCTGAGTTCCTGAGGGTCACTACTTACGAGGGGATGTCGGAAGCCGATGCTAAGAAGGTGTTCGACTTGAAATGGCTGAACCCCCAAATGCCCAACGGCATACAGGGTGGCGGCCAGACTATTTACGGCCGCGAGAGAGACATTGACGACCTGGGAGACGAAGCTTTTATAGGCGGGACAGCCCGGACGGGGGTGCCGATGAGCGCGGCCTTTGTCCGCCAGGGGAGTAAGTTCTTTGTCATACAATGGACCAGCTCGCAAACGGACAAGGACTTCAGCCACATTATTGAGGACTTAGCCAGGAAGGTCCTGCCTCGGCTACCCTGACGTTAACAGTATTTGCAGAGACGGAACCGCCAAGACGCCAAGAACGCCAAGGACCACGCCAAGATTAACTAGGTGTTCTCAGCAAGAGGACCAGAGTACGACATCCTGTACCCTGGTCCTTTTTGTACTTACCGAGCAATCCTAAACCTTTGCGCGTTCTTTGCGTCCTTTGCGTCTTTGCGTTTCCGTCTCTTGGCGTGGTCCTTGGCGTCTTGGCGTCTTGGCGTCTTGGCGTTTGCGTCTCCAAAGCATGAGCCAAGAAGTGACCACCAATGACACGGGCGAATAGCGGGGGGCGCTCCCTCTATCCGTCGTGTACATTGGCTACATCAATAAACGTCGTAGCGGACAAAAGGATAGAGGTACGTTGCTAAAGAAGGAGCCTATTGGCGCGCGGCGGTATAACGACGGGAGCATGGCCGTACCGGGTGTTAGGACGTGCTAAAATCCCTCGGCGGTATCCTCAGCCAGGGGCAGCGCGAAAGAGAAGGTGCTGCCCGACCCCTGCCGCGATTCCACCCAGATGCGCCCCCCGTGCCGCTCCACCACGCTGCGGGCGATGAACAGCCCAAGCCCCAGGCCGTTGCGGGGTCGCGAGCCTGCGTTGGTCGCCCGGTAGAATCGCTCGAACACCCTGTTCTGCTGGTCCTGGGGCACGCCCAGCCCGTAATCGCGCACCGCCGCCACCACTTCGCCCTCACCCTGGGTTACGCTGACCTCCACCGGCTGGTCCTCCGGCGAGTACTTCAGGGCGTTCTCGAGCAGGTTGCCGAGCACTCCCTGTACCTGGTCGCGGTCGGCGTTTACCAGCAGGGGAGTGTCGTCGGTATGCAGCTTGATTTCTCGCGTGGGGGCCACCAGACGCATGTTGTAGGCCACTTTGGAGGCCAGGCTGCCCAGGCTGAAGGTCTCCCGGTGCATAGGCAGCATGTCGCGCTCGATGCGCGAGACGTCCACCAGGTCGTTGACCAGCCGCACGAGGTGGTTCACCTGGTGGTGTATCACCTCAAGGAAATGCTTGTGCCTGGGGCTGGCGGAGAAGTCAGTGCTGCGCTGGAGTAGCTCCGTATAGCCCTTGATGGAGGTAATGGGGGTGCGTAGCTCGTGGGAGGCGAGGGTCAGAAAATTGTCCTTCTGCTTTTGCGCCTCCACCCTGCCCGTCACGTCTACCACGGCTGTGACCATGCCTATGATCTCGCCCGACGCCTCGTTGCTCGACCGCACGGGGCGGTAATAGACGTCGTAGTAGAGCGCGTGACCGCGTGCCGGGTCGCCCACCTCCAGGTTCTTCTCGTCTATGCTCTCGCCCGCCAGCACGCGCCGGTGTACGTCCTCTCGCCCTCGCGCCTCCGCACGGATGTCGTATAACACCCTGCCAATGTCCCGGGTCCTGTCGAGCAGGCCCCACTCCGCGTAGGTAGAGTTCATATCGAGGATGCGCATGTCACAGTCGAAGTAGGCGAGGCCCACCGGCGTGGCCTCGATGATGGTCTCAAGGATAGCCTTACCGGCTTCCACCGCCTGCCGGGTGCGCACCTTCTCGGTCACGTCGATGCTGATCGCGCTGGCCCCGTTCACCTTGCCAAGGGCATCGAGGATGGGCAGTATAGAGCCGTCCACGTAGATGCCATGTGGGTGGTTGGCGTCTTTGTAGTACCATTCGTGGAATAGGAACGGCTCTCCGGTGGCGAGCACCTCGTCTACCCGTTTCTGCACCACGCTCGACACCGGGTAGTCCTCTATCTCATCGTAGCGGTGGCCGAGCATGGCCTCCCCTGGGATTTGGTTGCGCCTTATCCAGCAGTCGTTGACCAGCGTTACGCGCCCCACCGCGTCGAATGCGATCATCGATACGTCGATGTTGTCAATAAGGGCGGCCAGGGTGCTAAGTTGAGCGTCCAGGTCCTGCGACTGCCTGCGCGCCGCATCTGAGAGACGCTTGCGCTCCATAGCCAGGCCAATGGAGCGCCCGAGCATATAGCTGCTGGCGTGCTCCTTGACAAGGTAGTCCTGCGCTCCCTGCTGAATAGCGGCGAAAGCCTGCGCCTCGTCCTCGGCCCTGCTCAGAACGACAATGGGTACCCCGGGGGCGTGAGCTTGCAGGGTGGCATAGGTGACGAGGCCGGTGCTGTCGTGCAACGACAGGTCAAGCAGCACCACCTGCACGGCCTCGGTGGTAACGCATCGCAAGGCCCCGGCCAGGTCCGGGGAGTGCAGGACGCTATACGGCATGGAGGCCCCGGTAAGGCGCGAATGGAGCAGGGCGGCCTCAACCGGGTCGCTCTCCACGAGGAGCACCCTGGTGGCCTGCGTAGCGGAGCCGTCACCCACGTTGTGCTGGGAGTTGTCCACGTGGGTGAGTGTTTCTGTGGGCAACTCGTGAGGAGTTGGGGGCCGAGAGTTGCCGTCGGTGATGTTCATACTATGTTCGCTTCCTGAGCCAGGCAGTCGAGCGCTCCCGGCGTGCAACGTCCTGGAGCCTCTACCGCCTGTCAGCAACATGCGTAGCCATATGCGCTACTTACCGTTGGAGACCTGCTCTCCTGTACCATGACGCGCAACTACAACGACGTTGACTCTCCGGCAAGCCAACTGGGCCATTATAGCACAGCGCCGCCCAGCATGAACGCCCAGCATGGATGCCCTGTGGGGGTGCCCTGCCACTGAAGTGGCGGGCTGGCAAGAAGCGAAGTCTCCTTCGGAGACTACCCTCATCTTCTTCAGTCCCCGTAGGGGACTTTGCCCCTTGTAAGCCCGCCAATTCATTGGCAGGGCGACGGCGACAGGGCAAAATGGCCTCCCTGCCCAAAATAGCTGCAACGTGAATGCCGCTACTGTAAAGGCAGGCGCACGGTGAAAGTAGAACCCTGGCCCTCGGCGCTGCTGACCTCTATCTCGCCGTTGTGTTGCTTGACGATCTGGTTGGCGCTTGCCAGGCCGATGCCCGCCCCGCTTATCCTGCCGGAGTAGTTTTGCGCCCGCCGGAACCACTCGAAAATATGGGGCAGGTCGTGTTCCGGGATGCCCAGGCCCTCGTCCCGCACCGACAGTACAGCCCATTCCTGACCGTCATGGACCTCCCTCGCGACGCGCACCCGTATGTCGCCGCCGCCGGGGCTGTACTTGACCGCGTTGGAGAGCAGGTTGCCAAGCACTCGCTCCAGCCTGGTCGCGTCCGACCTGACAACGAGCGACGGCACTTCGGCATCGAGGACCATGCGGTGCATATTAGTGCTCTGCTGGTGCTCCTCGACTACCTGCCCCGCAAGCTCCACCAGGTCGGTGGAAGTGAGTTGCAAGGTCAGGGGCTGCCCGGCCTGCAAGCGCCCGAAGTCGAGCAGTTCGTCCACCAGGTTGTGCATCTTGTTGGCGGCACGGCTGATGCGGTCCACCGTTCTGAGCCACTGTTCTTTGTCGTGGTCGGCCCTGTCCACCCTGCGCTTCAGCATCTGGGTGTTGCCCAGGATGGCGGCCAGGGGGTTCTTCAGGTCGTGCGACACAACGGAGAGCAGTTCCTCGCGTATGTGCACCGCTTCCTCGGCCCGCTGCCTGGCCTCTTCCAGCCTGCGGTTGGCCTCCTGTAGCTCCGCGGTGCGCGCGGTCACCCGGCGTTCGAGGTCTTCGTTGAGCCGCTGTATCTGCTCCTCGGCCAGCTTGCGCAGGGTGATGTCGCGCGCGATCACCTGCACGTTGCCGTTGCTGAGCATGCGGGCGCTCAGCTCCACCGGCAGCCGCGAGCCATCGGGGCGCACCAGCACGCGCTCGCCGATAACAGGCTCGCCGCCCCTTAGCTCCTCGAAGCGCAGGGGCGTCCTCTCCAGGTCCTCCGGCGCGATCACCTGGGTCACGTTAAGCCCCAGCAGAGCCTCCCTGGGAAGCCCCATCATCTCGGAGGCCCGCGAGTTTACTTCGAGGATGGTGCCGCGCTGGTCGTACACCGCGATACCGTCGGAGGCCTGGTCTACGAGGAGGCGATACTTGGCCTCGCTCTCAAGGAGGGCCTGCCGGGCGCGACTTCGCTCCACCACCCGCCCCAGCATAGCGCCGAGGTTGGTCATTAGCTCCAGGAGCGGCTCGTCAGGCTCCAGTACCTGCTTGGAGAAGAATTCAAGCACTCCGATCAGTTCGGTGCCGAGGGTGATGGGAGACGCAAACGCGGCCCGAAGCCCTGCCCTGCGAGCAAACGGCGCTCGGATGAAATAGGGGTCGTGGGTTACGTTGCTTACCCAGGCCGGCTTTCCATCGGCAAGCACCCGGCCCGGCAGGCTCCTGCCCCGGCTGAAGGTCATTTCCTCCGATACGCGCTGGAACTCCTCGAACCCTTCTTCCATGGCTTCTGTGTGCCATATCTTGGTGGGCACAAGCTCCCCGTGCTGGTCCTCGGCGCGCCTGCCGCAAATGTACAGGTGGCCCACCGGCCAGCCCATGTAGGCGCACACGTGGTCCAGGCAGCTTTGAGCCGCCTCCTCGATAGTGGTGGCCTGGTCGGCTGCTTCAGCGACAGCTTGCAGTAGTTGTACGAAGGAAGATTGTGTCAACTGCTTGTCCGTATGTGCAAAGACGCAACGCTCTCCTAGTATGGGAGGTTGCAGGTCTAGGGCCTATCTGCAAACTCAGGTAAGTTGGTAAACTAAGCTCATGAGTCCAAAAACGCCACCAAGAAGACATGAGCTAACAGATGAACAATGGGAGAAGCTTGAACCACTACTCCCGCCACTCAAACCTAGAACAGGAA
>DASVQO010000548.1:0-19563 GCA_036389075.1 Chloroflexia bacterium | reverse complement strand
CAGTACCATTGTGCCATTGTTCACCAGCCTCCCTATACGGGCATCTTAGATCCTTCGCTACGCTCTGGATGACAGGGCCGCTCGTGGTCGAACCGGGCCAACAAGATGGCAGTCACGTCCGTTTCTTTCCTCACCCTCACTACTAACAACTAACAACTCGTCACTTCTCCGCGTCGAGTTCCCCCGCTGCTTCTCGTGCCAGTTCGGTGTTGATGAAGCGGGCCACGTCCAGCTTGGTGGTGTATTCGAGGAGGCCCCTGTCTGCGAAGTAGTCTTGCAGGGTGGCGATATTATCGACCGGGATGCGGCCGTTCGGCTCGAACTGGGGCAGCGAGGCGCGCTTTACCACGTCGGCTTTCACCTGGGTGTACTTCTCGATAATCCGGGCCAGGTCGTCGTTCATGTAGTTGCCCTGCAAGTCGCGGCAGGCCCGCAGGTACGCCTTGAGGAAGCCCTTTGCTACCTCCGGCTTCTCCTTCATTAGCGGGTCGCCGAAGTAGAGGTAGGTGGAGTAGAAGTTGTCGATGAAGTCCTCGGACAGCACTTTGACGATGCCCTTGTCCTCGTTGATCGTGACGAGCGGCTCGCCCAGGATCGAGGCGTCGAGGGAGCCGTTTTCGAGCGCGGCGGGCACGTTGGCGAAGGGCACCGTCTCCACGGTCACCTGGTCCAGCGTCACGCCTTCCCTGGCGAGGGCCTTGGCCAGCCAGTACTCGGTGGCCGCGCCCGTGGCGTTGACCGCCACTTTCTTGCCCTTCAGGTCGCTTATCGTCTTGATGTCGGTCCGCTTGGCGCTGATGACCAGCGGGCTGGTAACGGGGGGCCGCTCGCTGTGCATGGGAGCGACGATGGTGAACTTGACGCCCTTGTTGGCCGCGTTGAACAGGCCCGCGCCCGCGCCGCCTATGGCTGCATCGAAGTTGCCCGCCCCCAGTTGTACCACGGCGTCGCTACCGCCTTGCAGCGGCGTCAATTCGACCTCGATGCCCTCTTCGGCGAAGTAGCCGCGCTCGATCGCCACGAAGAGCGGAGCGAAAATCATCACGGGAATATAGCCGGTGCGCACCTTGGTCAGGTTGGTGGCAGGCGTATTGCCCGCCCCGGGTGTGCCCTGGGTGCCCGTGCCTACCGTCGCCGTGGGCGTCACCGCGCCTGCGTCGCACGCAACCAGCATAACCACCGCCAGAATCAGTAGAAACGTCTGTCGCAGCCCCTTTCTTGTAGTTTTCATGGCCTTGTCCTCCATTGGATACCATATTATAAGCACCACCTGTATTATCCCATATTTGTACGAAAAATCACAAGCTTTCAGATGTTACTTGTGACAGGAGAAATGTCGCTGGAAGCTATCTCAAGAGTAACAATGCTGGGTAGGGGATCCAAGCTCCACCTATGTCATTTCGAGCGTAGCGAGAAATCTCGTCCTTCATCGGGATGTTGCCCTTTTCTTATGATATGCTGCCTCTTGGGAAAGGCGATATCTGGGTGCTGGGGGACGAGATTTCTCGCTACGCTCGAAATGACATAGGTGGGACTTTGGTGCTGATGTTCGACAATTCTGCCCTTCTGATGACTTAAAGGAAGGGCAATAAGCTTGAACTGTCTGGAGTGCCGCCGGTCACGAAGGAAGGCGCGAAAAGGCCGAAGCCCTGGCGGCCAGGCTCCCGCGACTATCTCTTGCGGATGCGTCTGACTCGCGGGCTGCGGGTGCGGAGGTGGGGTTCCTGGCTTGAGTTTGAGCGGTTTTCCGGGGCTGCGTCGGTGTCCTCGTACCAGTCGGTGATGCCGTCATCGTACCAGTGTCGGGTGAGCAGGTGGGGTACGTTGCCCTCGGCTTGCATTTGCAGCCCGCACGCCTGGGCGAAGGTGGTCGCGTAGCGGCGAAAGATAACGCTCAACTCCCTCCCACCCTCCTTCCAGCCCAGGTTCGTGTAGGTGCGGAAGCCGACCAGCGCGCCTTGCTCGTTGATCGCGATCAATTTGCGGCCTATTACGCGCCCCTTGCCGTCGCGTGCGTAGATAACCCGCTTGTTCAGTTCGGTAGCGTTCGCCACGGTTGAGAAGGCGTTGATGCCCCCGAAGCTCAAGCAGGTATCGAAATAGTTGCCCATTTGCAGCACGTGGAGTGGGTCGCGCTCGAGGCTGAGATGCACGTAGCCTTCATGAGCGCCTTTGAAGGTGAAGCGGCGTGGGTGCTTACCCAACCACGCCGCCACGTTTACCCCCCTGGCGTTCAAGCTGTCGAGGAACTGCACGTTGAGGGGCTGCGTCTCGGGCCAGCGCCGCTCCCCGCGGATATAAGCTCGTAGCAGCGCGCGCAGCAGCCGCTTATTCTGCTTGATGTCTACCGTGAGCAGAATGGCGTTCACCAGGTTTTCGTCCAGCTGGAGGTCGTCCGGCACCGGCCCGGCAACCATGTCTAGGTGCTCACGATAGCAGGCCATGACCAGGTGCTCGGCAGCGGCAAGCTGGGCCTCGGCGGTGACTTGCTTCAGGCGCTCTCCGGCTTCTTCGACTATAGAGCGCGTGTGTTTCTCCTGGTCTTGCAGCCGCTCTCGCAGGTTCCTGGCCCGGCTGGCGAGGTCGGCGCGAGTGGGCTGGGCCTGTAGTTTTGCCTCGATAAAGGCAAGCTCTTTCGCGAGCTTGCTCCTCTGGCTCACCATATCGCGCACCCCTGGCGGCATCTGGGTGCTTTCGCCGCGTATCTTCCGCGAGTGGATGTACTGCCTCACGGCGAGTTGGAGGCCGGGCGCAATCTCTAACAGCGCGCGCCATTCCGGCGACGCCTCTTCCGCCTGTGGCTCGATATCGTCCGTACTGTTCTCAAGTACGGCAATAGGCTGAGTGGATTGCGGGCCGAGACGTTGGGCCAGGTCGAGTCGCACGATCAATTCCAGGCAACGGCGCGGCTGGCGAGGGAACATATCAGCGACGGGGGCGTGCGCTCCGGGGAAGCGTCTCAGGTTGCTTATCGCATCCTCTAACACGTGCGATTGGTAGTCGAACTCGGACCTCAGGCCAACACGAGCCACGGACTGGAAGCGGCGCAGGTCGCCGCCCGATACGGCGACGGCAAGCAGCCCACCGAGCCTGACGGCCTGTACCTGGAGCCAGGTAATCTGCCGCTCATCATCGAACGACGAGAGGTGCTGCAACAACCAGCCAAGCCAGGTGTGCGCCTCACCAGGTACGGCGGTGTCGAGGGCAATAGCGACTTTGTCGAGCGGCGCCAGGAACGAAGCCAGGGCGCGGTGCGCTCGCACGAAAGCGATGAAAGCCGGCACGTAGCGCGCCAGGCGGGGCACGGCCTGCGAGGCGGACTTGCGATTCTGGTCTATCTCTTCGAGCAAGTTTATGCAGATGTCGGCACGGAGGTCCCTGGGTGCCTGCATAATCGAGGCGAAGAACGGTTGGAGCGCGGCGCGGGCCGCCCTGGCCGTTGGGAAGATACCCAGCAGATAGCATATCTTCCCTGAGGTCCAGGTGCTACGTATTAGGCCGAACTCTTCAATGAGGGACAGAGCCCATCGGTAGAGCTCGTAATCGCTCCACCTGTTCTCCTCCAGGACGAACTCAAGGCCCAGCTCGGTCACACGGCGCACTATACCGGGGTCGCCGCAGTTTTGCAGCATCCTGGCAGTGGACTTACCTAACAAGAGCTCCAGTCTGTCAAGGGCATTGCTAAAGCTCAGCGACTTCATCCACTCCGGCCACTCGTCCTTGTCGCGCCACTTCTCCTGCTTTAGTGCCAGCAGTTCCAGGTACAGGCCCAGTGCGCTGGCAGGCAACTGCAAACCGGCGCGCAGTTGGTTGGTCATATAAGCGCCAAGCCTGGGTGAGAGGGTGTCCACATCCAACGCGAGATTGCAGAACGTCACCAGGCCATACACGATTTCAGCCCCAGGCGCGACCCCCACGTAGCAATGTATCACCCCCGTCACGTCGTCCAACACCTGCTTGCGCTCGGCATAGAGCTTCGTGGCCTCCTCATGACGCTCGCTTTCGCGGACCCATTTCTTGCCCTTCCGCAGGGTACCCGTGTCGGGTAGCTCGCCCCGGTAGTCCATGATGCGCTCGGCCAGGGGAGTAGCGGTCCGAAGGGCCTCCATAGTGTCGATGAGGGTCGCGGGCGGCGTGCCTGCGAAGAGCATCTCGCGCACCATTACGGCAGGCAGAGAGAAAGGCCCGGGCGCGCGTGCGATGGCTGTGTAGCGGGCCGCGAGTCTGTCGCCCTCCTCCGACGCCAGCAGGCCCAGCGTGATTGAAGGGTCATTGGGCAGGCCCCACTTGAGACCGTAGGCGTAGGCCCGGCGCAGCCACTCACTACCGGCAAGCGCCGGGGGCATCTCCGAGCCTGAGACGAGGGCGCCACCCTGCCTGCGGACCGCTCCCAACACGAGCGCGGCCATCGCACGGCCCGCGAGCGGCGCTTCCCCTGCCTTCAGGTACCCCAGCAAACCCTCCTCGGCGTTATGCCCGGCGGTAACCAGCGCGGGACTTGGAGCGGCGGGAAGCTCGTTGATGCAAAGCGCCTCCACAGCCAGTAGCGGCACCAGCTTGCGGCTGGCCTCAACGCTGCCCGCCCGCGCCCGCGCGACCAGACTCGCGAGGTCGGGCGCGTGGAGGCTGGAGAGGTACTTGGCAAGCTCAAGCCGCGCGAAACGGCGGGACAGCCAGGCAGGAGCGTCACCCAGCGCCTGCGCGGAGGCGTAGGGGTAGCTCGCTATCTGGTTGAGGCGGCGTTGCGCGATGGCGATCTCTTGCACGCTGGGGACGGTTGTGCCCCGGTCGCTCTCCCAGGCCACGCGCCCGTCGAGCCACACAATCTTGCCATCGAGCCAGGCCGTCTCGCCCGCCATCGCTCTCACGGCGAGCACGCGCCTCCGGTAGCGCCGGTTCCTCGCCTCGGCCCGCGCAAGCCCGTGGCTATAGGTGTTGGAAGTCTCGGTATCTATGTTCGCGCCTCCCAACTTAGCATGCGACTCGTAGCTGCACTATAGTGCAACATGGAGCGCGCTTACGTGTGAAGCTCTTCATTATAGAGCAGTCTTAACTCAACTAACAATAGAAGGTGACTTGATTTCCCCGGCAAGGGCACATCACGGGAAACCGGCCGCAACGCCTCGTGCCTGTATATGCAGCTCACTAACCCTAGTCTAAACTCTTGCAGCCGCGCTGTTGCGTTGAGCGTAGATGTTGCGCGGGAGGCAGGCATGTGGTATAATCAAAATCGCGCCTAAAATCAGGCTGTTCGGTTAATGTAAAAGAATCCAGGAGATATTCCAGCAATGAAACCCACCCAGGCGTTAACAGTGCTCGCCACACAGAACATGAAAGAATCTGTGCCCGAGTTTGGCGTTGGCGACACGGTGCGTGTCAGCGTGAAGGTAGTTGAGGGCAACCGCGAGCGCACCCAGGTGTTCGAGGGCGTCGTAATGCGCCGCCGCAGTGGTGGCATCAACGAGAACTTCACGGTGCGCCGCATCGCCTCGCACGGTATCGGCGTCGAGCGCACCTTTATGCTCCACTCGCCCCGCGTCGAGAAGATCGAAGTAATCCGCCGTGGCGTGGTGCGCCGCGCTCAGCTTTACTACCTGCGCGGTCTCACCGGTAAGGCCGCCCGCATCAAGGAGCGCCGCTACGTACCGGGTGCCAAGGGCAAGGCCGGCGCTGCCGTGGCCGCCGTGGCCGCCGTGGCCCCTACCGCCGCCATCGAGGACGATGTGACGCTAGACACGGCTGCCGACGAGGAAGCCCTGGGCGACGAGGCCACCGAGGTTGAGGCCGTTGACGCCTCCGGGGCTGAGGACGCCGAGGCCGCGACCGAGGATACGGAGACCGAGCGCACCTCGTAACTCGTAGCACGTAGAGCATAATAGGCTGTTCGTAAAGGGTTGTGGACGTGATTGTCCGCAGCCCTTTACGTGTTTCTCCCGATATGCGTAAAACAAGTATTGACGGAGTGCCAGATTAGTGCGATGATCTCCTAAAGAGCGATAGTATCGAAAGGGGAAATGCCATGTACTCGCGCGGCGCACTTCGATCTACGCTAAGCATGGTGGCCGCGATGGTGCTGCTACCGGTGGCGGCCCCGCTCGCCCCCCGCAACGCGGTTGCTCAAGAGGACTGCCAGGAGTTTGCCGAGACCGGCAGGTCGGTTTGCGGCAGGTTCCTGGCCTACTGGAAGGAGCATGGCGGCCTCGCGCAGCAGGGCTATCCCATAAACCAGCCACTCCGGGAGAAATCGGAGATAGACGGCAAGGTGTACATGGTGCAGTACTTCGAGCGGGCGGTGTTCGAACTGCACCCCGAGAACCAGCCTCCTTATGACGTGCTGCTTTCACTGCTCGGTAACAGCTACTACAGGCAGAAACATCCTGGCGACGCGCCTGAACAGCAGCCCAACTACTCCCCCGGCTCGCTGTTCTTCCCGGAGACGAGCAAGCGGCTTGGCGGCAGGTTCTTAGAGTACTGGCAGACCAATGGAGGGCTAGCGCAGCAAGGTAACCCCATCTCTGATGAGTTCGAAGAGCGAAGTGAGCTAGACGGCAAAACCTACACGGTGCAGTACTTCGAGCGCGCGGTGTTCGAATTGCACCCCGGGAACCGGCCTCCTTACGACGTCCTTCTGAGCCACCTTGGCACCTTCCAGCTCAATCGAAGACTTGCCACATGTATAGGGCACCTCAAGTTGCGGGGGAAACCAGTAGCGCGGGGCGTTAATGAGCAGCCAGCCGGAATGTATCAACTAAGGGGCTACCAGGTAGAGATGATAACTTTGCCCCGACAAATAACCTGTTCGGTAGAGGTAGCCGTCAACAATCGTATCAGGGAAGAGTCGCGCACCTTCGACAGGTTCTGGCGCATCAGCGTGGCCGGGGACAGGATAAACGACTTACAAGGCTTGATATGGCACGTATGGTTGGACAACATGATTGTAGGAGGTACCGGAGTGGGTGTAAAGGGTACCGGAGCGGGATATGAGCTGGCGGTCCCCGTGTACGACCGCGACCTGTTACGAGAAGGCGCAACCGTAGGTGTCAGCTACGGACGAGTGCCACCTGAAGAGACCATATCCGAGAAGTTACATTTCACTACTACCCCATAAACTCCCATACTGGTCATTCCAGGGGCATCAGCATCTAAAGAAACCCCAGGAGGACTCATGGATGGACGTGTTCCCTGCCTGCACGTCACGGGCAGATCTTACATCAAGGTGCTAGTTGCCACTGTGCTGCTGCTGTCCACAGGAGCCCCAGCCGCCCCCCGGAAGGCGATCGCTCAAGAGGACTGCCAGGAGTTTGCCGAGACCAGCAGGTCCATTTGCGGTAAGTTCCTTGCCTACTGGAAGGAGCATGGCGGCCTCGCGCAGCAGGGCTTTCCCATCAGCCAGCCGTTCCAGGAGA
The DNA here is from genome assembly GCA_036389075.1 of Chloroflexia bacterium. Classification (GTDB taxonomy): domain Bacteria; phylum Chloroflexota; class Chloroflexia; order QHBQ01; family JADMIH01; genus JADMIH01. The sequence goes on along the minus strand of DASVQO010000548.1, from coordinate 12,157 downwards.
AGTCGGACGTAGATGGCAAGACCTATACGGTGCAGTACTTCGAGCGCGCGGTGTTCGAAGCGCACCCTGAGAAGGCACCCCCGCACGACATACTCCTCTCCTTGCTGGGCAGCATCTACTACGACCGCAAATATCCCACCGGCGCGCAAGGGCAGAAGCCGAACGACTCTCCCGGCTCTGTGCTGTTCGCGGGCACGAGCAAGCGCCTGGGCGGGCGGTTCCTGGACTATTGGAGCGCCCACGGCGGGCTGGCGCAGCAGGGCTACCCCATCTCCAACGAGTTCGAGGAGAAGAGCGAGTTAGACGGCAACACTTACAAGGTGCAGTACTTCGAGCGCGCTGTGTTTGAGCTACACCCTGAGAAGCAAGCGCCCTACGATGTGCTGCTCTCCCAGCTAGGCACGTTACAGTACGCTCGTAAGTATGCCGCCGGAACGCCACCGAAGCCCGATGCCTGGTCGGAGTTGCGCGCGCGGCCGCTCAACCTGCCCCATGTGGAGCCGGACGCTGCATGCCCCGTGACGCCGAGACAGCCCAGGGCTTCCAAACCTCCTTCTGCTCAGAACTACTACGTGCTCGGCGACGGGCCTATATATCCTAATGTCAGCGCCTTTGGCGACGACACTTCGATGCGATTGAAGCCCCACATGCTACGAGCAAACGGTTGGTACGTCGAAAAGGTGCCCTGGTTAAACGACTCCAGCTCCAGCTACGTCGGCCCCGTGCTGATACGGGTGCGCCAACTGAACGGTAACTCCGAGGCACAGGTGGACATGGAGAACGCACACCCCAAGCCGGATGCGGCGCTGGATGCCTTAGCTCCGGGGTACTTCTGGCCTGGGGCGACATACTTACGCGGCCCAGGTTGCTACGCCTACCAGGTGGACGGCAACGGCTTCAGCTACGTACTGGTCTTCAAGGCTGTCCTTGACAACGCCCCCGCGACACCCAGCCCCGCGCCGGACGCTTACGCCGAGTTGCGGCAGCGGCCCCTCAAAACGCAGCCTCTAACACCGGGGCAATCGTGCCCCACCAATAAGTCCACCGCAGACGTCCGGCCCGGCATCTACGTGTTCGGCAGCGGCCCGGTCTATCTACAAAAGGTCCCCACCGCGTCCAGTGTGGATGGGGAGCTTGGCCTTGCCCCTTACATGTACGTCAAGCATAGAGATGCTTACTCCATCAAAGGGCCGTGGCTGAGCGAACCCGAGTACCCGGGGCCTATTCTCATTCGAGGTCACCAGCTAGATGGCGAGGGTGTAGTCAAGTTCGATTACGAGCAGGGGTCCTTCTCCACCGAAATGGCACACGGCGACTCCAACAGCCGCGGGGCCGATGCCGGTTGGAGCGGCTGGGCCTCGGCAATCTGGGTGCCGGGTGCGGGTTGCTACGCCCTTCAGATTGACGGGCTGCGCTTTACCGAGGTGGTCGTGCTGAGGGCAGTAGGGCCTTAGGCACACCTTCTGCTCCTGCACCGGATGTCGATATCTTTAGTGGTCCAAACCGCACCTGCTACAATTGCCTCATGAGCACACAGACTGCAAGCGAGCCTACACCGGCCAAAAGAGAGTCGTCCACGCGGGTGGTGCCTAACTGGAAGAACGAGCTTGAGCTACACGCCAGGGGCTACAAGCTGATCGCGGGCGTGGACGAGGCGGGGCGCGGGGCCTGGGCGGGGCCGCTCGTGGCCGGGGCGGTGGTCTTCCCGCACCCCGAGGAGGTGACTTCCAGCCTCACGGCGGACGACCTGCTTGAGGCGCTTTCGTGCCTGAAGGACAGCAAGATGCTCAGCGCCCTGCTGCGGGAGAAGCTGCTACCCGCTATACAGTCGCTGGCCCTCGCTACGGGCGTGGGTATCGTATCGCCGGGGCTGGTGGACGTGATAGGGGTGGGACCTGCCAACCGGCTCGCCATGTCGAGGGCGGTGCGCGACCTGGGGGTGTGGCCCGACTTCCTCCTGCTCGACGCCTTCCGCGTGCCCGCCTTCCCTGTGCCGCAGCGTCCCATCGTGAAGGGCGATGCCACCTGCATGTCTATCGCCGCCGCCTCCATCGTAGCCAAGGTGGCCCGCGACCGCATCATGTGCGGCCATGACGCCAACTATCCCGGCTACAGCTTCGCCCAGCACAAAGGCTACGGCACCCGCATGCACGTAACCGCCCTCTCCACCCTGGGCGTGTCCCCCCTGCACCGCCGCTCGTATGCGCCTATAAAAGCTATGATGCTGGGCCTACCCTGGCCCCCAGCCGGAGTGGTTGCCGAGGACGAAGGGGAGCAGGGGGAGCAGGGGGAGTGATGGCCTCGCCTGTGAAAGATGCCTGACGAAAGCGACAGCGACCAGCGCAGGACCGTGGGCGGCAGGGGAGAGGACGTCGCAGCCCTCTACCTGCGACGTCGCGGCTGCACCATCCTCGCCCGCCGCTGGTACGCCAACCCCGGTGAAATTGACATAATCGCTAGCTGCCCCTCCAGGCCGATGGGCACCGACGCCCTCTCCCTCGAACGCGCCCCCACGCTGGCATTTGTCGAGGTCCGCACCCGCCACGGGCACGAGGGCATGGCTGAGGAGTCGATTTCGCAGCGCAAGGCGAGCAGCATGGTCTCGGCGGCCTACGCCTACATGGCAGCCCACAACATCGACCCCGAAGCCACCCCCTGGCGCATCGACCTGGTGGGAGTTACCATGCTGGGCGGCAAGGTAACCGATATCAACTGGGTGAAAGGCGCAATCGAGGAGTGAAGTCCCGTGGGGGATGCCCTGCCAATGAATTGGCGGGCTGACAAGCAGCGAAGTCTCCTCCGGAGACTACCCTCACTTTCCTAGTCCCCGTAGGGGACTTTGCCCCTTGACAGCCCGTGGCTTTAGCCACAGGGCTATAGCAGGGCACTCCAGGGCTATCCCCCTCCGCCTTGACGGGTCGCGACAAGTGCTATAAACTGCGTATGCTGGTAATGTGGGCATACTTTGTGCGTTGATTTTGTAGGTCGTGCGGAAGTGACCTACACACCGCCCCCTGATTGTGGCGCATACTCCTGATTGCCGGTGCCAATACGCGACGACGCGATAGCTTGGAGGAACCGTTGGTCCAGACCCTTGAGCGCCCCGAGACCGAAGAGCGCGCTCCCGAAACTGATAACATAGTGCAGGGCAAGATTTCACTCGTGCTGCCCGCCCATAACGAGGAGCCGAACATACGCGCGGTCGTTGAAGAGGCCGCCCAGGTGCTCCCCACCGCTTTCTCGGACTATGAAGTCATAGTCGTCAACGACGGCTCGAAGGACCGCACGCTCGAAATCGCGGAAGCCCTCACCCAGGAGAACCCGCACGTGCGCGTGGTGAATCACCCCGTCAATCGCGGCTACGGCGCTGCCCTCACCAGCGGCTTCAACGCCGCCACGGGCGATTACGTCATGTTCATGGACTCGGACCGCCAGTTCGACATCAACGACATCCACCGCCTGACCCCTCACGTGTGCGACTACGATATCGTCGCGGGCTACCGCATCAAGCGCAACGACCCGGCCCACCGCCTGCTCAACGCCGCTATTTTCGGCATGGCGGTGCGCCTGATGTTCGACATTCGGGTGCGCGACATCGATTGCGCCTTCAAGGTGATGCACGCCGACGTGCTCAGGGGCATCAACCTGGAGTCGCCGGGCGCGCTCATCAACACCGAGATACTCGCCAAGGCCAAGGTGCAGGGCTGCACCCTCACCCAGGTCGGCGTGTACCACTACCCCAGGAAGGCGGGCGAGCAGTCGGGCGCGAACCTGAAGGTGGTGCTGCGGGCCTTCCGCGAGATCATCCGCCTGTGGTGGCGCATGCGTACCTATTCCCCGCCCAGCGGCGAGGTGGTGCAGCCGCCACCCACCTGGAGGGGCTTTGCCCTGTTCGGGAGCGCGGCCGCGATGGGGCTGCTGTTCCTGCGCGGCTTGTTCCGGCTGTTCAAGAGATAGTCCTTCATACCAGGTGTTGTTCTGAGGCTCATCACCTGACCGGTGACGAGCCTCGCGTTTTCCGGGTCCGGTTTCGCACGTACTGAGCTAGTGCGTTTCATTCAGTTGCAAACACCGGTGGTGCCGATGCGCGACAGCCTTTTCTCACTCTGGATAGCCGCCACAACCACCGGCTTTGCCGCGGGCGGTGCCGTATGGTCGCTGCTGGCCCTCATCACCGGCTACTTAACAACCACCAATGATGCCCTTGACTGGGCGGTCTGTCTGGCCTCCGTAGCTGCCGCGGGCCTGGTCATGGGAGTGTCCCAGGGGCTCTATCTACAAAGGCTGACCGGGAAGATATCGTATCGAGGATGGGCATGCGCTACTATCGCCGGTGGGTTGGCGGGCCTCACGCTGGTGGGAGCCGTCGGCAGTCAGGTGGCCGGGCTAAGACCCACCCTGAGCTTTTCTATTGCCGGGGCTTACCTGTCCCGGCCTCTCTATGAGACCGGCTATACCTACGATTCATATATGATGCTCCTTCCAGTGTTCTTTTTCGTTCTGTACTGGGGGTGCATCTACGCGTTCGTGTTTGCGGCTATGGGAGGTATCATGCCTGGGGTGCTCCAATGGTTCCTCTTGCGCCACCACTTCAGAAATGCCTTCTTTTGGGTCGTATTCTCCTCGCTCGCCTTTGCCCTTTCCGGGGTCGCATCTGTATTGATAACGTGGTTGGCCGGGTCATTTGCGGGGGGCGCAGCCGTGGTGCTGGACAACCCGGTGGCGGCTGCCCTCATAGGCTTGCTGGGCTGGTGCGTGCTGGGCTTTACGATTGGCGTGGTCACGGCCCCGGTACTCACCTGGTTTCAAAGTCAACCATTGGAAGAGGGTACTCTTTTCTAGCTTTCGTATCTGACTTTCGATATGGCGGTCCGGCGTGCCGGTAAGCGAACGCAGGGCTATAATTAGGATACAACTCACTCGCCCCAGGAGCACGCACATGATATCGGACAACGAACTGCACACAGGCACTCACGCCCGCTCCCACGAATGGTACCGGCGCGCCCTCGACGTGTTCCCCAGCGGCGTGACGCACGACAACCGCTTCTTCGGCGAGGTCGAGCCTATCTACATAGACCGCGCGAACGGCTCGCGCAAGTGGGACGTGGACGGCAACGAGTACATCGACTACTGGATGGGCCACGGCGCGCTCCTGCTGGGGCACAACCACCCGGCCATCGTGGAGGCGGTGCAGCGCCAGATAACCAGGGGCACCCACTATGGCGGTTCGCACCCGTTGGAGGTCGAGTGGGGGGAGCTTATCAAGGCCACCGTGCCCTCGGCGGAGCGGGTGAAGTTTACCGGCTCCGGCACCGAGGCCACCATGATGGCCGTGAGGCTGGCCCGCGCCCACACCCGACGGCAGAAGTTCCTCAAGTTCCAGGGCCACTTCCACGGCTGGTCCGACGCGATGACGGCGGGCTTCCAGGCCCCGTTCGACGTGCCCTCCTCGGTCGGCATCTCCGATTCGGTGCTGCAAAGCGTCATCGTGGCCCCCACCGACCTGGCTGAAGTAGAGCGCATCTTCCAGGAGCACGGCGACGACATCTCCTCGGTGATACTTGAGCCGACCGGCGCTTCGTACGGCACCATCCCGCTGCCCTCGGGGTTCCTGCAAGGTCTGCGCGAGCTTACCAGCAGGTACAACATCGTGCTCATATTCGACGAAATCGTGACCGGCTTCCGCTACACACCCGGCGGCGTGCAGGCGATGACCGGGGTGATCCCCGACCTGACGACCCTGGCGAAAGTGGTGGCGGGCGGCCTGCCGGGCGGCGCGGTAGTGGGTCGGGCCGAAGTGATGTCGGCGTTCGAGTTCCGGCCCGGCGATACCGAGTGGAACCGCTACCGCCGCATCAACCACCCCGGCACCTTCAACGCCAACCCTTTGAGCGCGTCCGCCGGTATCGCCATGCTCAAGATCGCGCAGACGGGCGAGCCGCAGCGGCAGGTAGACGAGATGGGCCGCCGCCTGGTGTCGGAGATGAACGGTGGCCTGGAGCAGCTTGGGATAGAGGGGAGTTGCGTGTACGGCGACGGCCCTATCTGGCACGTCCTCCTCGGCAAAGGGGCTTGCGCCAACAAGGACGGCACGCTGCTCGAAGGCTCGGCGGACGTGCTCACGCTGCGCAAAGCCAACGACGCCAGTGTAAAAGCGGCCTTCCAGTCGGGCATGCTCCGCCGCGGAGTGGACCTGCTGTCAGGGCACGCGGGTATCATGTCCACCGCTCACACCGAGGACGACCTGGCCCTTACCGCCACCGCCTTCTACGAGACCCTGCGCGACATGCGGGACGCAAAGCTGGTCTGAAGCCCGGTCCCCGCCTTGCCACAATGAGACCCCCCAAACCCCACCACGCCTCGCGCCTCGCGCTTCACTCCTCCGACGGCGAGGCACTGGCCCTCACACTGCTCGCGCTGGCCTACAGCAACTTGCTGCCCTGGTGGGCGACACGCCGCGGCCTGAACCCGGAGTCGATGTTCCGCCGCGTGAATTCCTGGCTGGTGGTGCTGATGCTTGCGTATGCCGCGCGTCGCACCGGCGGCCTGGGGCGTGTGGGCCTGAGAAAGCACGGGCTGGTAAAGTCCGTCGCCGGGGGCACGCTCACTGGCCTGGGCCTCTCAGTGCCGCCCCTTATCTTCTTCTACCGTCCTATCCTGCTGGACACGCCGCTAGAATACGGACCTATTACTGGGATGTCTCGCCGCGAGGTGTTGGAGGACCTGTTCGTGGGCGTGCCGGTGAAGATCGCGCTGCTGGAGGAATTGCTGTTTCGGGGCCTCATCTTCTCCGCGCTGCGCCGCAATCACTCGCTGCCCCTGTCGCTGGCGGGTGCCTCGGCTGCGTTCGCGGGCTGGCACTTCTCGGTGACCTACACCACCGCCGCGCAGACCAATCTCGCCACCGCCGCCCGCCTCCCCGGCTTCCTCAAGCCGTTCGTGCAGCCCCTGGCGGTCCTGGGCGGCATGCTCTCTACAGGGCTTGCAGGTGTGGCGTTCGGCCTCGTACGGGAGCGCACCGGCAACCTGGCAGGCTCTATCGTCGCCCACTGGCTCGTGGACGGCATCATGATCTACTCCCTCTGGCGCGGCCGCCCCGACCAGACGCCCCTCTAAGCGCACCAACCAGGGACGGGGAAACGCCAAGACGCCAAGGACCACGCCAAGGTATTATGGTTTGGAGAGCACAGCAGCTTGAGACAGCCCCACTCAGAGGGGTAGTGCTTGCGATAAAAGTGAAGTTCCCATGGGTATTCCTTAAGTGGGAACTTCACTTTTGGGCAGGGAGCAGGATAGATCAACGTGTATCCTGCTCCTCTTTGTTTAGAACAACATCCTAAACTTGGCGTGGTCCTTGGCGTCTTGGCGTCTTGGCGTTTAGATGAGTCGCCCCTGCCCCTGTGGTATTGTCATGGGGCAGGGGTTGTATATACTTAAGCCACTCCGGCATGTTGGCCGGAACCTTGGCGGCAGGTCTGGCATACTCTATTGTGGGAAGTGGTTTCCCCGGCGCTTTTCGGGAGAGGAGAAGCCTCCTGCAAACGGCAGAAGACGATCTGGTCAGGCGCGCGCGCCTGGGCGATCAGGATGCGTTCCGCCAGTTGGTGGAAGTCTACGGTACGCTTACCGAGCGTACCGCGCGTGTGCTGCTCGCGGATAGGTCGGATGCCGAAGATGCCGTGCAGGAGGCCTGGCTCGACGCCTGGCGGGGCCTTGGGAGCTTCGAGCTTGGCAGGCCCTTCCGGCCCTGGCTGCTCACCGTCGTGGGCAACCGCTGCCGCATGGTGGCCCGGCGACGCAAGCCCACCAGCGTGCCCTTCGATGACACCCTCTACGAACGCCTCGACAGCCTCTCCGAGCCCCAGGCCAACCCCTTCGGCGCGATTGAGGAGTACTACGAGGACTTGCAGGAGGCGGTGGAGGCCCTCGAAGCGCAACACAAGCGTCTGCTCGCCCTGCGCTATTTCGCGGACTTGCAGCTTGAGGAGATAGCCGAGGTGCTGAACGTGCCCCTCGGCACCGTGAAGTCGCGCTTGCATCGCACGTTACATACTTTGCGCCTGCGCCTTCAACACCGGCAGCGCGTTGAGAACGGCACGAAGTAGTGGTACAAATAGAGCTAGAGATTGGGGTGGCGGCATGAGCCGAGAAGACCTGACCGGCGAACAACTGGAGAGCCAACTCCGCGACCATTTCAAAGAAGAATATGGCGACACCCGGCGTCCGGCCGAGCTTTGGCGCGCGGTCCAGCCCAGGCTAGAGCGGCACAACACGCTCGACCTGCTGCCGCCCTCGCAACGTCTTAATGGCTCTGCTGCCTCTCGACCCACGAAGCCCGGCGCGCGCAGGCCCGCTACCAACGAAGACTGGCTGCCGCTCCCCAGGGGCGTAAAGCCCTCGCGCCTCCACAGGCGGCCCTCCATTATCATGCCTGCCGCCCTGGCCGCATGCCTGGTGCTGGCAATCGGACTTGGGGCTTTCGCTCTTAGCAGGGCCAGGCTCGCACAACCCGGGCCTCAGACTCCCATCGCGGGCGTGCCGACCCCCGCCTCCGTGGCGCTGACCTCCCCTACGGTACCGGCCCCCGTGTCGCAGGGCACCCTCATAGTCCAGATGGTTCCGAGCGAGTGGCTGTTGCGTGGCGACGGCAGGTACGATTACGAGACGTACCCCGATACGAGCGAGACGTACAGCGGCACCGCCAGCGCCTACCTCGCGCCCAAGGACCCGGACTGGCGAGGCGACGTGTACCTGGTGAAGATGGTCAACCAGCCTGAACTGGCCGGTAAGCGGGTGCGTGTCTCCGCGTATATCAAGTCGGAAGGTGTCAAGTCCCATGCCGAGTTGTGGCTCACACCTGCCGAGTACCTGCCGAAGTTCGGCCGTTTCGACGGCAGCCTCAACCGGCAGATAACCGGCACCACCGGCTGGGAGCGTTACGAAATCACCCAGGACGTGCCTCCCGACAGCATGAGCATATCGTTCGGGCTGAGGCTGGTCGGGCAGGGCAAAGTCTGGATAGACGAGGCCAGGCTGGAGGTGGTAGGGCCCGACGCGCCCGTGCTGACCACCCGAAGCCTTGCCAACCCCGGCTTCGAGAGCGGCTTCGATGGCTGGGACGTTTCGGGCCGCAGCGACAGCGTGAAGCTTGCCACGTCGGTGTTTCATAGTGGCGGCACCAGCATGCGCCTGGAGGGCAGCAAGTCCCAGCCGAGCAAGTTGATGCCGCCCGTAGAGGTGAAGCAGACGGTGCAGCTCAGCGGTTGGGCGGGCAAGCGCATCCGTGTGACCGCGTTCGTAAAGACGGAGAACGTGAGTAAGTGGGGCACCATCTACGCCGACCTGGAAGAGAAGGTCAGCAACAGTAGCTCCCGCAGGGTGGCGCACGACGACCTCTACACGAGGCCCATTCCCTCAACCTCCGACTGGAGCCAGTACAGCATCGTCCTTGATGTGCCCGAAGGCACCATCATGCTCACCGTGGGGGCCTTTGTTGATGGCGGTGGGGTGCTGCTGCTGGACGATGTGCAGATCGAGGAAGTGGGTAAAGAAGTGGCCCTCACCGGCGTGCCCATGCAAGACCAGCCGACTAACCTCGACTTCGAGGCGGGGCTGAGCACCTGGCTCGTGGACGGTACTTACCCGGCGGGCTACCAGGTCGGCCTCGACGACAAAGACGTGCACGGCGGCAAGGCGAGCGCCTACGTAAAGGCTGACTACAACCTGGTGGGCGAGAGCGACAGCGTGGGCCTGGAGCAGTGGTTCGACACCTCGCAGTTCCAGGGCCAGCGCATACGAGTCTCGGCCTACATACGGAGCAACAACGTCTCCCGGAACGTGAACTTCCGCGTGGTGGCCCAGTCGTCGGGCTTGCGGTCGGGCAACACCTCGCAGCTACCTCAAGGGGAGATATTCGGCAGGAGGGACTGGCAGAAGTACGAGCTGGTGGTGGATGTGCCGAAAGACAGCCTCTATATCAGCGTCCTGCTGTCGCTGGAGGGCCAGGGCGAGGCGTGGTTTGACGACCTGAACGTGGAGATAGTGGACAGGACTGTGCCCCTCACCGGCTCGTCCGGCGGCATGCCCACCGCCGCGCTAGGCTCGTTGCAGTACAGGTACGAACTCGCCCTGAAGCACGGCGGCTGCACGTAATAGCAAAGAGACGAAACCGCCAAGAACGCCAAGAATAAGAACGGTTCACCGCAGAGACGCAGAGGGCGCAGACGTTACGCAGAGATGGGGAAGGTTTGGTAAGTAGCAAAGGGCAGTATCTATTTTAGGACGCCGCTTCTGGTAAGAACACCCTTTAATACTTCTCAGCGTACCTTTGCGTCCTCTGCGTCTCTGCGGTGAATAATCAATACCGCTCCTGGCGTACTGTTGGAGTTCCTGGTGCCCTGGCGCTCTCGGCTACGGTCAGCTTCCCCAATGCCTGCTCGACGCTTACTCCTAGCACCTTGACCAGCTTCTGCCGCGAAGTCTCCCCCGACACCAGGCTGACTGACGACCTGGGCACCCCCAGCAGTTTCGCGAGGAACTCAACCAGGGACTTGTTGGCGGCACCCTCCACGGGCGGCGCGGTGAGGGCCACTTTGATAGCGCCGTTGTGCTCGCCTGCTACCTTGTTGGCCGATGACCTGGGAGCGACAAACACTTTGATAGTCACGCCGCCGGGCGTAGCCTGGATAGGACCGCCAGCCATATCACCTATCACTTCCTCCCTTTCTTTCTCCCGCTGCCCCGCTTCGCCTCCGGGCCTTGTATGGCGGTCACGAAAGCGGCGGGGTCGGCGGGGGTGAGCACGAGGGTGCGGCCGCCCTTTAGCTCCACCACCACCGAGTTCGCGGCGTTGGTGCCGTATACCTCGGCTTCCAGCGAGTCGATGTCGGAGGGGCGACGGATGCGGGCCTTGCCGGACCAGCCGAACAGCCCGCCGGTGCCCAGGACGGACGTGTTGAAAAACGAGCCTGGGTCGGGCCGGGCCTCCACGCTGTCGATGTCGGCCCGGTCGATGTTGATGCGGCCCGCGACGGCGCGCACGATCTCCACCGCCTGGTCGGTGACGCGGTAGCTACGGACCGAGCGCACAAAACCGAGCACGATGAGCACGGCAAGCAGCGCGGCCACTCCGATATCGAACGGGTCGGTGGAGCCTGTGACGGCCATGCGCCACACGAAGAAGCCGAGCGCGAACACGAAAGTGCCGGTCCAAATCCAGGCCAGCACGCTGTAAGGCGCGACGCGAAAGGTGGTGTTCAATTACAACCCCCTGCAATGATTACATATAAGATACAGCAAAACGCAAGGGGGAGTTCGCACGGCACCGATAAGAGACGAAACCGCCAAGACGCCAAGGACGCCAAGAGCGCGCCAAGGTTAAGATAAAGGTCTAGGGTGCCCCTCGTCCCAGGAATCTAATCTACCGATGTTAAGGAGTTGCTAACTGTAGATAGATTCTCCCTTCATACACACCACCGCACGTTCAGCCCCTTCTTTTGGACCTCACATACTAGACGTCTACATTCCACCCGGACCATTCCTGATCTTGGCGCGCTCCTGGCGTCCTTGGCGTCCTGGCGGTTCCGTCTCTTTTCCGAGGCGCAAAATTGCTCCGAAATAGGCGCAAAAGTTGCTTGACATGGGTGTATGGGTTTCGTATAATAACCTAGCCAGCACGGCAAGGGTTAAAAATCAAACACAGGAGCAACGCTTGCGAGGATAAACACACATAGAAGCCGCTGAGGTGATATGTTTGTGCGTCCCGCCGGTGTGAAAACGCCGGTTTTTGTTTGCTCGTCGGCCCGGGGCCTGGTGAAAGCCAGCAAAACCCGGAAAAGCCGGCAATCGGCTTGACAAAGCTGCATGGGTTTGATATAATAGAAAACGTGCGCCGGAAACGGAACACAAAACCCTGAACCTTAACAACTGAAGAGTGGAGAGATCCACAAGACAGAGAAACAGAAGTCAGTTCTTCCAGATGTACTTTGTGGAGCCTCGGAAGAGGTTTCAAAAAGCTTTGTTTGGAGAGTTTGATCCTGGCTCAGGACAAACGCTGGCGGCGTGCTTAATACATGCAAGTCGAACGGTGCTACTTCGGTAGCATAGTGGCGGACGGGTGAGTAACACGTAGGTAACCTGCCCTATTGTGGGGAATAAC
>DASVQO010000547.1:0-2273 GCA_036389075.1 Chloroflexia bacterium | reverse complement strand
CATGGCCCGGCACCAGACCGTCAGCCCACTAAGAGTCCTATGCAAACCGCCGCGCCGCCCTCTACCGAGCCTTCAGCTCCCAAAGACGTACCCTCCTACCAGGGGTCGCGGCGACCTGACGTGGCTTCGATTCCGTTCCTCATCTTGAAGACAATGAGGCCCAAGCAGTGGACCAAGAATGTGCTGGTCTTTGCCGGGCTGCTGTTTGCGCTCAAGTTCACCGACGTTTCTGCCATCCTCAAGTCGCTCGCGGCCTTCGGGTTGTTCTGTCTATTCTCGTCGTGCGTCTACCTCATCAACGACATCCTCGACCGCGACAAGGACAGCTTGAACCCTCGTACCGCCAAGCGGCCCATCGCCTCGGGGGCGCTACCCTGGCAGATCGCGGCGGGCGCGGTGGCGGTCATCCTGCCCGTGACTTTTGTGTTGTCCTACCTGCTGAACCCCTGGTTTGCCCTCGTGGGCGCGGTGTACATGGCGAAGGACTTCGGCTACTCGTTCGGGCTGAAGCACGTGGTCATCCTGGATGTGTTTCTGCTCGCCGCGGGCTTCACCTTGCGGGCTATGGCCGGTGCGCTTGCGATAGACGTGCCCATTTCAGAATGGTTGTACGTGGTCACCACCCTGGGTGCGCTTTTCCTCGCACTGAACAAGAGGAAGCACGAGATACTGCTGCTGGGCGAGGGTGCTAGCGGGCACAGGAAGGTATTGGACGAATACTCACCCGCGCTGATAGAGGAGATGCTGGCGGTCATCACAGCCAGCACCGTGATGTCGTACAGCCTCTACACGTTCACCGCCGCAAACCTGCCCAGGCCGCTGCAAGAGAACAAGCTGATGATGCTCACGATACCGTTCGTGCTCTACGGCATCTTCCGCTACCTGTATCTCGTCTACCAGAAGAACGAGGGAAGCAGCCCGGAGGAAGTGCTGTTGCGCGACAGGCCGCTCCTCGTTTGTTGCGTGCTATGGGCCATCACCAGCGCCACCTTGCTGTACCTGTTCTCGCCCATCAGCGGCATTCACTGGGGGTCATAAAGCCACGGCTTGAGGTGGTGCGTGAAGAAGGCCGGCTGTGCAAAAAGCACCCGGCTTTCGCCTCTTTAATGGTATAATTGAAGGTACAGTTCGGCAGCTATTTGTGGCTGGGGGACTGTGGTTCTTGCGGATTTCCATGTGTATTGAGACTAGATTTTGAGGTGACAGAGTGAGCATCCAGCTAAGTATTGAACCGGTCGCACGCCTCATTGACGAGTTGAACAGGCTGCCCGGTATCGGCCCCAAGAGCGCGGCCCGCCTGGCCTTTTATTTGCTGAAAAGCCCTAAGGAGCAAACACAGGCCCTTGCCGAGGCCATCATAGAGATGAAGGAGCGGATTGTTTTTTGCTCCGTTTGCTTCAACATCACCGAGCAAGACCCGTGCTCCATATGCGAGGACACAGGGCGGGACCGGAAGAAAATATGTGTCGTTGAGGAACCCCTCGACGTGATCGCGATAGAGCGCACCAACGACTTTAAGGGCATGTATCATGTCCTGCATGGCGCGCTGAACCCGCTGGAAGGCGTTACTCCGCAGCAGCTAAAGATTGACGAACTGCTTAAGCGCACCGGCAATAAGGAGGTGGAGGAGGTAATCCTCGCCACCAACGCTACCACCGAGGGTGACTACACCGCCATGTACATCAACGGCAAGCTGGCGAAGCAAGGCGTGCGCACCACCCGCATAGCACGCGGTCTGCCGATGGGCAGCGACCTGGAGTACGCGGACGAGGTGACGCTGAGCCGCGCCCTTGAAGGCCGCCGGGAGATGTAGACGGAGTGGGAAAACGGGCCGAAGAAACGGCAAAATTGCCCCAAAATCGGCCCGATTTTCCTTGACATGGCACCTGCCAAACCGTATAATAATGGAGGTCGGAGCAATACCGGCCAAAACAAAGGAAGAGGAGAAAGCGACCGACATAAACGGCAAAGACTGAGCAAAATCAGTTCGAGTTGAGTGTCGTCGCCGGTGGGGAACCACCGGTCTTCTTTTCCCCAGAACCTTAACAACTGAAGAGTGGTGAGCAAATAAATAAACTTGTCAGTTCTTCCAAATGTACTGAAAGGGAGCTTGAGAAAGCTTCCAAAAGTTCTTGTTTGGAGAGTTTGATCCTGGCTCAGGACAAACGCTGGCGGCGTGCTTAATACATGCAAGTCGAACGGTGCTACTTCGGTAGCATAGTGGCGGACGGGTGAGTAACACGTAGGTAACCTGCCCTATTGTGGGGAATAAC
>DASVQO010000546.1:0-54811 GCA_036389075.1 Chloroflexia bacterium | reverse complement strand
CAGGTGCAGCCTGTCGGCAGCCTGCATGAACTGCTCGACCGCTATCTGGTACGGGTTGGGTTTGCTGGCCGTTTCCGCCATTAGTTAGCCTCCTCATTGAGTCTAGATGGATTATCGACTTTGATAGCTCATGTAACTTATAACGCTTAGTGTGTTACGAGTTACGCAATGCCTCCAACTTGTGTTTCAGCAACTCTCGGACCGCGTTGGCGTCGGCCTGGCCCCTGGTTGCTCGCATGATGGGGCCGAGGAAAGCGGCGATGGCGCTCTCCTTGCCCCCCAGGTAGTCCGCCACGGCCTTGGGGTTGGCCGTGATTGCTTCGTCCACCGCGTTTTCGAGGGCCGCGTCGTCGCGCATAATGCCGAGGCCGCGCTCGCTCACCAGGCGGGCGGGGGACGCGCCGCCGTTGAATAGCTCGGGCAGCAAGTCCCTGGCGATGTTGCGGTTGATGGTGCCGCCGGTGAGTAGCTCCACCAGCTCGCGCAGGGCTGCGGGGGTGAGCTTGCTCTCCTCGACCGCTGTGCCCGCCTCGGACGTCAGCCTGGCGAGGTCGTTCACCACGAAACCTGCTGCTGCCCTGGCGCCTTCCGCGCCAAGCCCCTTGACGGCTTCCTCGTAGTAGTCAGCAATCGCGGGCGAGGTGGTGAGTTGCGCGGCATCGTATGCCGAGAGGGCGTAGTCGCGCACCAGGCGCTCGCGGCGGGCGTCGGGTAGCTCCGGTAGCTGGGCGCGGAACTCCTCAATGTCCGCATCAGTGAAGGTGAGGGGCGGCAGGTCGGGTTCGGGGAAGTAGCGGTAGTCGTGGGCCTCTTCCTTGGAGCGTTGCGACACGGTGACGTTGCGCCCCTCGACCCAGCCGCGCGTTTCCTGCACCACACGCCCGCCGCTCCGCAGCACGCCGGTCTGCCGCTCTACCTCGTACTCAAGCGCTGCACGTAGCGCCTTGAACGAGTTCATGTTCTTCACTTCGACTTTGGTGCCGAACTCGGCCTGGCCCACGGGGCGCACCGACACGTTGGCGTCCACTCGCAAGGCCCCTTCCTCCATGTTGCCCGTGGACACGCCGAGCCAGCGCAGGAGGTGGCGCAGCTTCATCGCGAAGAGTTGCGCCTGTTCGGGAGAGGTGATGTCGGGGTCCGACACGATCTCCATGAGGGGCACGCCGGCGCGGTTCACGTCCATGAGGGTATAGGGGCCGTCCGGCCCGGTGCGGTGCAGCAGGCGGGCGGTGTCCTCCTCGAGGTGCACGCGGCGTATGCCCACGCGGAAGGTGGTGGCTGGGTTGCCCCGGTCGTCGGGCACGTCCACCTCGATGTGGCCCTCTACGCAGAGGGGCAGGTCGTACTGGGAAATCTGGTAGCCCTTCATCAGGTCTGGGTAGGGGTAGTTCTTGCGGTCGAACTTGGAGAAAGGTGGGACCGAGCAGTTGAGGGCCAGCCCGGTGAGCACGAGCTTGCGCACGGCCTGGGAGTTGATGACGGGCAGGGTGCCGGGCATGCCCATGCAGACGGGGCAGACGTGCGAGTTGGGGGGAGCGTAAGCTATGTCGGCGCTGCACCCGCAGTACATCTTGCTCTCGGTGAGCAGTTGCGCGTGCACTTCCAGGCCGATGGTGGTCGTGTATTGGGTGCCGGGGCTGCCGTGCGTGGCGTCGGACAAGGAAGTACCGGCCTCTGTTGAGTGGTGTGTGCTGACCATTGTTTAGTAACCGCTCCTAAAACAGACAAGCTTTGTATTATAGCACGGGCGCATAAAGCCTGCAAAGCAGAGGGAAGGATTTCCGCAGGACTTGCTCATTTGTGGCAGGAGGGCGGCAGGGGGTTGCCCCGCATGGCGCCCTGTGGCTAAAGCCACGGGCTGACAAGGGGCAAAGTCTCCTTCGGAGACTGAGGAACCTCATGTAGTCTCCGTAGGAGACTTCGCTTCTTGTAAGCCCGCCAATTTATTGGCAGGGCACCCCCACAGGGCACCACGGCGAGGCAACCTGCCTTCCTTGCCGGGACTGAGTAAGTCCTGCGGACTTCCGACCTCACGACTTTTGCCCACCGGAAATGCCATGCCGTACAATGGGTGTGTAGCAAGATGTGTAGCCCGCCTGGTCCGTGGGGACCGGACACTTAGCTGATACTGCTGTGTAGTAGTGTTAAAGCGGAGTAACCTGATGCGCTATTCAGTCGCTGACGATGATAACGAAGCCGAGGCTAAGGTCGCAGCTGGCACGATGGGCCTGGGTTCGTGGCATAAGCTACTGCCTGTGATGACACTTGTGCTGGGGGTCGCTTCTGTAGGTGCATGGTACGTGCCCGTCTATCCCGACCTCGGATTGCCTGTAGGTATATTCCTGGTAATCGGCTGGCTTTGCCTGCTGGCCTTGTCTATAGACAAGGCCAGGGTGATGCAGAAGTCGATGCAACGTGGGTCCGAATACGGGTCTACTATTGCCCGTACGGGGCGGAACACACTTACGTACAGGGAGATCATGTTCCCCACGGGATTCTTGCTCTCTACTGGTATGGCTATGGCTCTTTTCGCCGGTACGTACATGATTTTTGGGGTTCTCAGGAACGATTACGCGGTTGACCTTAGCCTGGGGTTTTCCGTAGCAGCCTTTCTTTGTATTGGCGTAGTTGCCCTTCTATCGTCTCCCCCGGTCCGGGCGACTGCCTTCGCGCGTTGGCTCGCTAGGCCGGTTGTACGTGTGATCTTTGGCCTCGGGTTGTTTATTCTGGTGGCGGGCCTTTCCTGGTTCCTCGGCTTGAAGGCTTACCGGTACCTCACTACCGGCCCCGCGGCTTCACAGCCGCAATTGTTCGAGTTCGCGAAGAAGCAGGCGAGCCGGGTAGACAACGCCGTGATTCTGAATTCGGTGTCGGCGGGCATCATGTACGATGCCCCTGGGCCGTACAGCCCGGACAGGACGCCTATGAGTGTGGACTTCCGCTTCCTCGCGCCCTCAGGTGAGATTATCCTCGTTGAGGTGCTGGATACCGACCCGCCCCGTCTGAGGCGTATCACTAACCTCGACTACAACCTCGCGGCCCTGACACCGGAGCGGCTAAGCCTTCCCGAGACGCTCGAGGCAAGCCTGAAACTTGGCCCCAGGCAAGTCTACCAACTGACGGCACCGGCTGCTGAACGTTTCGCCCAGAGCAAAGGTCTAACCTTACAACCGTCCTTACGCACCTACCTGGAGTGCAATTGCCAGGAACAGTTCGGTGTACCTCTCATCTGGGAAGTTGGATATCGTTCCCCGGAGTTCAAGACGGAACTGAGCTTCATCGTGGACGCGTCCACCGGCAACGTGCTACACAGCACCGAAGGGCAGGGCGGCACCGGAAATACCGCTTTGCCCACAACGTCGCCCACGGTAGCGCCTTAGCTACTCTTCAGTGGGCCGTCTAGGAACGGGCACGCCCTCGCGCACGGGCCTGCCGTCCCTGAGCTTCCACTCGTGCCCGCAGGCCCGGCAGGTGTAGCTGTCCACGCGCACGGCGTTAGCCTGCCGCCATTCCTGCACCACGCTGACGGCCAGCATCACGCCCGCCGCCAGGCCCACAGGCACCCAGAAGGGCACCGCACCCGCCATGCCGAACGGGCCGCCTAAGAAATAAGGCAGCGCACCGTTCAGCAGAAAGGTGCTCAACACCCAGGTGAGCAGCCCCCAGAAGCCGGGCGACTTGCCGGGCGCGCCAACCGTAACCCCGCGCCTGGTGTCGTGCCTGTACGTGGACGAGGCCACCCGGCTGCTGGCGCACACGGGGCAGGGGCGGGGGGGCGCTTGTGTTTTGTCTGGGCCTGGAGGGTCCGCGAACATATGGGTATCTCACGGGTGAGGGGATTAGGGTTTGTCGCTCGTCAAGGTCGCCGCACTTGATCCTATTGTACCTTATGCGGCGCGGAGGCTGTGCTTACCGCCGCGTCGGGAGCATATACCGGCTGTGCTTATAAATCGTCCTGTTGTGCATACAGGGGGCATGCATATTAGATGCGGATTCACATGTAAGTTAGCGGCCGTATACAAATGGTGGCATTGTTATTGCAGACTTCATTATTCAGGTTGCTGCGGACGCGACTCTTTTCTATTATTGCGATACAGTTAAGGAGGAAGTGAGGGCTATGTTTAGGAACACACGCATATTTACGATGGTGGCGGCGGTCCTGCTGGCACTGGTGCTTTCGGTGGGAGCGGCGGGCAGGGCGAGCGCCCAGTCTTCGTCGGCTTGCGATACCACCGGCACAGTGAACGGCACGGCGACCCCGACCTACGGCACGGTCAATTCCACCATAATCTTCCGGGGCACCGGGTTCACGCCTCGCGAAGACGTCTCTTTCTGGTTTACCACGCCCACACAGGAAGTGTTCGGCACGGCTAACCCGATCGAGGGTGGCGCGGCCCCCGACGGCTCCGTGGGCATTCGCCTGACCGTACCCGAGGAGTTCGTGGACTTTGCTCCCGGCAAGTGGGCGATCACCATCCAGGGTGCCTCGAGCAACAACACGGCTGTGATCTACTTCTGTCTGCTTACTACTGAGCAGGCCACCCAGGTCGCGCAGCCCGCAACGGCTACAGCGGTCCCGCCTACGGCAGTCCCGCCCACGGCAGTCCCGCCCACGGCGGTCCCCGCTACCGCTACGACCGCACCGGCCACCGCTGTCCCCGCTACGGCCACCACTGCTGCCACGGCAGTGGCTACCACGGCCCCGGCGGTCAGCCCGACCACCGGCGCTTCCGACACGGCGGTCCCCGCTACGGCCACGACCGGCGCGGCGGTGCCCACCAGCACCTCGGCCCCTGTCCTGCCGGTTGAGACCGCTACTACCGAAGCGATCCCCACCGAGGTAATGCCTGTAGCCACGCCCGACAGTGGCGCGCTCCCCGGCATGCCTACCACAGGCCAGTCCGAGACGCCAATGCTGCTCACAATGCTGCTGGCGGCGCTGGGCCTGCTGGGCATCGGCGTGCTGGCGCGTCGCGCAAAGACCACCGGACGCTAACAGTACGGTAATTAGAAAGTAGAAATGCGGATTTCGGATTTGTGGGATTGCTTCCACGAATCCGAAATCCGCATTTCTAATACCCGACTTTCCTTGACATTCTAACCCGATATTGTAGATAAATATCTATACTATTCAGCGAGAGGAGCAAAACGAGTATGGCAGTAGCTTTACCCAAGCGTAGCGAGCTTGACGCGAAATATACCTGGGACCTGGGGAGCATCTTCCCCGATAACGAGAAGTGGGAGGCAAAGGCGGCGGAGGTCCGCGCCATGCTGCCGGAGCTTGACCAGTACAAGGGCCACCTGGGCGACTCGGCCCAGCAGTTGCTCGGCTACTTCAAGCTGGCCGAGCGCATCAACGTCCCCATGATGCAACTGTTCGTGTACGCCAACATGATGCACGACAGCGATACCACCAACCAGGAGACCGCCGCCCTGCGCGACCAGGCGCGCGGCATGTTCGCCTCCGTGGCGGCCACTTTGTCCTTTGCCGAGCCGGAACTGCTCACCGTATCGCAGGAGACGATAGACCGCTTCATGGAGGAGGAGCCGGAGCTACAGGTCTACAGGCACTACTTCGACATGCTGCGCCGCAGGGCCGAGCACGTGCGCTCGTCCGAAGTCGAGCAGGTGCTGGCGATGGCCTCCGACGTGCTCGATACGCCTCGTAGCGCCCACGGCACCCTGGCCGACTCGGACCTCGATTACGGTAGCGTCAATACGGGCGAGAGCGACTTGCCGGTGACGGGCGGCACTATCCAGTCGCTGCTTCGCAACCCCGATATCGAGGTGCGCCGCAAAGCCTGGGAGCAGCACGCCGATGGTTTCCTGTCGGTGAAGAACACCTTCGCGACGTTGCTTGCGGGCGGCGTGAAGAAGGACGTCTTCCTGGCCCGCGCCCACAACTACGGCACCGCGGTGGAAGCGGCCCTGGCGCAGAACTTCATTCCGCGCGAAGTGTACGACAACATGCTCAACACGGCCCGGCGCAAGCTCCCGGTGTGGCACCGCTACTGGTCGGTGCGCCGCCGAATCCTGGGGCTGGATATGCTCCACCCTTACGACGTGTTCGCGCCTCTCTCGAAAGCGCAGCCCAGGCTGGCCTTCGAAGAGGCGGTGGACATGATTTGCGAGGGCATGGGGCCGCTGGGGGGCGACTACTGCGACCCGATGCGTAAAGGGCTACTGGAGCAGCGCTGGGTGGACGTTTACCCGAACGTGGGCAAGCGGAGCGGCGCGTACTCCGGCGGCTCCTACGGCACCAACCCCTTCATCCTGATGAGCTACGCCAACGACCTGGAGTCGATGAGCACCCTGGCCCACGAGCTTGGGCACTCTATGCACTCGTACCTGACGAGGGCCAACCAGCCGATGGTGTACGCCCGCTATGGCATGTTCGTGGCCGAAACGGCTTCGAACTTCAACCAGGCGATGGTGCGCGCCCACCTGCTCAAGAAGAACGACGACCCGCAGTTCCAGATTTCGGTGATAGAAGAGGCGATGTACAACTTCCACCGCTACTTCTTCATCATGCCGATACTGGCCCGCTTCGAGCTTGAGATTCACACTCGCGTGGAGAACGGGCAGGCGCTCACGGCGGACGGGCTGATCGAGCTGATGGCCGACATGTTCGCGGAGGGCTACGGGCCGGAGGTGGAGGTGGACAGGCCGCGCGTGGGCATCACGTGGGCGCAGTTCCCGATCCACATGTACCTCAACTTCTATGTCTACCAGTACTCCACGGGCATCTCGGCCGCCAACGCCCTGGCCGCCAACGTGCTGGAGAAGGGGGAAAGCGCCGCCGAGGACTACAAGCGGTTCCTCAAGGCCGGAAGCTCCACCTACCCGCTGGATGTCCTCAAGATGGCGGGCGTAGACATGTCCACCCCCGAACCCGTGGAGCGCGCCTTCGACATCCTGGAAGGCTTCATCGACCGCCTGGAGCGACTTGCCCTTTAGCGGGTGTAATGGACGGAAACGCCAAGACGCCAAGACGCCAAGAACGCGCCAAGTTAGTAAAGGTTTAGAGGGTACAAAAAGGAGCAGGGTACGATATCATGTACCCTGCTTCTCTTACTTAGAACACCATGCTTAATCTTGGCGTGGTCCTTGGCGTCTTGGCGTCTTGGCGTCTTGGCGTTTCCTTTTCTTATGGAGTTGGTTGTGCATCAATCCGTGGTATCGAGGGCGGGGGCCAGGAGGTGTTCGCGGACCTGGGCCATTTCGGCCCGGGTCACCCCGCAGGCGGCAAGGTAGCCTTCCACGCCGCCGTAGTGCTGGTCGAGGTAGGCGAGTAGGCTCGCCATTTTCTCGGGCCGCGAGTACATCCAGTGGGGCCTCTCTATGGGATGGCCGTGGATGCGGGCTTGCTCGTCCAGCCAGGCGGAGTTGGCAGGCTCCAGCCGGGCCTCGCTCATCGCGTAGTCTTCCGCTATGGTTTCGCGCGGCACCCCCGCCAGCGATAGCAGGAGCGCGACCACGATGCCCGTGCGGTCTTTGCCGCCGTGACAGTGCACGAGCACCCCGCCTTCTTCGAGGCTGGCCGCCACGGCTTTGATGACAGTGGCGATAAGTTCCTTGCCTCTCTCCACTATCGCTATGTACTCGCCCTGGGTTGGTACCGCGGCTTCGTAGGCAGCGTCAGTTTCGAGATCCATGAGTGGCAGGTGCAGGTAACGGGGCCTATTGTCAGCACCCTGAGAGGCGGCGAAGGGGTTAGGGTGCCTCTCCAACTCGTGTGCCATGCGCAAGTCGATGATGGTGCGCACGCCGTAATCTCGCAAGGCTGCTTGCCCTTCGGGGGTGAGGCGGTGCAAGTTGTCGGCGCGCACGAGGGTTTGCCAGCGCGTCTGCCTCCCGTCGGCGGCGGGGTAGCCGCCCACCTCGCGAGCATTGTAGCAGGCGTCCCAAGCCAGGTTACGTACCCGTTCCTCTTGTGCCATAGTTGCGCTGTCCTCCGTAACATCTTCATTCCATGATGCCTATATTGTAGCATACCAGACTTGCCCTCAAGAGCAGTGGAGGTAAGGACGAGACCGCAGAGCACGTTCTGGCGTTTGTCGTGGACCGCAGTCTTACGAGCGCTGACTTCCCTATTGCGTCCCGTACTTCTGCCGGTAAAGTTCCGTGCCTAGCTGGCCTAACTGGATCTGGAACTGGGTGTCTGCCTCCTCCGGGTGTAACTCGAAGCGGTTGCGCTCGAAGTACTGCACCGTGTATTCCTTGCCGTCGATGGGATTCACCTCCACGCGCTCCTCGCTGATGGGGTAGCCGAAGAGGGCAAGGCCGCCGCTGCTGTTCCAGTAGTCCAGGAACTTACCCGACAGGTTGTGGCCCGTCTCGGGGAAGAACTGCGCGCCCTCGATGGGCTGGGCGGCAGGCTCAGGCTCGTGGAGGAGCGCACCCAACCGGCCAAGTACCACCTGGTTACCGAGGTCGGGGTGCAACTCGAAGCGTGCGCGCTCGAAGTAGATGGTGGTATACGTCTCGCCTGTGGCTTCATCGGTTTCTCTCAGCCGCTCGGAGATGGGGTAGCCGAAGATAGCCAGCCCTCCGTTCTGCTGCCAGTAATCGAGGAACGGCTGGCCCACGAAGTGCCCGGTCGCCTCGAAGTACGCCAGGTCGTCGTTGGGGGTGAGCGATGAGAAGGTCCATTCCGAGATAATGTTGCCGTCCTCGCCTTGCACCCGGGCCTTTACCCGGTGTGTGCCCTCAAGGGCGGTGGGTAGCGTGCCGCTAACCCGGTAGTGGCCCTCTGCGCCCTCAATAGGCGAGATTTCCGCCGGCAAGTCTTGCCCATCCACCATTAACCGCACGTTAGAGAGCACTCCACGGCTCTGTATGTCTATGCTCACCGGCACGTCGGTGGAACCTGCCAGGAGTCGGCGGCCAAGAGCGGGCCGGTAGTTGAGCACTTCAAGGCCCACCGTTTCAGGTGCTCCCGGCCCGTCGCTCTCTCCCCCGGCTTGCACGCTGGAACTGGCCCTGAAGCTCCAGGAGGTTGTCCTGGTCCTGCCGCTCAGGGTCGTGGCCGTGACGCTCACGGTGTGCGGGCCAAGCAGCAGGCTGGGCACATGGGCGGTGGCAGTGGTCCGGGTGATGGGGTCGGTGCCGGTGAAGATAGTTTCCAGGGGCGAGCCGTCGAGCAGTATAGTCACATCGGAGATAGGCCGCGCGCTTTCCAGGTCGATGCTGACCTGGGTGCTGCCCACGCCCAGGAAAGCCCCTTCGGGGGGGCGCATATTGCTGAAGGTGACGTTTGCCCCGGTGCTGGCATCTGTGAGGTCGCGCAATTCGGCGGGGTCGGTGCGCAGGGCCAGGTTACCCAGTATCGCCATCGCCGCTATGACTATCGCTGCGGGCAAGACCGCTCCCAGGCTGCGGAAGAAGCCCGACGGGGCCGCGCTTCGTTCCACGTTGTTGATGCCGAACTCGTCCTCCACCTGGGTGAACGGGAGCAGGCGGGCCGGGTCGATGCTGCCTACCAGCATGCCACCTTCAATTACCGGGATGTGCTCCTCCTCCAGGGGATTGCCCCGTCTTGCTTCTACAATCTCCAGCACCCTGGTCAAAGTGGTACTGCCATTGACTGCCTGCGCGCCGGAGGTCTGCTTCATCAGAGCGGTAACGGGGGTGCTGGACCACGTGCCTTGCAGCAGTTGCTCGGCGGCCCCGATAGAGACAATACCCACCAGCGCGCCCGCTTCGTTCAACACGGGCAGAGGGGTCGCGGGGTCGTAGCGCGGGTGGGAGCGCACCATGTCGGCCACGCTATCGCTCGCGCTTACTACGTCGATGGGCCGGGCGCGCTCCATGAGCTCGCGGGCGTTCATCTGCTCGAACACGCCCAGCAGGAGGCCCCGCTGTTGCCCTATAGCGCCCGCCTCGCGGGCGGCCCAACCGACGAGCACCAGCGACAGGGCTATTATCCACCGGTCGGTGGTGAGGCCCTGCCAGGCACCCAGCAGCACCAGGGCAAGCGCCGCGAGCCTGCCCTGGTGCTGCCCACGCGTAACGCCGACTCGCTGTCCATCCCAAACCACGTTATAGCCGAAGCGAGCACCCAACCCCCGTCAAAGGGTACGCCCGGTATAAGGTTGATAATGCCGAACGCGATATTGAGCAGGCCGAGCGCGTGCGTTAGCCCCTTGATGCCGCCAGGTATGCCCACCGTGTCACCAATCAGCCCTCCCGCCGCCAGGAGCAGACCGCCCAACACGAGGTTGAATACCGGCCCCGCGAGAGAGGACGTTACGGCGCGCGCAGGCTCCATTTCTTGCAGGCGGAAGGGCTGGGCGGCCCCAAAGGGAAACAGGAATACCGTGCGCCTGCCGCTGCGCGCAGTGGCCGAGTGGACTAGCTCGTGCGCCACGACGCTGAGGAAGAAGAGGGCGAGCACGGCCGCCGACACGAGCCAGTAGAACGCACCCGGCCAACCAGGGTAGTTGTCCGGCAGCCAGAGCAGCGCGAGCCACCACAGACCGAGCACGGCGGCGAGCAGCCATGTATAGTGGAGCCTGACGTTGAGGGGTCCTATAGTGCCGAGGCGAAGAGAAGAAGAAGCTTGCAATTTCACACCTCCTGTGGGGCGGATGGAGGTGCGCGTGTATCAGCTTCTGTAGCCGTGCGCTGGAGGCGAGACTGCTCGTTCCTCCATCGCCGTTATCCTGATGTAGTGCCTTGTGCTTAAACGTACAGTTTGAGCACTGTGAATGGTTCAATTTTGCGTTCGGTATAGAGCATTCGTGCCGCTGAGCGCAAGCCGTCAAGCAATCCTCGCACGCCGTTCGTGCCTCAGCCGCTTGACACATCTTGAACCACTTTGTACCATATCTATAGCATGTATCCCCTCTTTGTTCTCGGAGCGTTAGGAGTGACCATCGCGCTGGCGTGGGCGACCTATCAGAGCGGGCGGTTGTTGCGCTCCGTGCCCGTGACCGAGAACCTGCTGCTCGCCCCCGTGGAGAACGTCGTCAAGGTCGTGCTGGTGGTCATCTGCGTGGGCCTGGGCTTCGTGAGCGGCCTGCCGGACGCGCAGCTTGGCTGGAACTTCGACAACGCCCTGCGCGATGCGGGCCTGGGTATCGTGGTGGGCATGCTGTCGCAGTTCCTGGTGAACGCGCTGACGCTGCTGGCGATACGCAAGTGGGGCAAGGATATATACTCCCCCGTCGTGATGAAGAACATCATGCCCCGCACCCGCGTCGAGTGGCTGCTGGTGCCCGCCGCGCTCTTCGTGGCGGTCGTGCTGGAAGAGGTGTTGTTCCGCTCCTTACTCATCGGGGGTCTGAGCGCCACGGTGCCCCTGCCCATCCTCCTGGTGGGCTTCGCGGCCATATTCGGGCTGATGCACTCGCCCCAGGGCACGCTCGGCGTAGTGCTCACTGGCGCGATGGGCCTGTGGCTCAGCCTCCTATTCGTCTGGTCGGGCGGTCTCCTTCTCCCCCTCACCGCCCATTACGTTATCAACCTCCTCCAACTCTTCAAAGCCCGGGACAAGCGCGCCTGGCTCGATAGCTACGAGACGTGACGAGTGACCAGTGGCAAGTCCTGAGGACTGAGATGAAAAGGCAAAGGTGCAAAGAACGAAAAGGACTCGCCAAGTAGCTGATGGTTGGGGCGTGTCGGCTGGTATTTGAAGCTAGAAGCTATCGCACAATATTGTTCGTGAGGTAGCTTCCAATTCCTTCCAGCATTGGGAATATCACAGGAGTGGCTTCCATCTCAGGGCCACTTTTTTTGTGTGTTCGTTTGGTGCGGACCCTTACCCGTTCGGAAGTACTTTCTTCCCATTGACAACTTTCTGATGGCGACTTACAATATGGCTAGAAGCATACATATGTATATCATAAGCCATATGTATCATGTTTTACAAGGAGTGGTTATCATGAAGTACCCAGCTACGTTTGAGTTGCCGACACTTGACCAGCTTTCAGGTCTTTTGTCTTCAGCCTATTTTCGGAACCTGCTCCGGGAGGAGGTGCTGCCCGCAGCAGAAAAGAGTGAAGAACCAGTCAGCTTGTTTCTGGTTGATATTGATGAATTCCACGCCATAAACGTGGACTACGGTCGTGCGGCGGGTGACCAGGTGCTTGTAAGTGTGGCACAAGCACTGCAAGAGAGCATGCCGGAACGGGCAATACTTGCCCGCTATAGCGGAGATGAGTTTGCAGGTGCTCTGCCCGACACCCGATTGGATGATGCCTTCATGTTGGTAGAAGAATTTCGCCGCCGCGTTGTGGGCTTGTCCTGGCCGGATTGGTCCGACTTGCGGCTGACCTGCTCTGTAGGTCTCGCCGCGTACCAGCGCGGTGGTGGCGATGCTGAACTGGTGCGCGATGCCGACCAGGCGCTCTACATCGCCAAGTCTACCGGGCGCAACAAGGTGTCCCTGCCTCTAGGCGACAGCCGAATGGTCACCAAGACGAGTCACTACACCTCCACACAGCTTGAGCGTCTCGCTCAACTTGCCAAAGCGCTTAAACGTAACGAGGCAGGCATACTGCGTGAAGCGCTGGACGACATACTGAAGAAATACAACGACCTGATGGGAGCCGCACCCAGGGCTTAGGAGTGGCGGTCGCAACTCAAGAGACGGGGCCAGCCCGGCGGCCCCGTCTCTTCTATGCACCGTCCTGTAAAATAGATTCATGCCTCGACGTTCATTTCTCATTCGCCACATACGCGCGCACCCGCCGGACGCGGGCAACCTGGAGAAGTACCTGCTTCAGTGGCGTACCGGCGACCTCTACGCGAGGCCCGACGAGTTCCCCAGGCTGGGGGCGCGTGACCTCTTTGGGCGACCCGGCCTGCTGTCGCTGGAGATTGGGTGCAGCACGGGGGAGTACCTGTGCAGCCTGGCGCGCCAGCACCCTGACAGGTTGTTCGTGGGCGTGGACATCAACCTGAAGTCGCTCATCGTGGCGACGGGCCACGCCGCCGCGCAGTCGCTGGAGAACGTGCGCTTCATCAAGGCCCCCATGCAGTGGCTCTACCCGCTCATGCTGCCCGAGTCGCTGGAAGCGGTGTACGTGCACTTCCCCGACCCCAGCCTGCATCCCAAGTACCGCAAGCGCCAGTTGCTCAACCGGACGCTCATGGACCAACTTCACCGGGCGCTCGTACCGGGCGGCACGCTCAGCTTCGTTACCGACAACGCCGAGCTTTTCGAGGGGCTGCTGGGGCTTGTGGAGGCGGACCGCCGCTTCGAGAAGACGCACGCCGAGCGTTACGTTGGCTTCGAGCCGGGCGTCAAGTCGCGCTACCAGCTTTACTGGGAGCAGCACGGCATACCGATAAAGCGGGTGGAGATCAGGAAGCGCGATTCGTAAGATTCTTGTAAGCTTTCCGTCCTTTTTTCTTCACATCGAGTTGGTAGACTTTAAGCATGCTACTACTCGTGGTTGTCTCGTTCCTGGCAGGGGTGCTCACCGTGGCCTCGCCCTGCGTGCTGCCTGTGCTGCCGATGCTGCTTTCTACGTCGGCGGGAGGTGGAAGGTGGCGGCCCTTAGGTATCGCGCTGGGGCTGGCGGGCAGCTTCACGGCGGCTACTTTGCTGGTGGTTGCCGCCGCGGGTGCGCTGGCGGTGCCGGTGATTTGGCTGCGCACGCTGTCGATAATGCTCCTGGGGCTGTACGGGCTATCGCTTATGCTACCGCGTCTCGGGCACGCATTCGAGCGGCTGTTATCTCCGCTCGCTCGCATGCCGCGCGGGAGTGGCGTTCAGCCTTCGGGGTTCGGTGGGGGGCTGGTCATAGGCTCCGGGTTAGGGCTGCTCTGGGCGCCTTGCGTCGGGCCTATCGTGGGCTCGGTCATCGGGCTGACGGCTACGTTCGGGCTATCCTGGCAGGCAGGTGCCCTCACCTTCGCTTACGCGCTTGGGGCCACGCTGCCCATGCTGGTCGTGGCGTACGGGACGCGCAACGTAGTGAGGAAGATGAGGCGTATGGCCCCTCATTCGGCTGGACCGCGCGTAGTGCTGGGCGGTCTCACCGTGTTGGCGGCACTGGCGATCTTCTTCGGTATCGACGCACGCTTGCAGGACCTCACCCGGCAGGGCCTGCCGCCGGAATACAGCGCCCTCTTGCAGGGAGTTGAAAAGGGAGCAAAGGTGGATAGCGAACTGCGGGGCCTCGACGCCAATTTCTCGTCCCGGGAAGGAATGCCAGCGATGGCTGTGGTACCCACCGGCGCACCTACAAGCCCGGTGCCTACCCGGACGCCTCAGCCGGTGCCCACCTCCACGCCGCAGCCTGTCCTCGCCATGCCCGACCAGGGCGCTGCTCCCGAGCTGGCCGGCATTACGGGCTGGTTCAACACGCCGGGCAACGAGCCGCTATCGCTGGAGGGGTTGCGGGGTAAGGTGGTGCTGATAGATTTTTGGACGTTCGGCTGCTACAATTGCCGCAACGTCCGGCCCTACTTGCGCGACCTGTACGACAAGTACCACGCCGAGGGATTAGAGATCATCGGGGTGCACACGCCGGAGTTCGCATACGAGCGGGTACCGGAGAACATCGAGAAGGCCGCCGCCGAGCAGCACGTAAACTGGCCCATCGCGTTAGACCCCGACTTCAAGACCTGGCGGGCCTACCAGAACGGCTACTGGCCCGCCCTCTACTTCATCGATGCGAAGGGGCACCTGCGTGCCACCTACATAGGCGAGGGCAACTACGACAAGAAGGAGCTGATGGTGCAGCAGCTACTTGCCGAGGCGCAGCAAGGCAGTCAATAGTTATTCAGTTCCAGCATCACTTCCTCTATCTCCTCGCCACGTGCGTTGGAGAAGCCCCTGTCGTGGCCGGTAATCACAAAACCGCATTTCTCCAACACGCGGATGGACGCGGCGTTGTCTTTGGCGGCGGCAGCATAAAGGGGTCGCTCAGTCACCACGCCCAGGAACTCCCCCAGCGCCGCCGTGGCAATTCCCTTGCCCCAGTGTTCCCTCCCGAGCCAGTAGCCGACCTCTCGTTTGCCCTGCCAGCCAAAGCACACGATGTTGCCTGCTACCTGCCCTTCGTAGATGATCGTCCTCTTGATTATGGTGTCGTCCGCAAGGATTTTGGCCCAGTGAGCCATAAAGACGTCTCTGTCGGAGGGCTCTCTGGCAGTAAAGGCGGCCATGTGGTTCGCGTGGGGGTCGCGCTGGTGCTCGAAGAGGATGGGGAGGTCCGCCTCTGTTATCTCCCGCAGTTGGACCCCGCCTGTTGAAGCGGCCTTGCCAGCCGAGCCTGGTGTGGAGTTGGTCACTACATGCTCCTAGCCTTCCTTAGCCCTCTTGTGCAACTCGTACAGCATCCCCAGCGCCTCGATGGGCGACATCTCGTCGGGGCGTAGCTCGCGTAGCTGCTCGCGGAGGGGGTCGGGTGCGGAGCCCGGGGCGGAGTCGAAGGCCATCTGGATTTGCAGGGCTTCGGGGGTCTTCTGCATCGTCTTGCGGCGCGACTCCCTGGTGCCGCCCGCTTCGAGGTCTTGCAGCACGTCCTCGGCGCGGCGCAGGATGGCGCGGGGCAGCCCCGCCAGGCGGGCGACGTGGATGCCGTAGGAGCGATCGGCCCCGCCCTCCACGATCTTGTGCAGGAAGACCACCCCTTTGTCGCTGTCCTCGCTCACCGCCACGTTGTAGTTGCGCACCCTGGGCAGGATCTTCTCAAGCTCGGTCAGCTCGTGGTAATGGGTGGCGAAGAGCGTCTTGGCCCCCAGACGCGGTGAGTTGTGTATGTACTCCACCACGGCGCGGGCGATTGCCAGGCCGTCGTAGGTGGAGGTGCCGCGCCCTATCTCGTCCAGGATGACGAGCGAGCGGTCGGTGGCGTGGTTGAGGATGTAGGCCGTCTCCTCCATCTCCACCATGAAGGTCGAGCGGCCGGTGGCTATGTCGTCCTGGGCGCCCACGCGGGTGAATATACGGTCCACCAGCCCAAGTCGCACCTCCTCGGCGGGCACGAACGAGCCGGTCTGCGACATGAGCACGATGATCGCCACCTGCTTGATGTACACGCTCTTGCCCGCCATATTCGGCCCGGTGAGCAGCACTATCTGGGCTTCCTTGCTGTCCAGGTGCGTATCGTTGGGCACGAAGAGGTCGTCGCGCAGGGTGCGTTCGACCACCGGGTGGCGGCCCTCGCGAATGTGCAGGCCGGTGCCGTCGTCCAGGTGGGGGCGGGTGTAGGAGTAGCGCACGGCGACTTCCGCGAGGTCGCTGAACACGTCGAGCAGGGCCAGCGCCTCGGCCACCTGTAGCAGCCTGGGGGCCGAGGCGGCTACGTTGCCCAGCACCTCACTGAACGCGGCCCTCTCAAGCTCGCTGAGACGCTCCTGGGCGTTGAGTATCTGGCTCTCGTAGTCCTTCAGCTCCGGCGTCATGTACCGTTCCGCGCCCACCAGCGTTTGCTTGCGTATGTACTCCGGCGGCACGGCTACGGAGTTGGCGTTCGATATCTCGATGTAGTAGCCGAACACCTTATTGTAGCCCACCTTGAGGCTCTTGATGCCGGTGCGCTCCCGCTCCTGCGCTTCCAGACCCGCTATCCAGCCTTTGGCGTCGCGCGACATGGCCCGTATCCTATCAAGCTCCGGGTTGAAGCCCGGCCGTATCGCGTCGCCGTTGCCCACGACGGCGGGCGGGTCGTCGGCTATGGCCCGGCCAATCAGCTCCGACAGGTCCTCGCAGGGCTGTATGCGGTTGGAGAGGTGGGTCAGCACCTTTGCGTAGGGGCCTGTGACCTGCGCCAGCGTGGCGTGGATGTCGGGCAGGCGGTCGAGGGCCGTCTTGATGGCGACCATGTCGCGGGGGCCTGCGGTGCCCTGCACGGCGCGGGTGCACAGGCGCTCCAGGTCGGGCAGGTTGTTGAGCAGGGAGCGGGCTTCCATGCGCAGGGTGCCGTTGTCGAAGAAAGCCTCTACCGCGTCCTGGCGCGCCCTCAGCCTCGCGATGTCGAGCAGGGGCTGGTTGAGCCACCGGGCGAGCAGGCGCGAACCCATCGGCGTACGGGTCTCGTCCAGCACGGCGAGGAGGGAGTGCCTGCGCCCGCCGGGGCTGTCGGCTATCTCCAGGTTGCGCCGGGTCTGCGGGTCGAGGTTCATGTACTGCTCGGTGGAATACGTGACTAGGCGGGTAAGCTGGTGCAGGGCCGAGCGGTTGGTGTCGCCTATGTAAGCCAGTAACGCCCCGGCGGCCCTAATCGCGAGCGGCAGCCTGGCGCACCCGAACGGCTCGAGGGACGAGGCGGAGAAGTGCTTGAGCAGCCGCTGCCGGGCGGGGTCGGTGGCCCAGTTGTGGGGGTCGGTCTCGGTCTGGTGGGGCAGGGTGGGGCCGTGGTTGCGATTATGGCCGTTCGCGCCGTTGTGGCCGTCCTTCTTTGCGCCGCCTTCATCGCCCGCTTTGGCCCACAGCCGGTACGCAGCCATGCTGCCGGGCGGTCCCTCCATATCGTCGCCGGGCACGAGCAACTCGGCGGGTTGGAGGCGGTCTATCTCCTGCTGCACGGCGATAGATAGCTCCCCCGAGGGCTTGCGGATTTCGGTGGTGGCGAACTCGCCCGTGGTGATGTCGGCGTAGGCGATACCGGCGGCCTGTCCGTCCGAGACGACGGCGGCGATGTAGTTGTTGCGGCGGGCGTCGAGCATGCCGGGCTCGGTCACGGTGCCGGGGGTGATGACGCGCACCACGTCGCGCTCTACAAGCTCGCGGCCCTTACCTACCTGGTGGGTGGGCACGCCCGACTCGGCCCAGTTGGCGGTGATGGCCGACTCTTTCTTGCCGAGGCGGATGCGGCGATCGGCGGTGGCCTGGTCCACGGTGGGGGCGGTGAGCTGCTCGGCCACGGCCACTTTGTAGCCCGCCTGCACCAGCTTGGCGATGTAGCCCTCTGCGGAGTGGTAGGGCACGCCCGCCATCGGTATGCGCTGGGCCTTGGAGGTGGGGCGGGCGGTGAGCACCACGTCGCACACCTGCGAGACAATGGCGGCGTCGCCGTCGAACGTCTCGTAGAAGTCGCCCAGGCGGAAGAAGAGGATGGTGTCGGGGTACTGCTTCTTGATGTTGAGGTATTGCTGGCGGAGAGGGGTTTCGGCCAAGGATACGGTCCCTTCTTTGTGTTGAAAGTGTTTAGGCCGGGTGCGGCTCGGCCCACGAATTCGCGGGCTGAGCACGGGCATACTCTTCTTCGGAGCCTACGGTGTACCTGCGCTAATCCCCACGGTCTGAAGGGTGCATAACCCGAATGCAGCCGATCACTTCACGAGTAGGTTCGGCAACGAAGATAGTAAACACCCTGTCCGAAGTTGCGAAGCCACAATGTAGCAACTTCTCATCCGCTGAACGCACAGCCAGATGCTCTAACGTGTCGTCAAAGCCCAGCGTGGGTATATTACCCTGACGTGTCGTGCGGTGCCGAATTCTCCAAATACCAAGGGCTGTATGTGCACGTACGTGGGCGCAGCCATACTCTCTCACCGGACCGGAAAGACTCAGCGTGATTGCGTTATAGCACTCCTGAAGGCAATCTGTCATGGCCGGCTGATTTGCCAGGAGGGCCGTGAATTCACCCAGCGTCAACATGCTGCTACTCACTGCTTATCTTCCATGATCCACGTTTTCGACCTTTGCTCATAGCTCATTACTGGGTAGTTTGCAGAAATACCCAGGTATTTAATCGTGTTGGCCTCCGATTGCCATTCTAGCGCTTCATTTCAGTACGCGTTTTAGGCAGTGGGAGCAGACTGCCCACCCTGTCCATGTACGCCCGGTACTCCTCTCCGAACGCTTCTAACAACGCCCTTTCCTCCACCCTGATGCGGTAGACCACGCCCAGCGTGGGCACCACTGCCATGATTGCCACTGCCACCCAGTCGCCGGATGCGATACCCACGCCTATAAAAAATAGCAGCAGGCCGCTGTAGGAGGGGTGGCGCACGAAGCGGTAGGGGCCGCTGGTCACGAGGCGGTGGCCGGGCAGTATCTGCACGAGGCGGGTGAACATCGGGCCGAGCCACAGGATGGCGAACACCCTCAACCCTAGTCCGGCGGCCATGACCCCCAACCCGGCCCAGCGCACCCAGTCGGCACCGATAGGCAGCTGACGCACTACGCTTGCT
Source organism: Chloroflexia bacterium (assembly GCA_036389075.1). Lineage (GTDB taxonomy): Bacteria > Chloroflexota > Chloroflexia > QHBQ01 > JADMIH01 > JADMIH01. Next base: position 35,716 of record DASVQO010000546.1, on the reverse strand, counting down.
CCCATAGCCAGGGCCCACGATACGGCGGCGCTCGCCAGCACGGCCAATGCGGAACCCCGGTCGCTTTCAAGCGATACCGCGTGCAGCCCCAGCCTCCCAACGAACACTTCCGAGAGCGTCCACAGCAGCACCAACAGTGCGAAGGTCCAGGCCCACTCGCGGGACGGCACGTCGCGCAGTGATATGAGCAGCCTATCCAGTGTGGCGGGCAGGTCCAAGGTGGTGGATATTATACCATAGGCACGGCACAGGACCGGGGCGGCGCAAGGTCCAAGCGCAACGGGCGGCGATCCTATACCGCCCTGTCATCCTGAGCTTAGCGAAGGCTCAGCCTCCCGTGTTTGACTCTTGCCTATTCAGAACCAAGCCCCGCCCCTGTCATTTCGAGCGCAGCGAGAAATCTCGTCCTTCACCGGGATGTGGCCCTTTTGCATCATGCCTGGAGCCTGTTGTTTTTATACCGCGGGAAAGCTGCGAGTTGGGTGCTAGAGGACGAGATTTCTCACTACGTTCGAAATGACAAGGACGAGGCTTGGTCCTTCAAATGGGTCCATCAAACTGGGGTGGCTGATCCTTCGCTACGCTCAGGATGACAGGGCAGTATAGGGTGGCCGTGGTTGGTACAAGGCACTGCTTTGAGGCAGCCGCGCATCGCTTGCCGTGACCTTGCATCGGACGGCGCTCTGTACTACAATTCGGAGTTAGAATAACTCACAAAGGATTAGCAAACGATGCCGATTTACGAGTACAGGTGCGGCGGGTGTGGCCGCAAAGTGAGCCTGTTTTTCACGAGTTTCAGCGTGGCCGAGAGCCGGGCGGAGGCGGGCGAGAACCGCTGCCCCCGGTGCGGCAGCCCCGAGCTAACCCGGGTGATGTCCCGCGCTCGTGCCGTACGCGCAGGCAGCAAGGGAGGCGCATACGACGGCGAGATGGGGGCGGACCTGGGCGAGAACGGCATGGGCGCGCTGGATGACGACCTCTTGTCGGGTATCAACCAGGACGACCCTCGCGAGGTAGCGCGCTGGGCGCGGCAGATGAAGGAAAGTCTGGGCGAAGAGGTTGATCTTGGGCCCGAGTTCGACCAGGCCCTCACCCGCATCGAGGCAGGCGAAGACCCCGAACGCGTCATGGAAGACTACGACCCGGAGGCCTTCGCAGCGGGGGACGGGGACGATGGCCTCTCGGACGACGAGTAGTCAGTGGTCAGTGGTCAGTGGTTAGTGGTTAGTGGTTAGTGGTTAGTGACGCATAAAGCGGCTCAAGGGACACTGTCCCCCAGAGCCGCTTTATTGCTTACCACAGTTTACGCTAGTTTACGCTCTTCTGACAACTGACTACTGACTACTGACTACTGACTACTGACGACTCGTCACTGCAACAGCAGCTCGAAATGCACCTTCTCCCCGCTCTCGTTTACGCCGGTGACGCGGTTCCACAGGTGTTGCACCAGGAGCAGGCTCTTCTCTCCTACGAGTAAGGTGGCGACCGAGCCGGCCACGAACCCGAGCAGTGCGCCTAAAACAAGGCCCGTCATAAGATGGCTGGTCTTGGCCCTGGGGGATATAGCCAGGCTGATAGCGGGCTGGCCGCTGTTGCCCACGTTGCCGATCTTGAGTACGCTATTTTCGGTCCTGAGCTGCATTGCATCTTCCTTGATGTATTGAGCGCGCCCCACCTATGTTATTGGACGACCAGCACTGTCTGAGCGCCGGTCCAGAGTTGCTCCAGGCGATAGAAGTCACGGGTGGTGCTGTCGAATATGTGGACCAGCACGGGGCCGTAGTCCATCAGCACCCATTTGGCCTCGTTTAGCCCCTCGACGTTGAGCGGGTTGATCTCCTGGTCGCCCAGTTTCTCGTCTATCTCCCTGGCTATAGCCCGCACGTGGCGGTCGCTTGTGCCGGTACATATCACGAAGTAGTCCGCGATAATCGACACCTTGCCGATGTCCATCATCACGATATCCTCTGCCTTGCGGTCCGAGGCGATTTCCACGACCTGCCTTGCCAATGCGTTTGCTTCCAGTGTCCTACCTCCAGTGTACCTCTACTCTGCGCCTGAGTGGTAGTTATCCACTCTCTATCAATTATAACGACGCCCATGCCCTTTTGCAACGAGGCGAACGCGGGCCGGCTGTAGTTGCAACGTTGGGGCCCTGGGACTCACTTCCAAACCGAGCAGCGCCGACGGAGTCAGCCGAGGTGCGCCATCCATCTCGCACCCGGCAGTTCGAGCATTTCTCTGATGCCGAACCGGAGTCGTTGAAAGCCCCGGTCGATTGTGCCACGTCTGTGGTGCCGCTTGTTCCACCAGATGAACAGGGTGTATTGTATGTGGTGCCATAGAATGCGGGCTTCCGCCGTGCTCTCCCCGGGCACCTCCGCGACCTCCCTGTACCCTTGCAATACCCACGGCACCGCGCGTAGAGGCAGAGGCACAAAGTCCCAGGCAGGGTCCATCCACCCGGCCCCATCCCAGTCGAGGAGCGCGAGATACTCGAGTGCAACAGGGCGAACAAGGACGTTATCGGCGTTCACGTCGCCGTGGCAAAAAGCCACCTGTTCGCCTGTGTTGACGAGCGGCTGGAGTTCGTCAAGCCACCTGCGCAGCCACTCGGCCTCAACGGGCGAGAGCAGCCCTTGAATAGCCAGCTCCTCCAACCAGGGGCGCGGGTCTACCTGCACGTCACCGGGCTTCAATTGGCCCGCGGGCCCGTGTCTGGGCACTCCGTGGTGCAGCAGAGCCAGGTCGTGACCCAACTCCCTCCACACTTGAGGAATTTCACCCGGCTCAAACTCCTGCTTGCTTAGAGGCTCTCCCGGCACCCGTTGCAGGAGCGCATAAGGCATTGGAAGTAGCTCCCGAGTGTCATCGTATACCAGGATCTCAGGAGTGCGTACACCCGCGGCCCTTGCCGCCGTGATAGCAATGCGCGCCGTCTTCAGTGCGTAGCCGTCACCAGTCGTCCCGTGCGGGACCCGGAGCACCAGGTCCTCGCCCAGCAGGTAGACGCTATTCCCGGCGCTCAAATTCGCCAGCGGAACAACCGCACGCTCCTGGAGGCCATGCCTGGCGAGAATGGCGGCCACGATCTCAGGAGAGATCGTAGTTGGCGCCTGTGTGGCGGGTGCACCTGGTTCAGTCATACGTGCATTCTACATGACGCGTGAGTAAGGGAGGTAGCCCCCAGGAACGCGAGGGACCACGCCAGGTCAAATCTAAGCAAGAGGACCAGGGCACGGCATACGTACCCCTGGTCCTCTCTGTACTCTCCAGCCCTTCTTCTCGTTGCGTTTTTGCCTTGTCGTCTCTAAACTGCGCCAGGCTACGAGGAGCGGGTGAACCGTTTGAAGAACCTGCTGAAGACGTTTTCTTTGCGGGGAGCGGGTTCGTTCGAGGGTTCGGGGCTTGACGCGGGGGTGGAAGGTATTGCCGAGGCGTAGGCTACCTGCCTGCGGAGGGAGACCCAGCGCAGGCCGAGCGTGGCCTTCTCGTTGAAGGGGTCGATCTCGCGGGCGCGGCGGAAGGCTGACTCGGCGTCCTCCAGGCTGCTGCTCGTGCCGCCGAGCCACACCCAGATGTCGGGGTCGCCCGCTCGCACGGATAGTATGTGCTCGAACATCCTGTAGGCCGTGGCCTTGTCGCCGCTCTGCACTGTCTTAATCGCCTGTTGGAGCATCTCGCTCACGCTTCGGGTGGGTATGGGCCGGGGCGGCAGGTCGTCCTCCAGTTGGGGTGGAGCCGATGGGGATAGGTCGAACCGCGGAGTGGTGGCAGTGGCGACGGGTGCTGCGGGAGCGCTCTGGGCCGCAGGCTGCTCTTGCTGCCATGTCTGCTGCACCGGTTCGGGGGCAGGGGTATCTCTTTCGGGCGGTCGTGGCTCGGCGGCGCGCTGCGACATGACCCAACGCAGGCCAAGGGACACCTCTTCGTTGCTGGGGTCCAGCTCGGCGGCGCGCGTAAAGGCCCCTTCTGCCTCGTCCATGTTGGAGCTAGACCAGCCTAGCCACACCCACACTTCCACGTTATCGGGGTACTGCTGGGCGACCTGCCTGAATATCTCGTTGGCGGTCTGCTTATCTCCCGCTTCGGAGGCGGCTATGCCCCGTTGCATCATCTCCTGCATGCTACCCCCGCTTTCGCTGCCTGCTGTGCGTTTCTCAGCCAGAATCTCGCTGATACTCTTCCTCATCTGTTATCTCACCTCATCGGTCACCGGGCGCATATGCGACACTGACGAATAGATTATAACGATATAGCAGCATCTTACAAGAGGTGAGATTTGCCCTGCAATACTTTTGGGACTTTTGTGGGACTAATGTACTAAATAGTGGCTTTCAAGACACTTTGAGATCGTTCGCGTGGCACTGTCCTCAAGTCAAGATACGCGCTATCTCAGCTGTAGCGCCCGTGAGCGTGCATCGGGTATAATTCATTGGGCGTGTACTCTATTCGGATGGCTACTTTCAAGCTCTCCTGCTATAGTAGAGCGTATTTTTGTCGATCTAGCCTTGTTGTGCACCTCACATTCTCGTGGGGTTGAACTGCCCGCCATATCGGAGGAATCGCGTTATGCCTCGTCGCAAACACTCTGACCGCTGGACACTGCTTGGTGTATTTTTGTTCGTAGCCATGCTGACTTTTGCGCTTCTCCTGGTTGTCTCCATGCCGGCAACGGAAATCAGGGCACAGCAGCAACCCTTAGCCACCCAGACCACTGTTGCAACCGGTTCGCCTACCGCGACAGCCACGCCCCTGCAAACAGCCGTGCCCCTGGAGCCGTGCGAAGCCGGGTGGAGGCCCGTGCCCGTGCCCGGCCTGGGTGACTTGCGGCCGGGCTTCGCGGATGTAGCTGCCATTTCCCCTGATGACGTGTGGATTGTGGGTGGCAGTGGCACCACGTACTCCGAGGGTGCCGTACACTGGGACGGCGCTACCTGGTCCCGCGTACCCACGGCGGGGGTAAGGGGCCTCAGGAATATTTCTGCTGTGGACCACGATGATGTCTGGGCGACCAACGGTTCCGACGTCATCCACTGGGATGGTACCGCCTGGAGTCTCGAATATGACACCCCTGTGAAGCCCGAGCGCGGTTGGTACTACGACATAGCAGCTATATCAGCCGACGACGTGTGGCTTGTGGGTATTCAGTGGCCTAGCTCGGACTACCGGGAGTCCACGTACGCGATACACTGGGACGGCGAGGCGTGGACTGTGGCTCCCAGCCCAGGCTCGGGCACCCAGGGCAACTGGATGAGCTCGGTTTCGGGCATACCGGGCGGTCACGTCTGGGCGACCGGCGTATACATCGTAACGACGTTGTTCCATTGGACGGGCACTGAGTGGACAACGAGCAGCCCAGGGAAAGGGCCGGGCAGTGGCAATACATGGCACCTGTCGGACGTTGAGGTGATCGCCCCCGAGGACGTCTGGGCCGTGGGATCTTACTTCGATAACAACACACCCCGGTCGGCAACGGCCCATTACGATGGTTCGCAGTGGTCGTACGTACCTAGCCCGGATGTCGGCGTGCTCCACGCTATATCAGCGGTGGCGACTAATGATATATGGGCTGTGGGAGAATTTGACACTCTGCACTGGGATGGTAGCGCCTGGAGCCAGGTGCCCGCACCGCCCAGGGGAAGGCCGCCGGGAGACCTGACCTCCGTGGACGTTGTAGGTCCGGAAGATGTGTGGGCGGTCGGTGCGGATGTAGTTCTGCATTATTCGAGCGACCCGTTCTGGGACGTGCCGAAAAACAACCCCTTCTATTCATACGTGCGCTGCCTTGCCTGCCAGGGCCTGGTGAGCGGCTATACGGACGCATCTTTCAGGCCCAACGAGCGCGTGACACGGGGCCAGGTCGCCAAGATCGTCTCCAACGCCGCGGGCTACAGCGACGATATACCAGAGAGCCGCCAGACGTTCGAGGACGTGCCGCCCGACAGCCCGTTCTGGCTCTATATCGAAAGAGTGTACGCGCACGGGGCGATCAGCGGCTATGCGTGTGGCATGGAAGGCGAGCCGTGCCCCGGCGCTTACTACCGGCCGGGCGCTTATCTGACTCGCGGCCAGCTTGCCAAGATCGCGGCCAACGTCGCGGGCTACAACGAGACGCCCACCGGCCAGACCTTCCGTGACGTGTCACCGGGCGACCCCTTCTACGTCTTTATCGAGCGCGCGGCCGCGCACAACGTCATCTCCGGCTACGCTTGTGGCAGCACCAACCCCGGCACCGGGGAAGTTGAACCTTGCCCCGGCGTGTATTTCAGGCCCGGCAGCAACATCACACGAGGCCAGACGGCCAAGATTGTGGTGGGTTCTCTCATGCCTGGTTGCGAAATACCCACGAGATCGCAGCCTCCGGCTAAATGAGGAATGGGGGACGCAACCATGCTGCACGAGGCTGTCGTTTTGCAAGCACGCATGGCTAGTGGCTAGTGGCTAGTGGTTAGGGAAGAGGAGCACGGTTGGCCTCGCCGCGCACAACAAAGCCGGGGCTCACACTGGAGCTACCCGGCTCAACGATCCAAGCGAACTAACCTGTCCGCTTCGTCAACTAACCACTAAGCACTAACCACTACGCAACGTCCGACTCTGCGGCCTTTTCCTCTTGACGCTTCTTGCGCGTGCCGTAGCTGTCGGCGGCGAACAGAGGCAGCTGGCGGGTAAGGGTGGCGTGAGCGCCCGACTCGCGCATGTGCATCAAGTCGCTGCGGCGCACCAGCAAGTTGCGGCTCATTGGCATGGTCCAGGCCCGCAGTTTGCCCTCGCGTATCGCCAGCCGCACGTCCGCCTCGGTGAGCCCAAGGTAGATCGCCGCCTGCTTTGTAGTGTACATCTCGTCTGTCATCGCCGTTCTCCCAATAGTTCCGGGTACCAAGGGCCGAGCAGATTCAAACCTCTCGGCCCTTGGTACTTGGTACTTGGTACTCGCTATTTCCTGCTTGTTAGGCCGCCGTGTCGCCCTTGAGCATGTCGATCAGTTGCGAAGCCTCGGCCTTGGTTAGCTCCTGCGGGCGGACGCCAAAGATCTCCACTGCCCGGTCGTCTACCTGGCTCTCGGAGAGGCGCTTGCTGGCCCGGCCGATAGCGTAGATAGCCTTGATCTGCTTCTCGGTGGCCGCGGAGCCGCTGGGAGAGATCTCGGCGGCAGGCAGGCGGTCGAACTCATCGTCCTCTGCGGGCATGCGGCCACCATCGTTGGCGGGTGCGGTCCTGAAGCCGCTGTTGGCGAAACCGCCGCTCTTGCCCGCGTTGCCACTGCCGCTGCCGCTGCCGCTGTTACCGTTGCTCCTGGCGGCATAGCCGTTGTTGCGGCGGTCGGCCAGGTTCACGGGCGCGTCCACCACCTGGCTGGTGCCGGGGCGGGCGTTAGCGGAGAAGTCGAAGTCCTGGCAGAACTGGGTGCCGTAGCCGAGGGCTGCGAGTGCGCGGCCCAGCGCCTTGGTCTCGGCTGCCTCGATGTAATCGTGGAAGTCGCGGACCGTCTCGGAACCCCAGCCGGTGGCCTTGCCGCCGCCGGGTATCTCGACCTCGGCGCGGAAGAGGGCGAAGCCGCCTTCTTCGTTGTGCTGGACGATCTCGGTGGCCATGCGGGCATCGGGGTGCTCGCTACGCAGCCACAGGAGCCGCCACTTGACTTCCAGGTACTCGCGGCCGTCGAAGTTGCTGAGGTACTGGGTGGGATCGAAGGGGGTGCGGCCCTGGCCCTTCGCGCCGTTCTTGGCCCTGGCGCCGCTGCCGGCCTCAGGTGCTTCCGCCTGGGTGGGGGTGTCGGCGAGCAACGACGCGGGCATAATAGCCGCCCCCGCAACCTCAGCCGGAACTTCCGCTAGAAACTCTTCTTGCTCAATCTTCTTAGCACTCACTACTGTTGCCTCCTAAGCTCTAAAACTCTTCATCCAAGCTCTCTACTCGATTATCGCGCTGTGTTTCGCGGGTGCGCTTCGGGCCTTCTCAGCAGCGGGCCCTTGTCTCACCTGCAAGTAAATTATAGCAAATTTGTTCTAATTTGTCAATGGTTTAGGCACGGAATGTTAAAATTTGTTCTGCATGTGGAGGAGAGCCGAGTACTCGATCAACCGACCATTTATCAAGCACAAGCTTCTAGCCTAAGTTGAAATGAGTGACTTGAGGACCAAAAATAGGTGGGTATGTAGAGTTGGACTATCTTGTAAAATGTAAGCAGGGAATATCCGGCGATTGTTCTACAGCAATTTAGCTCGACTCAAGGCGGAGTTGGTAAGGTTGCCCGTGTGAGTAGCGAAGAGGATGGACTCAAGCACCAACTTGTGAACATGGGCATTACGCCTTATCGTGGCAGTCGAACTAGTGCAGGACAAGACTATTTTCGGACTACACGTTACAAGGGCTTTGAGAACTATCTGAAGAGAGCAGCGGAGAAACGTGGAATAAGGGTAACCTATTCTGAGCGAACTGAAGGCGTGTGGGGAGGTGTGCCCGAACCAGCAGCATCAATCTGGCTCACCGGTGATTTAGAGCATATAATCGACCTGGCTGATGAATTGGGTGCCCGGTACAACCAATCTGCCGTCCTCTTGTTCGCACCAGATGATGAAAGCGAGGGGTTCATCTATCGAATCAAGTTACTTGCTGGGCAGGAGAGAGATGTTGTGATGGACGTGCTTGTCGAGCATGGCTTTGCAGGAGCCAGGCTCTTGGCAAGTGATACCATAGAAATAGCAGACCCTGATGGGCGGCTTGTCAATCAGGTTTTAGCTGTTACACAAGCCTTGGGTGCGACCTTGACTTATAGCCGAGGACATGTAATTCTTAGAGAGAAGAATGTCCACTATGGCAAAGGCGAATAGCAAGATGAACGACACAGGGGACAAGCATAATCGAGCGAGTAAGAATAGAAAGTGGGCCAAGCAGCGCGGTGATGCGGTAGAGAGCTTGCTAAGAGCTGCCGGTGCCGTGCGTGAGCAACAGGCTACTCCATCTTTGACTCTCTTTGGAGAACTCCAGCCCCAGTTCCACGCGGGGGACACTGTGCAGGTGCGTATTGAAGACGGATCGTGGCGCGTTGGGCTGCGCGCGGTGTCAGACATAGAGGAAATAGAGAATCGAGCCGGTACCCCCCAGAAGGTAATACGGGTATCATGGGAAGATGAATGGCAAGCCGCCCAACGTGAAGGCCGCGAACCGATTAGCGTTCCCTGGCCTTATGAGCAGGTAGAATTTTGGGAGCCGGGCTTGACATCCGATAGGGAAACTGAAAATCTGCAACAGCCTGCTGAACACCGCCCTGCTGCCCTCCCTTTTTCATTCGTCGGCGGTAGGCCGTCTAAGTTACCCGCCGCACCTACCAAAGATGCTGCCAAGCTGTCCAAGTTCGCCGCCAAGCTGTCCCGATTTGCAAGCAGCCCTGGGGGTACTCAAGCGCGCAATTTAGGTCTTCCTCACGGCCGTGGCGATCGCTATGTACCTCACCGCAAAGCGTGCCCCTTCTGTGTAGATCGCGTCGAGGAGATCGATTACAAGGATGTAGCGGGATTGCGTCGCTACCTCTCTGAGCGCAATAAGCTTGAGTCACGACGCAAGACCGGAATCTGCGCTCGTCATCAACGGGGCCTGAGAGTGGCAATCAAGCGCGCACGTCATATGGCTCTATTGCCCTATGTAGGTCTCCACGCAAATAATACGGTTGACATACCAGATAAAGATTGAAGGCACCAACCATGTGCCTCGTGTGAATTGCTGCCGGGTACCCAATTATGTTCTGCTTACGTGGCTGCCCGGAGGTAATGCGCCCAGTACCCCTGCCACGCCCCGTACCTCTCCGCGATCTCATTCGCCTCCCCCTCGCTCAACGCTTTACCACCGCCGTACACCCGCGAAATCGCCCTCAGCGTGTTCTTCTCCATAGGTACGCGGTCGGGACGCCCCAGGCCGCGCAACAAGATGAAGGCCGCCGACCACTCGCCCACGCCCTTGATGCCGCGCAGCCAGGATTCTACCTCGGTGTAGGGGGCGGATAGCAGGAACTCGTCGCTTACCTGCTCGAAGGCGCGGGCGAGGGCTTGCATGTACTCGCCCTTGCGCTCGTTGTCAGCGATAGCCCCCAGGTCCGAGGGGTCGGCTATCGCCAGTTGGGCGGGTTCGGGGAAGGCCCAATGGGTCGCGCCCTCGACCTCTATGCTGCTACCGTAGCGCTTCGCCAGCACGGTGCGCATCTTGCGGGCCTCGGACATGGCGTTGCGCTGGGTCAGCACGGCCCAGCAGCCCGCCTCGAAGGGCGACAGGAACTTCACCTGGTGGTAGCCGTACAGCCGCTCCACGACCGGGGCGAATAGGGGGTCCTGGCGACCGAGGCTGTAGAACGGCCCCAGGTCGTCGTGCAGGCTGAGATATAGGGCGACGCGGTCCAGCGCCCTGCGCTGCGTGCCGCCATCCAGCGGTTGCTCGGACAGGAGCCTGTAATGCAGCTCCGGCTTCTCAACGCTGCCGGTGGAGGTTAGCTTAAAGGCCACGACTTGCCCTTCCATGGAGAGCGCCCTGGCGAACGACGCCCCAGCGGATTTGTTGTCCCTTTGCGTGGGTGCGAAGCCTGCCAGGAACTCTTTCGACTTGTCAAAGTCGAAGGGTGGGTGGGGCTTAATATGCCCTTCCGTGGTGTGTAATGGCAAGTGGATTACCTCTCTACAGCATTACGAACAGCGTTGCTGTGTGCCGCGAAGCTAGGGGGCCGTCCTGAAGCCAGCTAGGGCAGCGTGCCGTACCGCTGCTTGTACCTTTGCAGGCCGAGCGCGCCCATGACTACCTGCTTCGCGCCGCCCGGCCCCTCCACCAGTTCCAGCCGCGCTCGCTCGAAGTACTGCACCCGGCGCACCGTGTCGTCCAGCACGCTGTACTCATCGAACGGCTCGCTGACCGGGTAGCCCAGGCCCAGCACCTCGCCATGAGCGCGCCAGTAAGAAAGGAACGGCTCGGACAGGTTGTGGTGCGTCTCGGGCACGTACGTGGCATCGACGGTATGCTCCGCCGGGTCGAACGCTTTGCTGGTGGGTGTGTAGTAAAAGAGGCGGAAATCGAGCCTGCCGAGCCTTACGCGGGGGCCGCTGCCGTCCAGGTCGGGGCCTATCTCCAGCACGGCGTTGCGGAAGTACTGCACGGTGCGCCCGGCCTCGCTCAGTTCATCCGTCACGGCGGGGCCAAGCCGGTCAAGCCCGCCGTTGTCACGCCAGAAACCGAGGAAGCCCCCGCGCACGCAGTGACCTGTGTCCTGGAAGCACTGCTCCTCACCCTGTAGCCTGGGGGCCGCTACGGGGGTGCGGAAGGGGGTGAAACCGGGCGGGTTGCTGCCTACCGTCTCGACCTTATACGGCTGTGTGGCCTCGCCGTACGGTCCCGCGCTGAAGGCGTAGAGGTAGCCATCGGTGGAAGCGACATAGAGAGTGCCGCCCGCTATCGTAGGCGCGGCGTAGAGCACCCCGCCGGTAGCGTGCTCCCACAGCAGCTTGCCGGTTGCGGCGTCCAGCACCTCCACCGTGTCGTCGGGGGCGGCGACGATGAGCCCGTTTGCCACCGCCAGGGCCGCGAAGACAGAGCCTTGCGTGGGGTGCGACCACCGGACGCCGCCGGTGGAGGGGTCGAGGGCGTACACCATGCCCGCGAACTTCTGCGCCTGGCCCAGCGAGATGTAGCCACTGGCGGCGAACACCGTGTCGTAGGCGTAAGCGCTGGAGGAGATCATCGAGTCGCCGCACTGGGGGCAGGAGCCGCCATCGCCTATCTTCATGCTCCAGGCCGGGCCTTTGCGCATGTTGTCGGTGTCGAAGGCGTAATAATAGCCGTTCTTCGCCATCGCGCCCGACATCAGCCTGCCGTCGCGGTGCCTGAATAGGGTGGGGGTGGTGCCCCAGTCGCCGTCGAACACCTGCGTGTCGATGGGTATCTGCCAGGCGTCCTCCACGGCCAGGGTGCCGGGGTTGAGGCGGGCCAGGCTGTAGCTGTGCTGGATGTAGTAGTCGCCGGAGCCGGTGGTTACGTAGAAGCTGCCGGTAGCGGCGTCTACAGCGGGCGAGGTCCAGATGCCGCCGCCTCGCTGGTCCTGCGGCACGAAGCTCACCTGCTGCTCGACCACGCCCGTTCTGGTATTGAGGCCCCACATCACGCCGTGGGCGAACGGCCTATCGCAGAAGGAGGCGATGCCGGTGTAGACCCGGCCCTCATGCACGATAGGGGAGGCCCAGTTGTACGCGCCGCCCGCCTCGCTGTTGTCGCCGGTCTTGAACTTCCAAAGCTCCACGCCGGTTTTGGGGTTGAGGGCGTAGAAGTACTCGTCGCCGCCGCCTATGTAGAGGGCGTCGTCCGTGACGGCGGGTGCCGAGCTAATCCCGGCGGTGTCGGGCACGCAACGTTTGGAGGTGGTGCGTCCCAGGTCTTTCTTCCAGAGCTGGGAGCCGTCCTTCGTATTGAAGGCGTACAGGAAGCCGTTCCAGGAGCCTGCGTACACCACGCCGTCTTTGACGATAGGCTGGGCGGCTAGCACGTTGCCAAGCTGGGCCTTCCAGAGCAGCTTGAGGTTGGCGGCGTTGGCGGGGGAGAGGCGCGTCTCGCCCGCGTTGAAGCCGGTGCGCGCCCCGTTTTGCATGTAGGCGGGCCATTCGTCTATAGCGGGTGACGGGGTAGTGCCACCGGCGCGGGAGGCGTCGAAATATTGCCCGGTTAGATTATAGATACCGTACACCAGGCCCCCGAGGACCAGCAATATAGAGAGCCAAAGCAGGGGCCGCCGGGATCTTGATCGTCGTCTTGATCTTTCCATGTTCCTTGTCTGTTTCTAATGGGATAGAAGTTTCGGGGAGTGGCCGTCGCGTTGAGAGGGTAAAGCGCAACCTGTGCTTTGAAGTAGGGCACAAAACACAAGAGGGGGGGACGCCCTGTGGCTAAAGCCACGGGCTGAGAAGTGGCAAAGTCCCCTGCGGGGACTAAGCAACGTGAGGGTAGTCTCCGAAGGAGACTTCGCTGCTTGTCAGCCCGTGGCTTTAGCCACAGGGCGCCATGCAGGGCGGCCTCTCGCCACATCACCGCCGCGTTAAGCCTTGCTAGTAGTCCAGGTAGCCCTTGAGCTTGCTCGCGCCGTAGCGGGCGTAGCGCAGCTTGCGGAGGATGCGGGTCTCGATCTGGCGGATGCGCTCGCGGGTGATGTTGAACTCGCGGGCCACTTCCTCAAGCGTGCGGGGGCGGTCGTCGGCGAGGCCGTAGCGCATCTCAAGTATCTTGCGCTCGCGCTCGGTCAGCTTGCTCAGGATGTCCTCGACCTGCTCCTTGAGCATCTGGCGGCTGGCCTCTTCCTCCGGCGCGCCCGTGCTCTCGTCCTCGATGAAGTCGCCCAAGAAGCTGTCTTCCCCCTCTTCCATGGGCGCGTCGAGGGAGGCGGGGTGGCGGGCCATATCGAGTATGCGGCGCACCCTCTCGGCGGGCATGCCAAGCTCCTTGCCAAGCTCCTCCTCGGTCGGCTCGCGCAGGAGCTGCTGCTGAAGCTCGTGGGCGGCCCGGCGCAGCTTGGTGACCATCTCGGTGACGTGCACGGGGAGGCGAATCGTGCGGCTCTGGTCCGAGATGGCGCGGGTGATGGCCTGGCGTATCCACCACGTGGCGTAAGTGGAGAACTTGAAGCCCTTGCGGTGGTCGAACTTGTCCGCCGCCTTCATCAGGCCGATGTTACCTTCCTGCACGAGGTCGAGCAGCGAGAGGCCGCGGCCTATGTAGCGGCGGGCGATGCTCACCACGAGGCGCAGGTTGGCCTGCACGAGTATCTGCTTGGCCTGGTCGCCCGACCGCTTGAGGGCCTCAAGCTCGCGCATGCGGGCCTCCAGCACGGCGGGGTCGAGGCTGCCGTCGTTGAGGCTCTCCTTGAGCATCTCCATCTCGGCTACGGCGTTGCGCCCCTGGGTCATGCGCTCGGCGAGGGCGCTTTCATCGGGCGATTTGAGGAGGGCGGTGCGGCCTATCTCGCGCAGGTAGATACGCACCGAGTCGTCCACCGACACGCCTTCCATCGTGAGGGCGCGGTCGATGAACCGTTCCAGCTCCTCCGGCTTGTCCACCTCGACGGCCGCGTCCACTTTCACAAGCTCGTCCAGGTCCGGCTCGCCTTCTTCCTCGAACTCGGTCTCGGCGGTAGGCTCCGTGATGGCGATTTCGTCAATCTCCACGCGGCCCACGACGCCGTTGGCGTCTACGGCGCTGATGGAGGTGCTGGTGCGCGTTATGGTGCGCTCTACCTTCGTGGGGCGGCTATCGCCGTCCGCCTCATCGAGGGCCAGCGTATCGAACGCCTCGTCCAGCAAATCTACGAGGCTGTCGCCGCGCGCGCCACCCGAGCGGGACAATGTGTCGCCCAGGTCGAACCGCTCGGCCACGTCGAGGTCATCCATAGAGGAGATGTCGATCTTCTCCTTGGACGCGGCGAGGTTCTCCTCATCGGGGTCGAGGTAGGCCACATCGTCAACGATGATGAAGGGGGGCAGGTTGGCCGCCGCGGCCTTGCGCTTGGTGCGCGAAGACTGGGGAGTGCCGTTCGCGCTACCCTCGGCAGCCGGGCGTTTGCGCTTTCCCTGGCCTTTTATGGGGTTGTCGTCGTGGTGGGTGGCATCGGCCATGTGTAGCGGGTTCTCCGAATTGCGAATTGCGAATTGCGAATTGCGAATTACATTTTGACACGCGTAATTCGCAATTACTCCACGTCGATGCGTTTGCGGACCTTCTTGCCGGAGTTGGCGGACATGGACTTATTGAGGTGCTGCCAAAGGCTGTAGCCGGCCAGCAGGGTCTCGCGGGTGGCGTTTTGGAGGTGCCGGTAGGTTTCCTCGGGCAGTAGCTGCCTGGCCTGGTCGAGGAGGTCCTGCAACGTAAGAGCGGCAGGCTCCGGCGAGGCGGGCCTTGCCTGGTCCGTATAGGGTGGCGCGGGCCGGGTCCCTGGCGCTACCGTTTCCTCCATTTGTCTCCCTCTCGCTGGGGCCGGTGGCTCGTCTGGTGCCCCCTCTCACGCGTGCCGCACGGGGGCCTTCAGTCACCCTTCCTCCAGGTACCCAACTATACCACCGTCAATGTCACATTGCAAGGAAAACCGCTGCCGGTCAAACCCGGTAGGACTATCACACGCTGAGGAATAACAGTACAACGCTCCTCCTTGTCATCCTGAGCGTAGCGAAGGATCAGTGGCCCGTGTTTGACTCTTGCTTCTTAGGCACCAATGTTTCGTTAGCCGCCAGCATCCTGCTCGTTGCAGACTCTCGCCTACCCACCTGATCCTTCGCTACGCTCAGGATGACAAGGGGAGCAGGGTCGCCGTGGTCCTGTGCCATTAGCCTCATCGTAGCGGTGGGCGTGCGAATTCTCGCGGCCAGTGCGGTGGCGCAACCTAAACCCTACACCTTCGCGAAGTTGATCCTTAGCTCGCCGTTGTCCAGCTTGGCCCCCGCCACCTGCAAAGTCGCCAGGGCGCGGGGCAGGATCAGGTTGCGCTTGTAGTCGCCCACCTGCACCACAAGCTCGTCGCCCGTTTGCAGCAGGTCAACCTGCTCTTTGGTGGCGAAGGGCAGGGGCAGCTTGAGCGTGAAGCCGGTGCCCTGTGGCTCTATCGTCTGCACCTTGCCCTTGAAGAAGACGGTCGCGGGGTCGGCATCATCGAACACGGCGTCGCCCATCTTGTCGAGCATGTCGAGGCCCACCACCTCGGTGTCGAAGAACGGCACGTCGAAAATCGGGATGGGCGAGAAGCACTGTTCTATAAGCTCGTGGTTGCGCTTCTGTAGCTCGCGCCAGTTGTGCATGGCGGGGCTTTCCATCGAGGCGGGAAACAGGCGGTTGCACACCACCATGTCGGTAGAGTAGCCGAACAGCGACAGGTAGGTATACACGCGCTGGGCCTCTTTGACCACCATTTTCTCGGCGTTGAGCACGATGCGCACGGAGGTCATCTGCTGGTCGGACAGCAGGTTGTGGATGCGGTCCAGCTGGGTGAGGAGCACCTTGATCGACTCGAACACGTCGTCCTCGGGCATCGGCATGTCGGTGACGCGGCGGGCTATGGGGCGTATTATCTTGGCGGCCTGGCGCTGGATCGGGAAGAGCTTGTCTAGCCACCACTTGGCGATCTCGGGGAAGGAGAGGAGGCGCAGGGTGTCGCCGGTGGGCGCGCAGTCCACCACGATGGAGTCGTACAGGCCGGAGTCGTAGTGCTTGACGATGCGCACCAACCCGGCAAGCTCCTCCGCGCCGGGCAGCACGGTCATCTCCTCGGCCACCACGTCCTCCATGCCGCGCCACGAAAGGAGGGCGCTCATGTACTTCTGGAGGGTGACCCAGGACTTGTCCACCTCGTGCAGGACGGAGACCTCCTGCGCCCACAGGTTAGGTGCGACCTCCACGGGTTCGTGGCCCAGGGGCACGTCGTACGAGTCGGCCAGGGAGTGGGCCGCGTCAGTGCTCATTACGAGGGTGCGGTGGCCCATCTTGGCGAGGCGCAACGCCGTGGCCGCCGAGACGCTTGTCTTGCCAACGCCGCCTTTGCCCGTGTAGAGGATGATACGCATAACCGGCTCTTTCCGAAGCTAGCAGATACACTACTCGCACCCCCCGCATAACGGGGCCAGGGGTGTGGTTGCCGGGTGCCGCCAGGTTGTCGGCGCCACCTCCTACGAGCATGCTGCTTGTTGTAGCAGCTACCAGTTGCAACAAGTAGAAGTATAGTGAGGCGGCAGATAAATGTCAAACACTTGAGTGTGCCCGGGAGGCCCCTCATGTTCGTAGGGGCACCCCGATGTTCAATCGCTGGGATCTCGCGCGGCTTTGTCATTTCGAGCGCAGCGAGAAATCTCGTCCCTCACCGTCCAAACAACGCCTTTCTCCTGCTATACCAGCCGCCTTCTGCAAGAAAGGGGGAACATCCAGGTGTAGGACGAGATTTCTCGCTGCGCTCGAAATGACAAAGGCGGGAGTTGGTCCTCAGGTTTTGAATACTCTCGTTGGCCGCCGGGGAGATGCATCGTGCCCTTACGAATAGAAGGGCCGGTGGGGACGGACCCTTCTATTGGGCTTTACGGTGTGACTATCACCTTGCCCTGCATGTAGGGGTGAGGGACGCAGTAGTACTGGTACTCGCCCGGGGAGGCGAAGGTGTAGGTGTAGGTCTCGTCGCGCTGGATGGGCGGGCTGTCGAGGGGGCCGCCGGGGTCCGCGGAGGTGACGGTGTGGTAGTCGAGGTCGTAGTTGGTCCAGCGGACGGTGGTGCCCGCTTTGACGGTGACCTCGGCCGGCCTGTAGGCGAAGTTGCGGATGTCCACGGCGCGCCGGCAGCCGGGATAGAAGGTGTTGGCTACGATCTTGGCTGCCTGGCCTCGTGTGACGTTGTTGGCGGGACGGAAGTAGGGGCGGCTCTGGTCGTCGCAGGGGCCGCTGTTGGGGCCGCCGGTGCCGCAGGGGTAGCCACCCATGACGTTGCGGGCCGAGAGGCGTTCGATGTAGGGGTAGAATGAGCTGGGGTCGGTGCTCTCCGGCACGTCGGCGTAGGTCTGGCCTGATACGGGGGCGTCTAGCTCGGCGGCATTGGCTACGATCTTGGATAGCTGGCCCCTGGTGGTGTAGCTGCCGGGGCGGAAGTAGGGCCTGCTCCCCGCCTGGCAGGGTTCGCCCGGCCCGCCGCATTTGTAGCCGCTCATGTAGCCCCTGTGCGATAGGCGGTTGATCCACTCGTAGAAGGGACTGCCGGGCGCTACGTCCTGGTATACCTGCGCGCCGGGGTCTTCTGTGAAGCCCGCCGCCTCGGACACTATCTTCGAGATCTGGCCTCGCGTGATGTTGGCCCCCGGCCTGTAGTACGGGTCGCCGGTGCCGCCGCACGGTTCGCCCGGCCCGCCGCACGGGTAGCCGCTCACGATGCCCTTGCAGGCAAGACAACTGATGTAGGGGTAGAAGGTGTTGTCAACCGCTACGTCCTGGAAGGATACATCGCAGATGGCGGTAGGCGAGGCGGTGGCGGTGCGTGTCGCGGTGCGGGTAGGCGTGGCCGTGCCGGTGCGGGTGGGGGTGGTGCTGCCGGTGGAGGTGCTGCTGGGGGCGGGGGTGTTGGTCACCTGCGGGCCGGTGGCCCTTACTCGCTTCAGCGTGCCAGGGCCGTAACCGCCTCCTTCAATATAGTACAGCGCGCCATCCGGGCCTGTCTCGACGTCCATGCTACAATTTACGCCCGAAACGGTCGCGAACGCCGACGAGCTTGTGAGGTCAGTGCGGTCCTGGTTGAGGTAGAAATGATACAGGGCACCGTTACCGTTGCGGTAGGCGCACATGAACAGGTGGTTGGTCCACTGTAGGATGGCAGCGCTGCGGTAGACCTCGATGCCGGTGGGCGCTATGCAACAGGTCGTGGTGTCAGGAGAGCCACTACCAAGATACCAGAGGGGCCTGATTGTGTTGTACTGGGGGTCGGGATTGCTGTCCTCACATTGTACGGCACGCCAGCCGTAGTTGAAGCCTGCTTCGATACGGTTCATCTCGTCGTCGCAATTAGGCCCGTTCTCGCTGCCGAAGATGCGGCCCGACACCACGCTATCGAACGTGAAGTCGAAGGGATTGCGCAGCCCACGGGCGTAAATGCGCTTCTCGGATACGGTCTGGTCGCCTGAGAAGGGGTTGTCGGATGGGGCAGCGCCGTTAGATGGCTCGATACGAAGTATCTTGCCGTTCATGAGGCTCATATCTTGCGACTTTGCGGGCGTACAGCCATCGTCACCGACACTTACATACAGCTTGCCATCCGGGCCGAAGTGGATGTTCCCACCGTTGTGATTGTTGCACTGGGTATCGTTGGGTATCGAAAGGAGCAACTGGGGGTTGGACCCTACTCCCGCATTTTCTGTAATGCGCACTACCCGGTTCTCGGGGGTTGCGCAATCACCGCAAGTGTAATAGACATAAATGTAATGATTTGTGCTGAAGGCAGGGTCCAGCGCGATACCCAACAGACCCTGCTCACCGGCCGCGTTTACAGCAAACGTATAAACGGCAGTGGCTTCCAGCGTCCCGTTTTGGAACAGACGCACCTTACCCGACCCTTTTTCGGTGTAGAACAAGCGGCCGGAAGGATCAAAGGCCATAGCTATGGGCTGGTTCATATTGGGCAGCACGGTCTCTACGGACACTCCGGCGGGCAGCGGCTCCGATAGGGCGTCGGGGCTGAGGGGCTGGCCCGGCGCGGCCTGCGCGGTGGCAGTGAAGCGTGAGGCGAGGGCAAAGGTAGCGGCAATCAGTAGCGGCACGAGTATGCCGAGTATCGTCAAAGTGCGAAAGCTGTAACGCCGGGTCTCCATATTGAAGGTTCCTTTCTTTGGGACGCGATGCCTCATGCCTCATTTTACCAGAAGCTACCTGGCACGTTGCAAGAATGGTACCTGCCTGTGCCCGCGTGAGACCTGTTTCGCGAACCAAAAGTAAAGTTCCCATGAGTATTCCTTAAGTGGGAACTTTACTTTTCGAGGGTAGAATTGGCGCCTGGTGCCCGCAACTGCTACAATCGAAGGCGCGAACGTATGCTGCTCTAAAGGTGGAGGGTTAGTATGGCGGAGGCTCCTTTGGCAAAGAAGCTTGGAATCAAGCCGGGACACAAAGTGCTGGTTTTGAACGCTCCGGACGGCTATCTACAGGCGCTCGGCCCGCTGCCGGAGGGGGTGGGGGTAGCCACGTCGGGAGGAGGGACGTTCGAGGTGGTGCAGGTGTTCGTGCGCAGCAAGGAGGACATAGATGGCTGCGCTCGCCGGGCTTTGGAGGCCGTGCGGCCGGGCGGGATGCTCTGGTTCGCGTATCCGAAGAAGCTCTCTAAAGTCAAGACGGACATCAACCGGGACGTAGGCTGGGACAGCCTCACGGGGGCGGGTTGGGAGAACATCGCGCACGTGTCTATAGACGATACGTGGTCGGCGGGGCGCTTCCGGTCCTCCAGTGAGGTGCGGTCCGGCAGGGGCCGCGTATAAGGTCGTAAGCCGGGGTTTCTACTTCTTATTACGTAATTCCGGTAAGAACGTCGCCAATGTCGCGGGTGTTCCCTTCAGAGCGGACGGTGACTTCTGGTATAGTTTAGTCGCGGATAAGAGTCTCGTTCCCTTGCTTTGTAGCACGCGGTCGTCTTGCAGAAGGGAAGTTGGTCATGCGCGGTTATAGCTTTCGTCTGGGCCTTCGCCTATTGAGCGGGCTGGTCCTCTTTGTGTCTTTGTGGCCGTTCGGGGGTTCGCAAGCGGCCTCCCTGCGGCAGAGCGGGCCCCAGCCGCCGGAGATTACTGCCCGCTCCGCCATCGTGGTGGAGTACCCGTCGGGGCGCATCCTCTACCAGAAAAACTCGCACGCCCGCCTGGCCCCCGCCAGCACCACCAAGCTGTTGACCGCCATCATGGCGCTGGAGTACGGCAGGCTGGACGAGGAAGTAACCGTTTCGGCAAAGGATATAGTGCGTGGCAGCAAGATGGGCCTACGGGGCGGCGAGCGGCAGACGCTACGCAACCTGCTGTACGGCTTGATGCTGCCCTCGGGTAACGACGCAGCCATGACGATAGCCCGCTACCTGGACGCCAAAGCAGGGTCGTGGGCCGCGGGCAAGGAGCCGGTCAACCGCTTCGCCAGCATGATGAACGCACGCGCGGCGGAGCTTGGCTTGCGGGACACGCACTTCGTCAACCCCCACGGGCTGGACGGCAAGGGCCACTATTCGTCCGCGTACGACCTGGCGAGCCTGACCTGGCACGCCATGCACTACGACCTGTTCAACCAGATCGTGCGCCAGCCCAACTACGAGGCCCCCGGACACACGCTGAAGAACCTCAACAAGATGCTGGAGGAGTACCCGGGCGCGGACGGCGTAAAGACCGGCTATACGGGGCGGGCGGGCCTGTGCTTAGTCTCCTCGGCCACGCGCAACGGCAAGCGAGTGATCGCCGTGGTGCTCAACGCTCCCAAGTGGGTGGAGGACAGCACGGCCCTGCTCGATTACGGCTTCGCTTCCCTGGCGGCTTCTCCCAGGCAGGCGAGCGCGCCCAGGCTGTCCATAGTCAAGCATGGGGGCAAATAGGGTAGTGGGAAGAGACGAAAACGCAAAGGCGCAAAGGACGCAAAGGACGCGCAAAGAAGATTATGGTTTGGATGTGAGTAGCAGCATGCGCTGTGGTGCCCCGTGTAGTCGCTCTGCTCCAGGTTGCAGTACCAGGCCCCGCCTTTGTCATTCTGAGCGCAGCAAAGAATCTCGTCCTCCAGCACCCAAGCGGCGCCTTTCTCCTGGGCAGGGTAGCTGTCTACCACAAGAAAAGGGGAACATCACGGTGGAGGACGAGATTCTTTGCTGCGCTCAGAATGACAAAGATGGGGCTTGGTTTTCGATGTCGGGCAGAGAGGTACACGGAGCACGGGATAGTGTGGCGCGTGGCAGCGTGGCACGAGTGGGCACTTTTCATAATGTGTTTTACGTATTCTTTCGCGGGCGGGCAGCTACAAGCTCTATAAAGTTGCTTTGTCTATTGACAAGCCGCTCAGGCGTGGGCTAAAATCCGCAACAGACCGCGACATGTGTGCAACGGCCTTGCCGGCGTGCATGCGTGACGTACCTTATTGTGCCCGACCGGAGGAAACCCCTTTTTGATAGCAGCAAGAGCCAGACGCGCGTGTCTTGCCTTCTCGCTTTTGGCCGCCGCCCTCGCGGCCTGCTTCACGCCTGCATCCATCGTGCCGGGGTCGTCCCAGCAGCCGGTACGTGGGTACCTGGCTACCGACCACTCGCTCCCCGCGCCCATCGCGGCTTTCGATGCCAACGTGGCCGAAGCCGCCCCCGTGGCTACACGTACGTTCAACCTGGTCTACTTCAGGCAGACCGGGCACTACGTTCGAGACGCCTTCCTCAACTACTGGCTGATGAACGGCGGCACCGCCCTTTACGGCTACCCCATCACCGAGGAGAAGGACTACGGCGGCAAGACGGTGCAGTACTTCGAGCGCGCGCGGTTCGAGTACAACCCGGCCAGCAATCGCCCCTGGAAGGTGGACCTGTCGCTCGCGGGCAGCGAACTGGCTAGCGGCCGGGAGTTCGCCAGGGCCACGCCGAAGAATGGCGCCAGCTATTTCGAGGGTACCGGGCACAACCTGGGCGGGGCGTTCAAGCAGTTCTGGGAGGCCAGCGGCGGCACGCCCATCTTCGGCCAGCCTATCTCGGAGGAGCTGGTGGAGAACGGCAGGACGGTGCAGTACTTCGAGCGGGCACGGTTCGAGCTTGCGCAGCAGGGCAGGGTGCAGCTTGGCCGCGTGGGTGCCGAGTTGCTGGAGAAGCACAAAGCGGCAGGGTTCGACGCGGAGTGGGCACGGCCCCTTGCACGGCCCGGCTTCGAGATGACCTTCCGAGGGCAGGCGACATGGTTCAAGGCCAACTGGGAGCGCGTGATTAGCCTCAACAAGGGCTGGGGCAACCTGCCCGACGATTTCGTGGGGCGCGGCCTGTACGCCGCCGCTCCTGCCGACCTGCACCTCTACGGCAGGTGGGCCAGGGTCACGAGGGGCAACCGCTCTATATTCGTGCAGTTCATCGACGTGATGAACTGGCCCGACATACCCTACGTGCGCGAGAAGGGCATCGTGATCGACCTGGGAGAAGAGGCATACCGCGCCCTCGGCGTCTCCACAGGAGGCCGCTACGAAGTCAGCTTCGACGTACTCTGGCCCGACCAGCAACCGTAAGGGGCGGGGTAACTAAACGCCAAGACGCCAAGACGCCAAGGACCACGCCAAGTTAATGAAGGTTTTGAGAGTACAAGAGGGCCAGTGTACACACGTCGTACACTGGCCCTTTTTGCTTAGCAGACCATATTATTCTCAGCGCGTCCTCTGCGCTCTCTGTGTCTCTGCGGTGAAAAAACAATAACTATCTTGGCGTGGTCCTTGGCGTCTTGGCGTCTTGGCGTTTAGTTACCCTGCCACCGGTGCTGGGATGTTGGATTGTAGGTCAAGGGGCGGCGCACTCCTCGAAGAAGGTGTTGGCTACGATCTTGGCGACGTGGCCGCGAATGGCGCTGTCGTTGGGGCGGAAGTAGGGCAGGTTGGCGGGGCCGCACGGCTCGCCGGGGCCGTTGCAGTCGTAGCCGCTCATGGCCGCCCGCGAGGCCAGCCGTTCCACCGGCAGGTAGAAAGTGTGCGTGCCGGGGACGTCCTCGAAGGTCTGGCCGGTGTGCTCTTCTGCATAGCCTGCGGCATTGGAGACGATCTTGGCTATCTGGCCGCGAGTGGCGTTGGCGTCGGGGCGGAAGTAGGGCAGGTTACCCTCGTGGCAAGGCTCGCCCGCGGTCCCGCAGGGGTAGCCGCCCATGACGCCGAGGGACGCGAGCCGGTTGACGTAGCTGTAGAAGGTGGAGCCGGGCGGCACGTCCTCGAATAGCTGCTCGCCTGGTTCGCCCGCCAGGCCCAGGGCATTGGCGACGATCTTGGCTACTTGCCCCCTGGTTACCAGCTTGCCGGGCCTGAAGTAGGGGCTATTCTGCTCGTTGCAAGGCTCGCCCTGGCCGCCGCAGTCGTAGCCGGATAAGATACCCTTGCAGGCGAGGCAGAGGGCGAACGGCTGGAAGGTGCTACCAGGCGGCAGGTCAGCGAACTGTAGACCGCACACGGTGGTTGTGGCCGTAGCCGCGTGTGTGGCGGCGGTTGTGGCGGTAGCGGTTGGCGTGGTGGGGGTACCCGTTGATTGTTCGACGAGGGGCGTAACCACAGGCGTGGCCGTGTTCGTGGGTGCGGTGGGAGTGCCGGTGGTGCCGTTGGCTGAAGCTGTAGCTGTGGTTGTATCCTCCGGTGTGGCTGTAGACGTAGACATGGCTGTGGCTGTGATAGTTGGCGTGCGTGTGGCGGTGCTGGTATGCGTGGGGCGGGGACTAGGGCTGGCAGTGGGAGTGGCAGTCGCGGCCTCGCAGGACCTGCTGAAGCGTAGGGCCAGCGTCTCAGGGGCGGTAGCAGTATCTCGGTCCCCAACCATCCAGATTTCACCTGGCACGCCTCTCACTGCGGCTATCGAGTTAAGGTTGCTTTGCTCGTTTTGAGGTCTATGGGTTGGGAGTAGCTCCCATTCGGCTCCATCCCAATGTACAGCGTATGCTTGCTCATCCTGGATAGACTTGCCACCGTTAGACGTGCCTGCGGCCCATACGTCATCTTCGGCGAGCGCCGCCACGTCCGACAGCAACGACATGTCCGCGTATGGCGGCTTTGGCACCGCCTGGCTGGTCCAGGCCAGCCCGTCCCAGTGCATTATTATCGGCTTAACCGCGCCAAAGTGAGTGTCGTATAGCCCGGCGACCCACACATCGTCTCGTGACAGGGCGGATACGGAGGTCAACCTGGCGTACTTAGGGTCCTCACCTTCGACGGGTGGCAGACCAGTTACAGACCAGGCGTCGCCATCCCAGTGAGCTATCAGTACGTCTGTGTACCAGGTATTGTTCACGTCCTCCCTTGACATGTCACCGACAGCCCAGACATCATCGGTAGCCGTGCCGGACAATCCAAATAAGGGGTTGTAGCTGTGCAGGGTGCCAGGAATCTCAGGCACAGGCACTTCAGTCCAGGCAGTGCCGTCCCAGTGGAGGGTTAGTGCCTTGTTGGCCCGCCCACCCGCGGCCCAGATGTCGTTGGTGGATACGGCGTATAAAGCGTGTAGCACGTCCCCGGCGATCCAGCTTGCGTATGAGTGTTCGCTCCAGGTTTGGCCATCCCAGTGCATGAGGGGATAGCCCCTATCGCCAACGCGGACCCCTGCGGCCCAGACATCATCGGGGGCCAGGACCTCTATCGCGTGGATCACCGTGCGAGAATATGTCGGCGGGGACTCGTACAGGACGCTCCACTGAGAGCCATCGAACCGCTCGATTCGCGATCTGTCGCCGCCCATGCCATATCTGGAGAACGCATGGCCAGCGGCCCAAACATCGTCGTGAGCGAGTGGCTCCACGTCATAGAAGATGTTTTCCAGGGGCAGGTTATTGGGGCTATCCAGCTGTTGCAGGGTCGGCGCGCACGGGCCGGCCTCGGGGGTGCTGCTGGGAGTGGCGGCCGGCAGCGGGGTCTGTGTGGGCAGATTGCAGGCAGCGCCGGGCATACCACGCACCACAAAGGTTTCATTTTGGCCCGTTGACACTGTTGTGAGCCACCCGGCGCCCCATATCTCCCGTGCCGAGACGACGGCAAGCGACCAGATCCCTTCGTTCTTATCGCTGAAGTCAGGCTCCCGCACCCGCGTCCAGCCCGTACCGTCCCAGTGCATGAGGACAGGGCCTTCAGGAGCATAGGCTGAATTTGAGCCCGCGGCCCAGATATTGTTGGGCGACAGCGCCACTACATCTGACAGGCCGGCATACACAACCTCTTGCGTCGGGCTGGCATCATGCCATGCCTGGCCGTCCCAATGAAGCATCCAGGCTTTTGAACCGCCACCGCTTCCCGAGTAAGTACGGAGAGAGCCCACCGCCCAGGCATCGTCCGGCGCTAGAGCGATGACCCCTTCCAGCGTGCTTCCCGACAGACCTATGCCTGGTACGGGCACGGTTGCCCATTTCACCCCATCCCAGTGCATGGTGATGGCCTGTGCGCCGGGGTAGTTAATGCCCACAGCCCACACATCGTCTTGCGCTCTCACGGACACGGCATTGAGTATCGTATTCTGGCCCCCGGCTACCTGTACCGCGCTCCATTCAACGCCGTTCCAGTGCAGAGTAAGCGCCTGAGGCACCCTATTCACATGCACGTACCCCACCGCCCAGATATTGTCAGGAGCAGCGGCAACAATGTCGAGGATACCGGAAGAACTGGAGCCTGCGGGCATTGGGGCTTGCACCGTGTTCCATTCAGTTCCGTCCCAATGGAGGAGAAGCGCGACATGATTGCTGCCGGTAGTATAACCGCTGTAGTAGAGCGTACCGGCAGCCCAAACATCGTCGGAGGCTACAGCGGCCACGGCCTGGAGCTCACCGGGTATGCCTTTCGCTACGTCCTGCCCGGAGAAGTCCCACTGCGTGCCGTCCCAGTGCTGGATAACAAAACTTGCATGCGTGCCCTCCTGGTTGTTGCCGACAGCCCATATATCGTTGCCGGCAATAGCATCGATATCGAGCAGCACGCTTGCAAGCCCGTCAGTGTTGCGGCTGGCAACTTGCTGCCATATGAGGTCGCAGCCGGTTATTGTGGCGGCGGCGCGGACAGAGGTGTCCTGAGTGGGTTGGGCCAGGGTATTAACCCCTTGCTTGGGGGGCGCGGCCGCCCTCGCGGCGGTGGTCCAGGTAGCAACGAGGAGGAGCAGCAGGCCCAGCAGGCCCGCTACGAGGTAGGATGTACTTTTCTTAGACACAAGTATGCTCCTGGCGGTGTGTAGACAAAGTTAATGTACCGCCGGGTCAATGGTACCACACCAGGGTCTGCGCACCTGACATAAGTTGTAGTACTTTGGGGGCATAGAGGCAGGTATATTTGGCTTTAAAGCAAATGAGGACCGCATGACGGTCCTCAAACTCCGGTCCTATTTAGATGCAGGCAGAGTGATCTAGTCCTCGTAGCGCGTGAGGATGAGCACGGCGTTGTGGCCTCCGAAGCCCATGCTGTTGGACATAGCGTAGCGCACGTTGACGTGGCGGGCCTCGTTGGGGATGTAGTCGAGGTCGCAGTCGGGATCGGGCACTTCCTGGTTGATGGTGGGCGGGACGATGCCCTCATGGAGGGCCTTGATGCAGAAGATGGCCTCCATGCTGCCCGCCGCGCCGAGCATGTGGCCGGTCATGCTCTTGGTGGAGGAGATAGGCACGCGGTAGGCATGCTCGCCCAAAGCGCCCTTGATAGCCAGCGTCTCGTACTTCTCGTTGAGTTGGGTGCCGGTGCCGTGGGCGTTGATGTAGCTAATGTCCTGGGGCTTCAGCCCCGCGCTCCGCAGGGCCATGCGCATGGCACGGGCTGCGCCCTCGCCACCCTCGGCTGGGGCGGTGACGTGGCTGGCGTCGGAGGTCGAGCCGTAGCCGACCACCTCGGCTATGATAGTAGCGCCCCGGGCCTTCGCGTATTCGAGGTCTTCGAGCAGCACGGCGGCGGCGCCCTCGGCGAGCACGAAGCCGTCGCGCAGCTTGTCGAAGGGGCGGGAAGCGCCGGCCGGGTCGTCGTTGCGGGTGGAGAGGGCCTTCATCGCGCCGAAGGTAGCCACGCCGACCTCGCACACGGTGGCCTCCGAGCCGCCCGCGAACATGGCCCTGGCCTGGCCGCGCTTGATCAGTTCGGCGGCTTCCCCTATCGCGTGCGCGCCGGAGGAGCAGGCGGATACGACGGCGAAGTTAGGCCCCTTGAGGCCCATCTGGATGGAGACCTGCCCGGCGGCGAGGTCGGTGAGGAGCATGGGTATGGTGAAGGGGCTGACGCGGCTGGGGCCTTTTTCGTGGATGGTCAGCACGGCGTTAGTGAGGGTCTCTATGCCGCCGATGCCGGAGCCCATGAGCACGCCTATCTCCTCGGCGTTGTCGGGGGTGATCTCCAGCCTGGCCTGGGCCGCGGCCTGCTTGCAGACGGCGATGGCGTAGTGGATGAAGCGGTCCATGCGCCGCTGCTCTTTGGGGGCTATATATTCGTCGGTGTTGAAGTCCTTGACCTCAGCCGCGATGCGCGTTTCGTACTGGGTGGTGTCGAACCGGGTGATCGTCGTCACGCCGGAGCGGCCCTCGATGGCCCCGCGCCAGGAGCTTTCCACGTCGTTACCGAGGGGCGACACCGCTCCCATGCCCGTAATGACCACCCTCCGCCGCCCGTTTTCCATGCTGTATTATCCTCCACTCTTTAGCGATAGGCTCCCTTCGATTATACCATACAGGACGCTTGAGCATTGAAACGCCAAGACGTCAAGACGCCAAGGACCACGCCAAGAGTACGAAAACGCAAAGACGCAAAGAACGCGCAACGATAAGTGAGGTTTAGCGAGGACAAGGAGGGCCAGCGATTGACATTACGTACCCTGGTCCCCTTGCTAAGCACACCATCCATAATCTTGGCGTGGTTCTTGGCGTCTTGGCGTCTTGGCGTTTCCGTCTCTTTGTTGGTGTTGCCGCGATGCTCAGGGACTTGGGGTGTGCGCGTGCTATGAGGAGGCGATGAGGGCGATAGCTGCCAAGGCGGCCACGATACCGGCCACCTGCATGCGCGTGACCCGCTCCTTCAACACGACGGCGGCCAGCAGGATGGTGCTGGCGGGGTAGAGGGAGGACATCACCGTCGCCACGTCGAGGCGGCCGACCTGGGCGGCTAGCACGAAGAAGGCGTTACCCGCTGCGTCCATCACGCCCGACATTACAGGTAGCGGCAGGACGCGGCGTTCGGGGAACCCACCGGCCCCGCGATTGAGCAGCGCGAGCGGGACCATCAGGGCGAGGGCGGCGATGCGTGCCGACACCAGGGGCCAGTAGAGGGCCGTGGTGCCCGCCTGTTGCAGCAGTATGAGGAAGGCCCCGATAGCCAGGCCCGCCAGCACGGCCACGCCTATACCCTGGGGCTTGCCAACGGGGCCGCTGGGCCTCGATAGCAGCCACACGCCCATGACGGCGACTGCGAAGCCCGCAAGCTGCACGGTGCTGGGGGCACCTTCCGTGAACGCACTGAAGATGACGGGCGCGATGGCGGCGAGCACCGCCGTGATGGGGGCCGCTATGCCCATCTGGCCCATGGCGAGCGCGCGGTAGAGCAGCAGCACCGCTATCGCGCCCATGAGGCCGGCAAGCGCGCCCCATACGAGGTCTACCGGCGGGGGTAGCGGCTCGCCCAGGAGGAGCGCGAGGGCCAACAGGAGCAGCAAGCCAACGCACTGGGATATCGCCACCACGGCGTAGGGGCTGGCCCGGCGCGTCGCCAGCCCTCCAGTGAAATCGCCCGCGCCCCAGGTGAGCGCCGACGCCAGGCCATAGACGACGGCCAGCGCCTCAGCCCCGATTGTCAAGTTAGGTCCTCCCTTGCACGCACGCCATAGTGTACCATTATGCGGCATGAGGGGGTTTGCAGCCAGGGGCATGAGAGGGAGAGTAAATCCGCCTGCGGACCCTGTATGGGCTGTCGCTGGCGTGCACTAGATGCGGCGCTGTTAAGCCTGCCTGTGCGGCTGACTACGGAAATTCGGGATTTGAGACTTTCGTAACTGCCGCAGGAACGTCAGGCTACTCGGCGGCATGGGGTGGGAGACCTTTATAACGATTGACGTAAGCCGCCTGTACTTGCACAGAGAAGTTCTGAATGCGCAAAGGAGAAGCCGGGTCCGGCACGTTGGGATCGATGCTGCCATCAGCAGGATTCCAGAGCACAAAGGAGATAGCCTCAGCCAGGTGGTTGGGGTCATCCACGTTCACACGGCGCGCAAGACGCTCTAAAGTGCCTATTATTGCCCTCTCGCGTGGAGCTGAAAGTACAGGCTGTGGCACGATCAGCATGAAGGCAACGACTGCATGGGGAAACCTGGTGTGCACAGTTGTCGCTTCTGTCGCCAGATCATTAATCATGTTCTGCCAGTTCTTACCAATGCTCTTCTTATCATTGAGGGTCTTACTATCGAAGGCAAATCGCACGCCATCAGGCCGATATCCCACGTCAAAGTTCTGCGGACGTACACCTCCTATAATCCGAACTGGACCGACCTCCACACAATTAGGCAATGTGGGTGTCAGGGCTGTAGAGCTTGGAACCTCTATAGGAACATCCCCTAACAATACTGCAAGCGCTTTACCTACAGCCATGTCGAACAGCCCACCCAACTCGTTAGATGAATAGGGTGGAGTCCGGCTTAAACTCTGCTTATTGGCAAGCCATACCTTCCCAAATTCTGCCAGGGTGGCCTGAGAGACGTCAATTGCAGGCATGGTCCCCAGCGTATACTTGGGCACGCGCGCCAATCGAGGCCGTGTTGGAGAGGGCATATCTTCTTACTTCCTGTTTATACGTCGATCTCTAAGCTTCTCCCAAATACTCCGAAGCGTCTTGCTGTCACTCGCGGTCAAGCCAAGGCCATCCTGCAAGAGCTGTTTGTCGGTCATATCCAAGACCTCAATAATTTTACCCGCAAGTAATAGGTCGTTGATTTTGTTCAGGTCTAATGCTTCAGCTCCAAGTAGTGGCAGCGGTAACTTCTCTGCTTCTCTGGGTTCAAGTTCAAGGACACCACCGCCATAACTCCGCCCTAAAACTTCGGTGAAGGCAAATGTAAGCGAGTTCAAGAAGGCAGCAGCTATAGTAGGCGCAGCAACGCCGTTTAGGAGCTTCACCCTGTGTATAGTATCGGTGCAGGTAGCCTCGGCTGCGTTAACAACCAACTTGGGGTAAGCATGTACCTGCCGCAACATGAAAGCCTGGGGTGTCCAGACAGATGGAACAGTGTACCAGTGCTTGCGTATCCTGCACTTGTACCCCTTATTTATCTCCTTTTCCTCTCCCATAGTAACGTACTTCTGGGCTGGACCGGGTAGCGCCTCGAATGGCACGTCCGGTAACCTAAGCAGAAAGGCAGGATGGTTATTTGCGGCGTTTGCTTTCCAATCCAACTCACTAAACAGAACACCTGGCAGATGACCTGAGCGTCCCACAATGCGGTGGGTGTAGGGTTCTAGAGAGTGAGTTACAACCTGTTCCTGAGTTAATACAAAAAACTCGTTCAGGCCGGTAACGATTCCTACGTCAACATCAATGATGTTGCTAGCGGATATTAGCTTGGGGTGCAGTTCAAGTTCTCGCAATAACCCAAGTTCCTCCGGCTCTAGGAAGTATCTGGTCCACTTCTCTTTGGAGTGATCCAGAGGCTTGAGTTGATTTGCCGAGAAGTCTGTATGTTCAAATAAGGTGAGATCATCTAACCCATCAAGTTCAATTGTTCTGATGCCAGTATGTGCGTCACCATTCCGCTCACCTAACAGCAGTACAACTTCTTGCTGAATGCCCTCGAACACCAGGCGCTTAAAGGTGACAAGTGTTATCTTACTGTATTGTTGGCTGAGGAACGACCGCAGTTCTGCGGCATAGTCCACTTGAAGAAGCTCCGCTGGTATAACCATAGCAATACGGCCACGTTTCCTCAACAACAATGTAGATGCCACAAGGAATGGAAGCCAGGCATTTGTAAGCCTATTCGGGTGGAGCCCAGCTTGGTGCATGACCTCGAATGCTGCTGTCCGATGCTCCTCAAGGAAGTTCTGATACCGTATGAATGGGGGATTTCCTACTACCGTGTCAAACAGGCGCTCCTCCTGTAAACACCGTTGGCAAAATGCAAAGAAATCACCTCGATAGACCCGAGCAAATGGATGCGCGCCCAGAATAGCTTGTACTTGACTCTCCGCTTTTGTCGCCTCAATTGGATCAAACTCGACGCCGTGGACAAGTACTTGGCTGGTGGGTCCTTGATGGTTGTTGAGCTCCAGGACCCTGTTAACGGCTGACAGCAATATCGCTCCATCGCCACAGCTTGGTTCTAAAACTTCTTGCGTTGGTGACTGGATAGCCCACTGTGCGAGGAAGTCAGCTATTCGCTTTGGGGTGTAGTATCCCCCTCTAAGCTTTTGGTGCGTTGCTATAGGCTTCACTAAGAGTAGTCCCTCATCCATACGCTTATCTGCGTATTTTAGCCATGCCAGTATAACAGGAGGCGAGCGCGTCAGCGAGGGTTATCCCCATGCAAGAGATCCATTCGCAATCTGCTCTAGTGTGTGCGAATATACACTCGTACCTGCTCCTACCTTGGTCTTGTTAGTGTTACTTGTTTAGCGTGCCACACGCTATAGGCAAAACCCTACCTCGCGGCATACTGCATCCCGCCAATACACCGCACCAGCCCCTTCAGCTCCATCATCGTGAGCACGGCGCTGACGGTGGAGGCGGGGAGGCCGCTGAGGTTGGTGAGGTGGTCGATGTGCTGGGGGTCGTCCTGGAGGTGTTCGAGGAGCATGCGCTCGGTGGGGTCGGCGGGGAGGGCGCGTACCGCCGCTACGTGCTCGGTGACCATGTTGAGGTGTAGCTCTTCCAGTATGTCAGCGGCGTGGGTGACACACTTCGCGCCCTTCTTGATGAGGCTGTTGGTGCCTTCGCTCAGGCGGCTGGTGAGAGGGCCGGGCACGGCGAACACGTCCCGGCCCTGCTCCAGCGCGAACTCCACCGTGATGAGCGCTCCGCTCTTCTCGGCGGCCTCCACCACGAGCACGCCCAGTGACAGGCCGCTGATGATCCTGTTGCGTGGGGGGAAGTTGACCGCGTCGGGCTGGGTACCAAGGGGGTACTCGGTGAGGACCGCGCCCAGGCCCTCCTCTGCTATCTGCCTGGCGAGGTTGCGGTTCTCGGGCGGGTAAATCACGTCGAGGCCGGAGCCGAGCACCGCCAGCGTCCTGCCGCCCGCCTCCAGCGCGGCCCTGTGCGCCACCGTGTCTATGCCGCGCGCCAGGCCGGACACCACGCTCACCCCCGCCTCCACCAGGCCCGCAGTGATGCGTTGGGCCGCCTCCCTGCCGTAGTGGGTGGCGCGCCTGGTGCCCACTATGCCCACCGCCCAGGCGTCCTGCGGCGTTATCTCCCCCAGCACGTAAAGCACCGGGGGCATGCTGCCCGTCTCCTTGAGGCGCTGGGGGTACTCGTCGTCCTCCCAGGATAAGGCCCGGCCCCCGAGCTTCGCCAGCCGTTCCAGGTCCGACTCCAGGCTGGCGGTGCGGCGCGTCTCCACCAACGACAAGGCCGACCTGGCGTCAAGGCCGGAGGCCAGCAGGTCGCCCAGAGTAGCATGCCAGGCCGTCTCGACGCTGCCGAAATGGTCGAGCAGCCGCCGCACCCTGGCCACGCCCACGCCGGGCACTTTGCTCAGGGCTATGTAGTAGGGTGTTTGTGGGTGCATTACCGGTCCGTGCGGGAAGGGTGGTCTAATGGTTATTCCGGCTCGGAGGGCTGATTTCGACAGCAATTTGAGCGGAATTACAAAAAGAAAGGTGGGTCCGCAGACCCACCTTCCCGGTTGTTATATTTAGCTGTGGCCTGACCGTCTCGTGGAGCGCGCGGTACTAGTCCGATCCGGACTGCCGCTTGCGCCCGGCGGCCAGGTTGAGGGCTAGTAGCACCAGGATTGCCAGCAGGGCGAAGCCGAAGCCGTACAGCATCCAGGGTTCGATAGCCATCAGCACCACGCCCGCGCCCCGTGCCTGTGCCGCATTGGTGGTAGCGACGTCCGGTGCTTCGGGGGCCGGGACGTCCTGGCCGTTGGTTTTGGGAAGCGCAGGCGCTGCGTCCTGCCGTGCTTCTATCTGCATGGCGTGGTCGTAGGTGGCGGTCTTGCCCTCGCCGTAGTTCAACACCACGCGCACGTTATAGCCGCCGGGCCTGGGGATAGACGGCCAGGGCACGGGGTAGCGTACCTCGGTGCCCGCGACGAACGTGCCCATGTTGACGGCCCGCTCCACTACCGTGTTGCCGCTCTCATCTACCACCTTCACCGTGCCTGTGGGCCGCAGGAGCGTGTCGCCGCTGTTCTTGATGCGCAGGCCGAGGACCGGGCCGGATGGCTGCTCCATGAGGCTCACCTCGGGGATGGACATGGCGGCCTGCCACGCGCCCGGCACGTCTACCTGCACGGCTACCACGTAGCGCATCTGCACGTCGAGTATGGCGCTGGCCTGGTTCTGGCCGTTGCTTACCTGGCGTGTGACTTGGGCGCTGGGTTTGTAAGCGGCGATGCCCGCGAGGTACTGCCCCGGCCTGGTGGCGCCGGGCACTCTCACGGCGAACCTAACCGAGCTTGACGCGCCCGCTTCCAGGCTGACGCTGGGGCGGTCGAGCGTTACCCAACCGGCAGGACCCTGGCTGCCGCTGCCGGGCGCGCCGAAGGTGCTGCCACCGTTCTGGGCGGTCATGGCGGGCACGACTGCAAGCTGCACTTCCAGGGGCTTATCGCCGCTGTTCTTGACCAGCAGACTGCCCGTGCTCGTGCTGCCGGGGGCTAGCTGGTAGATGAAGTAACCTTTGTCGGTGACGAGGGGCTGTTGCGTGTCGCTGACCGCTGTAAGCGAAAAATCGCTGACCTCTGCGCCTTCCTGGGCCGAGGCGGGTAACGCCCGGGCCGAGTGCAGGCAGGCCAGCAGGGCAGCGGCGGCGATGATGTTACGTACTCTCATGTCTCTCTTCTTCTCCCCGGCTGTTTGGACGGAACAGGGGGCTACCGAACGGCAGCCCCCGTGCGCGAGCGGCCCGGTCAGGGTGCGGTGGTGACGCTGATGGTGACGGTGCTCTTGTAGGTCCTTGCGTAGGCGTCGGCGGGTATGCTCAGGGTGAGGCTGGTGGCCCCGAAGTCGTACTTGCCCATACCCTCGTCCACGGCGGCGCTCGCCAGGGTCACGCCGGAGCCGTCATCGACGGTGTAGGGGCCGGACTCGACGGTGGGGGCGGGCGAGTCAGTGCCGTTGGCGGTAGCGCTCGGCTCAGACAGCTCTAGCGAGCCTGCAGCCAGGGTCTTGCCGTCGGTAACGTATGCGCCGCCGCTCCATTCAGCGAACTGGCTTGCCGAGGCGGTAACGTGCCAGCCGTTGCCGTTGCCTCGCGCGTCGGTGACGCTGAAGGTGCTCACTGCGGCGTTGGTCTCTTTGGCTGTGCCGTCCATGTTCACGGCGGTGAAGGTAGCGACGGTGGGGGCCGAGATGCTGAGCGCGCCGCCGTTGACGGTCACGGTGGTGTCGGCGGCGAAAGCCGACATGGGGACGAGGGCAGCCATGACGCACAGGGCGGCCATGCTTACCTTGAAGCGCTTCTTGAACATTGTTGGATAACTCCTATTGAAGAATATTGGAATAAGGTTTGCCGGTAGGCCCCGGCGGGCTACGCCTCGTGCATCACCAGTGTAAAGACAGGCCCTGCAGACGCCTCTCTACCCCGTGCTATAGAGTGCACCGGGGCCGACAGATGATTCGCTTTGGCGTACGAGGGGATTATAGGGCCGCGCGGGGCGCGCGGATAAGATGCTTAGGTCCTTATATGCGCGATGTCAACTCCCTGGTTGGGGGCGTCCGTGGTCCCGCTGGGGCCGGTGGATGGTCCCGGCGGGCTGGGGACATGTGTCTGTTAGCGGGGGTACTATGCAACCCGATACAAGGGAGTGGGCGCGGCTGGCATGGGGCTTACGTGTCTCAACGGCCAGCCGGGGAGGATATGGTTCCCACGCCAGCCGGGGGTTGCGGTGGGCCAATTACCCCGGCTGGCGTCGTGACGGCTTCAGTGGCAGGGCGTGCCAGCGATGGTTACCGGGCCTGGAAATAGGAGACGACCTGCCAGATGAGGACGAGCACGGAAAAGATGAACAGGGCCAGCCAGATGTTGCGCCCCACGCTGCCTATACTGCGGCCCGGCCTGATCCTCCAGCCACCCAGCAACGCGAAGGCAACTATCGCGAATATAGCAACCGGCGGTATCTGCCTGAGCATATCCATCCACCCCAGCCGCTCGCCAAACAACAGCCCCACAACTGCCACCACAAACACCAGCACGGCAGCAATCGGAATTAGCGTCTCTTTCCCCAACATGGTAGTCCTTTTGAAATTACGAATTACGAATTACGCGTAGCTCTCGCCCTCTACCCACATACGTGCTTAGAACGGCCAGTGTTGCAGGACCCATACTATGGCGGGGGCTACGGCGAGGGCGGGGAGGTAGTTAG
>DASVQO010000545.1:0-1864 GCA_036389075.1 Chloroflexia bacterium | reverse complement strand
AGCCGAGCGCGGCGAACGCCCCCATGCCAAGCGCGGCCCCGAGCAGCCGCCCCCGGCCCAATGTGTGCCTGTTGCGCCGCCAGGCCATGACGAGCGCGATGAAAGGCACCACGCCCAGGTAGAGGCCGTTGTACTTGGTGCCGGTAGCCACGCCCACGAGCAGCCCCGCCAGTGCGGCCTGCCAGAACAGTGGGTCTCGCAGCAGCGGTTTGCCGGAGATGGGGGAGCGGCTAAGGCGGTAGGAGGCCCACAGCACGAAGATACCCATCAGGCCGAGGGGCGCGTCCATGAGGGCGAAGTGGGAGTACTGAACGTGCAGGGGCGACACCGCCAGCATGAGGGCCGCCGCCAACCCTACCCGCCTGCTGTCGTTGAACATCTCTTTGCCCACGCGATAGAGCACCGGGATGGTGATAGCGCCCACGAGCGCGGCCAGCGTGCGCGCCCACACGTACACGCCGGAGTCGAGCGTGAGGATGTGCGTCACGTCGGGCAGGGAGGCGGCGCCTTGATAGTAGCCCCTGAGCGTGCCCCACAGCACGTGCGCTTTGAGCAGCAGCGCCTGGATGTATATGTAGAGCGAGGGCCAAATGTACAGGTGGGGGTTGAGGTCGCCCGATTTGACGATGTGGATCGCGGAGTCGATCACCTTCGGCTCGTCGGGGTGGGCCACGTAGGGCAGCGAGCCGGAGATGCCGTACCAGCGCAGCGCGAAGGCAAACAGGAAGAGCGCCGACATTATCAAGAAGTCTACGGACAGGAGGCCGGAGGTGAGGCGGCGCGGTAGTTTTAGCCTTTGGAGCATGGGAAATTATAGCATGTCGTGAATGTGACCGGCGCAGAAGGGCACCCAAAGCCCCCCTATGTCATTTCGAACGTAGTGAGAAATCTCGTCCCTCAGCACCCAAAGTAACAGCTTCCCTGAAGCAATCAGCAAAAGAGGGTCGTAAGAAAGGGGTAACATCGGGGTAGAGGACGAGATTTCTCACTATGTTCGAAATGACAGGGTGGGGCCCGGTACCGAATAAGCAGCAATCAAACAGGGGCGGCTGGTCCTTCACTGCGTTGAGGATAACAGGAAGTGGGGCTGGGTTGAAATATTCTGCGCGTGTAATGCTCGGAAAACCACGTGTTACTATTTACGGGGCTTGTCGATTATTAGTATGAGGTCCGTTATGCCTTCGATAATACGATAACGCCCCGAGGCACCGGCAAGTTGCGTGCGCTTGCCGCGTGCGGGGTGTGGAGTGGGAGACACAAGAGAGCATGGCGACTGCTATCCCGGCGCGCGGCTCCTATGCCACCGCCAATGCTTCGTGGTCGGGCCTGGCCTGGCATCGCTTTCGCAAGAAGCGGTTGGGCATGCTGGCCCTGCTGACGCTGGCCGTGCTCGTGGTCGCCGTCGTCTTGGTGCCGCTCTTTTCGCCGTTCAGCGTCGATGCCATGCAAGGCCCGCTGTACTGGCTTAAGCCGATGGGCACGGTGGGGTCGGAAGGCCACGTGCACCTGCTCGGCACCGACAACCTGGGTAGGGACATATTCACGCGCCTCTTTACGGGGGGCCGCACCACCCTGGCGGTGGCCCTGGTAGCGGCGCTGGCGGTGGTAGTCATAGGCTCGCTGCTGGGCGCGATTGCGGGGTACTACGGGGGCTGGGTGGACAAACTGCTCATGCTGGTGGTCGATTTCCTGCTCGCCTTCCCGCTGCTGCCTGCCTACATCTTCGCGATACGCATCGTGCGGGACGCTTTCTTACCGGCCCAACTGCTGGCGATAAGGGGCATAAACATCACGACCCAGAGCAGCGCCCAGAATAGCGCGCCCGTGGTAATCGGCGTGACCATCCTGGTACTCGTCATGTTCG
>DASVQO010000544.1:0-4061 GCA_036389075.1 Chloroflexia bacterium | reverse complement strand
ACGCCCTGTGGCTGAAGCCACGGGCTGACAAGAACCAAAGCCTCCTTCGGAGACAACATGAAGTTCCTCAGTCCCCGTAGGGGACTTTGCCCCTTCTCAGCCCGTGGCTTCAGCCACAGGGCGTCCCGCGCAGCTCACATTGGCCATCACGCATTCCTTAGCACGTTCACAATGTTCTCCGCCGCGTGGCCGTCGCCGTATACGTCGGGTGGCGTCGAGTGGAGGCGTGGAGCGTGTATGGCGGCGAGGATGCGAGCTTGGTCGGTGCCGGTGAGGGTGTTCCAGCCTAGCTCTACAGTCTCGACCCACTCCGTCTCGTCGCGCATGGTGACGCAGGGGACTGCCAACCACATCGCCTCTTTTTGCACGCCGCCCGAGTCGGTGAGCACCTTGCGGGCGTGCTTTTCCAGGGCCAGCATCTCAAGGTACGACACCGGGCCGATTTGCCGCACGTTTGGGCCAGGGACGACGCAAGCCTGTTGGAGCGCCTTCGCCGTCCTGGGGTGGGCGGGAAAGACCACAGGCTCGCCGGAGTCGCTCAGGGCACCGATGATGTTTGCCAGGTTTGCCGGGTCGTCGGTGTTGGAGACGCGGTGGACGGTGGCGAGCAGGTAGCCGCCGCTCTCTAACGCCAGCTTCGACAACAGCGAGGGCGCCACGGCTTCGGCTCGCGGTATGGAGTCCAGTATAGCGTCGTACATCACGTCACCTACCACGAACACGCCCCTGGTGATGCCTTCACGCTCCAGGTTAGCGGCGGCGACACCCGTGGGGCAGAAGAGGAGGCTGGAGAGGCTATCGGCCACCACGCGGTTTATTTCCTCCGGCATTTCGCGGTTGTAGGAGCGCAGCCCCGCCTCGACGTGGGCCACCGGCACAGCCAGTTTGGCCGCCGCGAGCGCCCCCGCCAGCGTCGAGTTGGTGTCGCCGTATACCAGCAGGTAGTCGGGCCGTTCTTCCAGCAGCACCGCCTCGATGCCCACGAGCATGGCGGCGGTCTGCCCGGCGTGGGAGCCTGAGCCTACGCCGAGGTTGTGGCGGGGGGCCGGTATGTCGAGTTCCGCGAAGAAGACCTCGGACATCGCCGGGTCGTAGTGCTGGCCGGTATGCAGCAGCACTTCCTCGAGACCGGCCCGCTTCATGGCGCGGCTCACGGGAGCGGCCTTGATAAATTGGGGTCGCGCCCCGACTACAGAGAGTACCTTCATAATGCAACAGGCCCACCAAGAGCCAACGCTTATTATAACACCCATCAAGCAGGGGAGGCAAAGCAGGCACCCAACGTGAGAGTTTAGAGCGGGGTTAGCTAGGACAGGACGGCAGGGGCCAGTGTGAGA
Organism: Chloroflexia bacterium; assembly: GCA_036389075.1. Lineage (GTDB taxonomy): Bacteria > Chloroflexota > Chloroflexia > QHBQ01 > JADMIH01 > JADMIH01. The sequence continues at coordinate 2,724 of DASVQO010000544.1, read as the reverse complement.
ACAGGAGCGTGGGTGAGGCTCAGTTGAGCATGAGAACGGGATGCCTAACTTAACTTGATATAGGACTTCCTTAAGTAACAAGTTAAGTTGTTGGTGCCGCTCCGTACATTTGCCCCACAACTCTCAAGACGCATAGCACATCCTTAAGTGCGTCTTGAGGTTGTGGGGGTTTTAGCGTATGTGGCACTTGCCAGAGCGAGCGGATTGGCATAGACTTGTGGCGTGGCAATGCGGGAAGAAAGGCACCCGTGGGGTGGGGCTACGCCCCAGGAGAGTGCGTTCGCGGAGGATAAGAATATGACCCATACATCGGCCAGCGACGGCTTCAACGAAATCCTGGCCGCTTGCAGTCCGAAGGTGCAGAACCTGGCTACGCGGGCGCGGGCGCTAATCAGGGAAGTGATGCCCGACGTGGTTGAGGTGCCCTGGCCGACGCAGGGGACCGCAGGCTACGGGGTAGGGCCGAAGAAGATGTCGGAGCACTTCTGCTACATAAGCACGCACAAGGGCCACATCGACCTGGGGTTCAATTACGGCAGCGAGCTACCCGACCCCGAGGGGTTGCTGGCAGGCACGGGGAAGCTCTTCCGCCACATCAAGATCAACACGCCGGAAGACCTGGATCGCCCTGCCGTGCGCCGGTTGCTGGAGGCCGCCTCCAGGCATCGCATGCCGTCAAAACCGGCAGGAGAGTAGCCTGACATGTCGAAGTACGATTACGACCCCGAGTACGTCAGCCGCTTCTATGACGACTACGGCGAGCGCGAGTGGCAGCGCTTCGAGCAGGAGGCCGGACCCGCCAATCTCGCCAACCTGCACCTGCACACGCACTACCTCCGGCGCTTCATACGGCCCGGGGACCACGTGCTGGACATAGGGGCGGGGCCGGGGCGTTTCACGATTGAGATGGCGCGGATAGGGGCCCGCGTGACGGTGGGCGATATTTCTCCCGTTCAGCTTGAGATGAACCGCCAGAAGGTCGAGGAGGCGGGATTTGAAGGGGTGATAGTGGCCCGGCAGGTGATGGATGTCACCGACCTGTCGGCCCTGCCGAGCGCCACCTACGACGCGGCGGTATGTTACGGGGCCGCGCTCAGCTACTTGTTTCGGAGGGCGGGAGATGCGTTGGAGGAGCTACTGCGCGTAACGAAGCCGGGAGGTTACGTGCTGCTAAGCGTAATGTCCCTGCTGGGCGGTACTCGCGCCTTCTTGCCCGGCGTGCTAGAGCTAACCGGGCGGGTAGGGCTTGAGGTGGCCTACCACGTAAATAGCACGGGCAACCTGGACGGCGTGGTGGCGGGCGGGCATAAGGCCCACATGTACAGGTGGTCCGAATTGGAGTCTCTGCTGCTGGCGCACCACTGCGAGATAGTAGCGGCCTCAGCCTCCAACTTCCTGACCCTTCAGCACCCCGAGGCCGTCCAGCAAGCCATGTCGGACCCCCAAACCTGGCAAGCCCTGCTAGACTGGGAGCTAGACTTCTGCCAAGAGCCAGGAGCCCGCGACGGCGGCACCCACATCATCGCCGTAGTCCGCCGAGAACCTCCACCCAACACCCCAATCAGCAATTAAGAATTAAGAATTAAGAATTAAGAATTAAGAATTACTCTCCCCCACCTGGCGGAAGATGGTCATTACATCCTGGTCGACCGCGCTCCTGGCGACTCGGATAGCGTTCTTGATTGCCTTGGCATTGGAGCGGCCGTGGGGTTTGATGAGCAGGCCGTCCACGCCCATCACGATGGAGCCGCCATACTCGGCGTAGTCGAGGCGGGCGGCGATGCGTCGGAAGTTGGGGCGGAGGGCGGCGGCAAATAGCTTGGTAAAGGGGCTGGAAGTTAGTTCGGAGCGGAGCAGGTCGAAGATCATCTTGGCGACGCCCTCGGTCGTCTTGAGGAGCACGTTGCCGGTGAAGCCGTCGGTCACGACCACGTCGGCCACGCCGCTGCACACGTCCTTGCCTTCCACGTTGCCTATGAAGTTGAGTCCGCTGTTCTGGAGCAAAGGGAACGTCTCGCGCACAAGCTCGGAGCCTTTGACCTCCTCCTCGCCGTTGGACACCAGCCCGATGCGCGGGTTCTTCACGTCGTACACCCGCTCCATGTAGATCGAGGAGAGGCGGGCCCACTGGAGCAGGTAGTGGGGCTTGGCGTCGGGGGTAGCCCCGACGTCCACCAGGAAGATCTTGCCGATGTTGCCCATCGCGGGGAAGGGCACGCCGAGGGCGGGGCGGTCTATGCCCGCGATGCGCCGCAGCACGAAAGTGCCACCCGACACCACGGCCCCGGTGTTGCCCGCGGAGACCAGGGCGTCCACCTTGCGGTCGGCCAGCAGTTGCAAGCCCACGGTAAGGGAGGAGTCGCGCTGGCGACGCCACGCAGTAGAGGGCTGGTGCTCGTCCATAGGGATGACGGAGGCGGCAGGCTCTATCGTTAGCTTGAGGGCGGTTGTGTTTTCCTTAGCAAGCTCCGCCTTGATAGCGGCCTCCTGCCCGACCAGCACCACCTCGATGCCGTACTCGCGGGCGGCCTCGACAGCCCCCTTCACCGTCTCCAACGGCGCGTGGTCTCCCCCCATAGCGTCTAGGGCTATTCTCATGTGGCGGATGTCCTCCTTGGGTGGTTAGTGGTTAGTGGTTAGTGGTTAGTGGTTAGTGGTTAGTGGTTAGTGGTTAGTGGTTAGTGGTTAGTGGTTAGTGGTTAGTGGTTAGTGGTTAGTGGTTAG
>DASVQO010000543.1:0-10992 GCA_036389075.1 Chloroflexia bacterium | reverse complement strand
CGTGTTGGTGGCCGTGTTGGTGGCCGTGTTGGTGGCCGTGTTGGTGGCCGTGATGGTGGCCGTGTTGGTGGCCGTGTTGGTAGCTGTGCTCGTCTCAGTCGCGGTGTTGGTAGCCGTGCCGGTAGGAGTCGCAGTGCTGGTCGGGGGGACCACTGTGTCGGTGCTGGTCGGAACCGCGGTGTCGGTGCTGGTCGGTGGAACCGGGGTCTGTGTGGCTGTAGGAGTAGCGGCGACGCAGGGGCTAGCCGGTGACGAACTGTTGCGTGGGGTGAGACTGGGCGAAGAAGTCGTTGTAGCCACGTGGAAATCCGCGTTGTTGTTGTCCGTATCCTGGCAGCCCGCCAATTTGCGGACGGCTCCCTTTGAATTATCCAACTCAGCGCCGTTGTTGACCGTGGTGCCACCCTCGCCGTTGTTCGATGCGCCATAAGCAACCGAGTCCACGATCCTTGAGTGCGGAAGGGTACATGGCGAGGCCGTCGAGCCACAATTAAGGAGCGTGCCGTTGCTCACCAACGCGATCTTACCGCTCGTTGCCGACATATTGATCGTTGTACTCGTCAGATCGGCCGTGAAAGTGCCACCAAGCGAACCGGCGCTCCCAAGCTTAACGAGGAAGTACTTGCCCGGCCCAATACTCGTATTAGAAGGGAAAGTGATGATGGCGCCCGAAGCCCCGAAATTGCCGGTCGCGGAACCATATTGTAGAGACATGCCCGTAATAGTTACGGTTATCGCGGTCGGGTTGAACAATTCGACGTAATCGTTGGCGTAGCCCAGACTACTCGAACCCGAACCGCCGCCCCCGTATACCTGGCTGAAGACAATGTTGCTGCCCGCCGGGTTGTTGGGCGCCACGCCTGCCTTGAGCACTACCGGACTGCTCTGCCCGGATAGGGTGACAGCGTAAAGGGAGGTTAGTACTGCTAAGATGCCTGCCAGTAACGCCCCGACCTGGGGCCGGGCTTGCGCTACCGGGTTACGCCTAGTCCCACTCATTATCTTGCTCCTCACGGCCTCTATTCACAAACATGGCATGCGGCTACCACGCGATACTAAAGCCACCCCTAACAGAGGGCCGCAGTTCGCGCCGGTAGTAGACCCTATAGCTTCATATTCAGGACCCGCGAGGGACAGAAAGAATTGACGGTCCCAAAGTAACCACCGCTAAGGGTCCTGCTTTCTGAGCAATTAGTGGGCATAGTATAACTGGCAGGTTCCTCACTGTCAATACTCTAACATGAACAAAATGTCAACCAACTGACACGTAATTAATGTCACTTCTCTAACATAGACGGTGGGCGGAATAGAAGCAAGAGGAGGAATCCGAGGTAGAGGGGACAAGTGCAGGCATGAGGGCAAGAGAGAAGAGGAGGGACGAAAACTGCGCGGAGGTGAGCCGCCGGTAAAGGCGTCCGTACGGTATAGATAACATTCAGCCCAGGTCTGGCCCTGCCACTTCAGCAAGCACAACCGTGCGGACGACTAGCGCACCATCCAGGCCGCAACCAATTCGTAACAGGCCCTTTCTCGCATAATGTAACCCGGGCGAAAGTGATTACCGAGCCCGTTCGACACGAAGGGGCAGAAGCTCTCCACACGGCTGCCATCGGGGTGCGCCCGCACCAGGTCGGCCATTGCCAGCACGGACCGCATGCGTTCCACAGGCGTGCCGTTGTTGGTGTTGCACTCGTTGATCCACACGGCGCGGTGGCAGCGCTCCATCTCGTTGCCGAACTCCCACTTGAAGCGGTTGAAATCTTCCTCTCCCAGCCAGTTGTGCACGTAGATATGAGCGCCGGTGGCTAATTTAGCCGCCACTATGGGGTCCCTGACGAGTGTGCCGTTATACGAGTCGGTGCAAATCCTGGCCCAGGTAGTGCGCCCGGGCTGCGGCCTGTCGTTCGGTGTCAGCCTCTGGCACGACCACCCCGGCGACACTACCCTGACCGGCAAATCGGCAAGCGTCTGGCGCACCTCCTCGAAGGCGCGCGCGTGGTGCCAGGCCTTACCCAGGGGCCACTTGCCGTCGGGGTTGTTGCCCCAGTTGCCCGACTGCCAGGTGAGATCGTATGGCTGCTCCGGCTCGTTGCCGACGATTACCGCCTCTACCCGGACCGACTGCATGATTTGCATAAGCTGGGTACGTATCATGCCTGCCCCGCCCGCCCCGTAATACGTGTCGTTGAGCGGCTCGTTCTGCCCCGGCTCCTCGAGCCGCAAGGTCACGCGCACGCCCATAGAGGCCAGTTGAGGGAGCATGTTAGGCCGGTTCACGGCGGTGCGAAAGAAAAGCTGCACCCTGCGCACGCCGGAGATCTGAAGGTTAGTCCAGTCGTCGTTGTCGAGGGGTTCGGGAAAGAAGAGAGCAAACCAGTCTTGCTTCGGCATTTTAGCCTCCCAGGCGCACGGTCGAGGGTTTCCGCCAACTATTTGTCAACAAGGACTCCTGCGAACTAGCAGTAGCCCCAGTATGCCTGGTATCTCACCGTGGCGAGCGTCACAAGAACTGTCACAAAACAACCCGGCATCAGCAATCGAATAAAGAGCACCCGGCAAAGCAGCGTCGTAGGTCGCGGCCACAGAGATGAGGTTACCGTGCACCCCATAACCTCCAGGCCATAGGCTTGCAGGTTCGTCCCGTGTGCCACTCCCAGAGGCGACTGTGGATATAGGAGTGGGCACCGAGCCAATGAGGAGGGCCTTCCAGGGGGTACTGGAAGGCCTCTATCGAGCTATGGTCGCACCGCCGTTAGCGGCCCGTGTGCCCAATATATGGCCTATTGTCCAGGCGCGGGGAGCACTCCCAACTGCCCCAGCATCGACATGGAGTCGAAGTAGAGGCGAACGCGGGCGATCTTGCCGCCAGTAAGCTCCAGGTACTGGCAGAATTGCAAGGTCAGGGGCTTGCCGGTGGCGGGGAGCTCGCCCGCCGGGGTCTGGAGAGGCCCGCTGTGAGTGCCCGCGCCCGTGAACTCTATCACCGCGCCCCGCTCGTCGGCAATTATCCCGGTCGTGTCAACCTTACCATCCGGGAAGGCAGAGGCCCAGCCTTGCAGGAACTGTAGCACGCCCTCGGAGCCTTGCAAAGTCTGGCCCGTAGCTACCGTGACAAGCTCCACGTTGGGAGCGCAAAGGGCCACCGCCCCGTCCCAGTCGCGAGCGTTGAAGGAGTCGTTGAACTGTGCGGCAATTCTCCCGTTATCCTGTGCTGACATTGTGTGTCCTCCTACTAATTACAAGACATCTTGTATCTACTCGCGGGGCTTCCTCGCAGATGGTTACGCCCCGGCGGGCGCGGGCATCAACCCAAGCTGGGACAGCATGGTGATCTGGTCGTAATAGACGCGGTGAGTCACCAACAGGCCGCCCTCCGCCGTAAAGATATCTATGTAGGGTAGCTCGATGCTGCGCCCCGTGGGCGGAACCTCACCCGCAGGGGTGAGCAATGGCCCGGTGTGCGTGCCCGTGAAAGTGCCTTCGACTGCCAGGGTGTTGCCCTGCTCGACGGCCGATTTGAAGTTCAGCCGTGCGTCCGGCATGGCGCGTTTGAAGCCGGCTCCGTAGGCTTTCCACTGGTCCACGCTATGCATGGTGCCCGCGCCCGGCTCTGTCGTCTCAACATCGGGTGAAAACGCCCGCGCGGCCTCATCGAGATCGCCCCTGTTGAACGCGTCATAATACCGCTTTACCAATTCTGTTAGCTCTGCCATTGCTGTGTCTCCTTTCTAAATGCCGACTTCTATATCAATGTTGCTCGCGACCCGGGCCTGTGCTCAAACCTCTACGTCTAGGGAGTGCCTGTCTGCCGTACTGAGGCCGGTAGTTCGAGCAAGGCCATTGTGCACCCGCACGCTGCCCACTTGACAGTCCATTAGGTGCTCACTTTGTACTCAAGACTCCGAGCAGCTACTAAGCTCACTGCAAGGGGGATGCAAGTGGGCCGAGGGCACCGGGAGGTCAGTATTGTAACTGCTGCTTCCTGGTGCTATACTGGCCTCAATAGGGTGCGGGTTTCGGGGCTTGTAGCTACTTATAGCTGCTCGCGCCTCCTCGTGCCTGCGTACGTCCGTCTGGAGTTCGCTCCAAGCAACTAAGGAGTAAAAAATGCTTATTGACAGGCGGGTAACAAAGAGCACCCAGACAGGAACGGCGCGCCGGGTCTGGCTGTTTCTCACACTTTTCTTGGGGCTAACGGTGGGAGGGGCCGCCGTAGCTCTAAGTGTAACTACCGCGCGGGCCAACAGGTCCACCTACGCCCCGTCTAGCCCGCAGGCCGTGCTCTACGACCAGATGAACAATAACACGAACTTCTATATCTCTTCCCAGGAGAACCCGCCCTCCCAGGCAGCCTTCACCACCCAGGCGGCAGACGATTTCACCGTGCCCGAGGGTTCCTTGTGGAACGTGAAGAGCATCGACGCGTTCGGCTCTACCAACACCTTCACCCAGCCCACCTACTTCAACGTCTACTTCTATGCAGTCTCCGGCACGCTGCCGGGAACGCCGGTGTACACGGCCACGGGGCAGAAGTATAGCCTCATCTACGACCCCCCGTTTAGCCAGGTGACCGCCGTATACTACGTAACCCTTACCACGCCGGTGGACCTTTATCCCGGCACCTACTTCGTGAGCCTGCAAGCCTACCTCAACCGGACCAGCTCCAACGAGCAGTGGTACTGGCAGGACAGGTCGGTACAATCCGGCAACCCGGCCGCATGGCGCGCCCCCGGCGGCGGTTTCAGCAGCACAGGTTGTAACGACTGGGGCGTGAGAAAGACCTGTACGCCGGCCCAGGGCGGCGACCCCGACCAGACCTTCAGGATCAACGGCGTTTCGCTCGTAGACCCCTCCACCGCCACGCCCACGCCCCCCGCCACAGCCACAGCCACAGCGTGCCCTATTCAGTTCGCGGACGCGGGTCCTGGCACCCCCTTCTACGACTTCATCAGGTGCCTGGCCTGCCGTAACGTCCTCTCCGGCTATTCAGGTGCCGCCGATTGCCCCTCTGGCTCTCCCTGCTTCCGCCCCAACGACAACATCACACGAGGCCAGATCGCCAAGATCGTCTCCAATGCAGCAGGCTACACCGACCCTATTCCATCTAGCCAGCAGAGCTTTGCCGACGTGCCCTCCTCCAGCCCCTTCTGGCTCTTCATCGAACGCGTCCACGATCATGGAGCTATCTCCGGCTATGCCTGCGACGGCACGAACGGAGAACCCACTTCCGGTACTTGCTACAGGCCGGGCAACAACCTCACCAGGGGACAGCTTGCAAAGATAGCCACGACCGTAGCCGAGTACAGCGAAACACCGAGCGGGCAGACGTTCAACGACGTGCCGCCGGGCAGCCCCTTCTACGAGTACATAGAGCGGGCAGTGCTGCATGGGATCATCTCAGGCTACCCATGTGGCACGGCAGGGCACCCTGAGGAGCCATGCCCAGGCTCTTACTTCAGGCCGGGGGTGAACGTCACAAGAGGGCAAGCCGCCAAGATCATCTCCGGTACCTTCTTCCCAGGCTGCGTCACACCCGCCCGGAAGTAGGTAATTAGGAGTGGATCTATGCGCGAAGGGGGTCCAAAGCGGACCCCTTTCGTGCGTGCAGGCGCACCTTATCGCCCCTGGCGTTGTCCGGCCTGAAACACCCAACACAGGCCATGTCTACCCCATTCCAGGGGAGCAGCTATACCGTTTGGTAGCACGGCATTGTGTATACTTCGGGGCGCGCTTGCGGTTGTGCGTCCGCTTATCAAGAGCTTTGGAGTGCTAATCAGGGAGGCCGTGACTTGGCTGGGGTCAATCACAATCACCACACGTTCACGGAGGCAGATGTGCTTGCAGCCTGGTACTACCAGCAAGTGAGAGATTTATGGACCTCCCCGGGGCATGGAGGCTTCAAGAGCGTTGAGCAGATACTTACAGAACACTGTAACACCCGCGAAGAAATGACAGAATCGCTTGCAAAGTACGACCGGGGCGAGCAGGTCCTGGCAACGGTCTTAGTTCACTCCACAGCCCCGTCCGGTGAGGACTGCCCCGATGCGCCTGGTGAGGCTCTTTCGCCGGTAGTGTGCGTAGAAACTGAGAGTACGGTGAGCACCGGGCGTGACGGCAAGAGCCGGGTGTGGCAAACCATCTATCTTGTACCCCGTTCGCCAAATAGTATGCCGCCTGATGCTATACCAGGTTCGGTGTAAACGTGACAAGAGCTCAGGGCTCCAAGACTATCGCAGTCATCTTCTCCCCAGGTTAGGACCCGCAACGACTTACCACCTAACCAACCGAGCTAAACGAGAGCTCACTAATTACCAAGGAAGCTCCAAATGGGCGATAAGAATCCCAAGAACATTGGAAAACTCAAAGGGCAGGCAGAGGACAAGAAGGAGGAGGCAATAGAGTACAAGCACGAAACGCCTGCCGAGAAGGTACAGAACAAGGAACGCGAAGACACCATCAAGGAGACCAGAATCGACGCCGAGTATGGCGAGGAGTCTGAGCTCCCCCAACTCCCCAGCCTGCAAGGGCATCCAGGCACACAGCCATAGGTTAGTTCGAGACCTATGTGGGCCTAGGAGACAAACAAAAAGCCGGGAATGTAGAACATCCCGGCTTTTTGTTGCCTGTTTGGTTGTGGACCTGAGGAGGCTCGAACTCCTGACCTCCGCGGTACGGATCGACGAGAGGCATCCCAGGTCTTCTAGCGAACTGTTACACAGTTCGAGTTTTCATCGCTCTTGTACTGCCTTCTGGAATACGGCGCGAATGTCCTCAATTATGGCTTGAGCAGTCTTTGAACGTATCAAAATAGCAGTCAAGACCATCGAAACATTGCAGCCAATAAGGTTTAGAAGGATAAAAGTGAATTGAAGGTAGTCGAAAAATACGAATGTATAAAATGTATAAGCTGAAATTGTAGGACTAAAAACGGCAACGCTAATACCAGCAATACTGGTGGCAAATGCAATAGTATATGCCATTAGGAGTGCTAGATCTTTCTTATAAGAATTTACAGCGTACAGAGTTGGAAGGGCAATTATGTAAGCTAGAATTTCGTAGCCATAGATTCCACCGAAACCGGGGAGCACAAATACAGGTGCAGCAGATAGAGGGGGGAGGATGATTGTACATAAAATCCCCGTCGCAGACCCCACAAGTATACCTAATGGGAAGATAGTGACAATCCTACTCAGAAGGAAGTCCACAGCGCTACGGAGTGACCCACTTGGCGAGTTATTGGGTGTAACTCCTCTGGTACCCTCCCTATATCTTGTTAGAACAATTGTGACTACTAAAAGTGAAGCAATTCCAAATAGCATAATGAAAAACACGAAGTTGATGGGAATGTCAATGTACTCGGCTATCTTATTGCCGAATACGCTGGTCACAGACACAAGTAGAAGTTCTAAGGCAAGCAGAATGTATAACCAGGCACCGTCGTTTTGTTTGCCGCTAATCACGACAGTCGCGCCAGGCGTGGATGCATCCAGTTCATCCTGCATCTCAAAAAGGATACCTTGCATAATCCCCACGTTGAGGGTCCACTGTTCGTGTTCCGACCCCTGAATCGTTCCCTCTGTTGCCTTAGGAAAGCTCAATGCATCAAATCTTGAGATGTAGTTGCTGGTGGCTCCAAACAGCACACGGGCTAATCTTATACCCCGCCTACGGTAAGCTTCTGCCCTTTCAGTTTCGACCTCGAGGGACAACCGCGACGCATCCTCTATGAGGGCTTGTAACTGTAAATTAGTTTGCGCATTGAAATTCGTCATATATGTTACCCACAATCGACTTTTTAGCGGTTCGGCTACAGTCACAACTTGGCGATTATACATCTACGAGTAAGAAGATAGCCAGTAGGGTCGGTCACTCTGCACGGCAGCAATGGCTGAGCCCATCAGAAACAGGAGAAAAGTTGTTATCCCAGGTATGACAGCAAGCGAGATTGTGACCACCAAGAAAACGCGAATAGCACGGATACTTAAACATCCGTGCTGCTTATGTCTGCTTTGTGGACCTGAGGAGGCTCGAACTCCTGACCTCTACAGTGCGATTGTAACAGTCACCCTGCCGAGCAGCCCATCAGGGCCGCCAAACAGGGTCAAGGCATGGAAATTTAGGCACTCAAGAATGCTATGAAGGGGGCAGAGTTGCCAACTGAGCAGTGGTAAAATGAGGTGTCATCCGGTGTCAAAGTGGTCACTTCGGGTGTCGGCCAGGTACGTCTGTCAGCCGGCCAAATTCCGCAACTTGCGGACTTTGGAGGATGGGACATGGTGTCGAAAGGTGTCAACAGAGCTACCACTTTTCCACAGTTGACGAATGTGCTAATATAGGGATGCAGGTGCGCACCGGTCTCTCCCCGATGCTACCCTCAAACTCTCAACAAAGATGCCGCCCGTCGGTCGAGCGGCATCTTTGTATTCCCGGACCTATCCGCGCCAATCTGGTGGCTGCCCTTGCCACTATTCCGGCTCCAGGCCTTTTCCCCCGTCATCTCGCCCCCTGCGGCGCTGGTATGAAGCAGCCTCGGCATGGGCGTGTGAACAGTACTTGCGCTTGCGGATGCCTTTGATCGGCTTGCCGCAGACCTCACAGGTACTCTCGACTATGCGCCTGGCCGCAGACAAGCGGCGTCCCAGCTCGCTCAACTCCTGTGGCGTGGCTGGTGCGATCATCTCTTCACCCTCCTCTTCCCTGTCATTCGGGTCGTTCAATCTTCGCTCTCCTCTTCCTGACTATAGCGGTATTATAAGGCATCTGTCAAGGGCGTAATGTTATGCACGCCGAGGCCTCACGTCACCCCGCTCAGGCACGGGCCAGCGCGCTCCCCACGCACATCCCAGGCACAAATTGCCCCACCAAAATAGCCCAAACCTCTTGACAAATCCTGATAGTAGCGGTATAATCAGTATGTGAGGATTACCGGAACGGACCCCCGCAGAGAGTAGGCAGGAAGCGAGTGAAGCAGAAGAGAGTACGGGGACCACGGTACAGAGCTGAGAGCCGAGGTAAACAGAGAACAAGGTAATCGTCACAGTCGGGAAACATGGCAAAGCGGGTGGTGAAAGTTTACGAGGCCTACACCACCCGCCGCGCTAGTCACCCTGATAGGAGCACCAGCATGGCAAGTATAGCACGTAAACCCTCCCCTCTCAAGCCGCGCTATCGGGTCTACTCCGTGCGCAAGTGGCGCGAAGTGTCCCACACTCTGGACGTACTCACTGAGGTACGGGAGCGCCTCCAGTCCGAAGGCGAAATGGTAGCCGGAGTCAAGGTCACTCGCATGATAGATTCGGTGCTCAGAGCGCAGCGCCGGATGCTCGGAGCGAAGTTCTAAGGGGCGGTATCGCCGCCCCTTCCCCCTCGTAAGCAAAGGACTGAGACAGCCATGATACATGCAACTCGCGTATTCAGCATCAAGCCTGCAACCCTTGACGAAATGGTACAGCACTTCGAGTATACCGACTCCTGGTGCGCTTGCGTCGGCTTCAGGGTAGAGCACCAGGGCCAGCCGTTCCTGCTGCTGAATGACTCGTTTGAATACGGCTCGGAGTTCGCAGTTTGCGTGGTGCTCGCACAAAGCGGCTCTGTCTACACGGTAGAACAGCAGGAGTCAATCACGCTCGGCTGGGTAGAACCGCCTCGTATACCCGCCGTGTTGCAGGAAGCTTTCGAGTTCAGGGGCATGGTGAGCCGGGCGTTTACGGTTATCGGTCAAGACTATCAGAATCATCATTGCGGCCTTTGTGCCTAAGAGTAGGAGCGTACCAACGATGAAACGTGTTGCAGTAGAGTCCAGTAATCTAGCCTCCGTGGGCTATAGCGCCAAGTTGGGGGTGCTGGAAGTGGAGTTCAAGAGCGGCTCAATCTACCAGTACCAGGATGTGCCGGAGGCGCTCGCGAGAGGCCTGCGCAGGGCCAAGAGCAAGGGCCGCTACTTGAACCAGCGTATCAAGGGCAAGTACGTGGCGACCTGCATATTCAAGGTCGCCACGGTGCCAGTCACGCCAGAGCCGGACCCGGACCCTACTTCGGGTCCGGCGGCCGCAGTCGCCCGTCGCTGCCCGACGGTGGAGGAGTGCGAGGTTGCGGCCGCGACCATCCAGGTAGGGGACTTCATCGGTTGCCGTCTGCGCCCCTCCGTCTGCGGCCTGGTGCAGAGCATCGGTAAGGTGTTCACGCTCGGAGCATCATTCAGGGAGATCAAGGCCTTCAAGGTGGTACTCGCGAGCGGCCGGCTAGATACTATCTACCAGCCTAATGCTTGGAGGATAGCCTAATCTACAGAGTCGGATTAGGGCAACTACACCCTCACAGGTCCGGTGATCCGGTTGCTTACGTCACCTGGCTGCCGCACCCTGGAGATGGCGCGCGCCTGGGTCTCGGTCACCCAGAAGCCCGACCAGCTCCCCCCGACCATGAAGATGTGCGCCTGGTCCATATACGTGAAGGTATCAAGCCACCCCAGATACTCAGGCAGGTCCCGAACCCTCGCCCGGTCCAGGTCCTCCGCAGAGGGCGGCTCGGCGCGGTCGTTCGACGAGTTGTTAAGCTCCAGCAGCACAACCGGCTTGCCCCCGGCACGCTGGTGCATCTGCTCGAAGCAGGCTCCATACGACGGGTCGTACATCTCGTCTATATTGTCCTGCCGCTCGCCTGCTCGGTGCTGCCAGTAGGCATTTACACCTACCATGTCGAACAGCCCGAGTAAGCTTGGCACTTTTCCACCGTCTGTCCACATATAGCCCGCAAACCAATCGTCCAGTATCCACACCGAGGGGTTGCGCTTTCCGAGGCTCCACATCTTCGGGTCGAAGGACAATGGAGGGCTGATGAGGCGGAAATCGGTAATGCCAAGACTTGCGAGGTCCACCCGGAGGCGGGGTACACCCTGCCGTACCCACCACTGGTAGTCGCCCGGACCCTTATCGTGCCGAAGCCAGTTAGTGTTAGGTTCGCAGTCGTATTGAAGCAGCAAGATCGCTTTGG
>DASVQO010000542.1:0-7444 GCA_036389075.1 Chloroflexia bacterium | reverse complement strand
GGCTCTTCTTCTATGGGTGGCGCCGGCAATATGGGCGGCGACACAGGTTCTAGCGATTACAGCGGAGGCTCCATGAGCGGCTCAACCGGAGGCGGTATGGGTGGCGGTGGAGGCTCTACGGGCGGCGGCATGGACGACATGGGTGGCGGCGACATGGGTGGTACGTCCGGTGGCGGCTCCATGGGTGGTTCCATGGGCGGCGGCATGTCGGGTGGCGGTGGCAGCACCGGCGGCGACATGGGCGGCGGCTCTATGGGCGATATGGGCGGCTCCGGGGGCATGTCCGGCGGCATGTCGGGCGGCACGGGCTACGGGGAGAGCACCGGCGGCATGTCCGGCGGTGGCGGCTCTATGGGCGGCATGAGTGGAGGCTCAGGCGGCGGCTCGATGGGCGGTGGCGGCTCCATGGGTGACATGGGCGGCATGAGCGATTCGGGCGTCAGCGACATGGGCGACTCCATGGGCGGTGGCATGTCGGGCGGCGGTGGGAGCACCGGCGGCGACATGGGTGGTAGTGACATGGGCGGCGGCTCGATGGGCGGCATGTCTGGCGGCATGGGGTCAACGGGCTCCAACTCCGGCGTACCCGGGGGCGGTAGCGCGGGCGGCATGGGCGGCAGCAGCTCAGGCTCTGGCGGCTCGATGGGCAGCGGCTCGATGGGCGGCTCGATGGGCGGCGGCATGTCGGGCGGTGGCGGCACCGGCGGTATGTCCGGCGGCGGCATGAGCGGCGGGGGCATGGGCGGCGACATGGGCGGCATGTCCGGCGGCGCTTCCGGCTCCGACATGGGAGGTGGCGGCTCCACCGGCGGCACGGGCGGCGGTGGCAGCATGGGCAGTGGCTCCTCTGGTGGAGGCACCGGCGACTAGCACCTGGCAGTCACAACCTCGCCGGGCGGCCTACCTGACGGCCGCCTGGCACACCTTTCAAGCTACGGCTAGCCCCGCCCCTTCCGCGACGTGGCGGGATGTGCAAAACCCGGCCCCGGGCCAATTGACCGGGGCCGGGACATCCAGTATACTCACGCTACTTCAGAGATTTGAGCTTCGGTTCGATAGCTGAGGTAAACAAACTCCGGACGGTCCGCAAGGACGGTTCGGAGTTTTGTTATACGGTGGGTGTTGCTATGCCTGGCCGTGAGGGTAGCCCGGGTGGACTCCCTCCCGCCGGCGCCGCATCACCATCGCCCTGTGGCTGAAGCCACGGGCTGAGAAGAGGCAAAGTCCCCTGCGGGGACTAAGAGCGTCTTTCAAAACCGAAGGTATGTAGGGGCAGGCACGGGGGTCTGCCCTGGCCAGCAGGCGTACCGAGGTGCAAATCTCCACCAGGGCAGGCACGGGGGCCTGCCCCTACAAGTAGGCCCTACAAGTAGCTACCTGACGTTTTGAAAGGCACTCTAAGTAGCATGAAGGAGGTCTCCTAGTCTCCGGAAGGAGACTTCGCTACTTGTCAGCCCGTGGCTTTAGCCACAGGGCGTCATGTAGGGTAAGACCCCGCCGTGAATGACCACACCTGTTATCTCCTACGTGCCGCAACCCCAGTGCGGACGCTTCGTTTTACCTGCAAATATCCCCTGTCGAGTAACGCCATGTCACGTGTAAAGCAACTGGGTATCCTGGCCGCTATCACCTTCTTGCTGGTGGTGGCCCTGCTCGGCACCGTGCTGGGTGCCCACGCCCAGCCGACCCCTACAGCCCAACCCCGACAGCTTGTTTGGGCGCAGGTGTTCGACCCCGCCGTCTCCGGGTACGATCTGCGGAGCGTCTTCATGACCGGCCCCAACGACGCCTGGGCGGTGGGCGGGCGCTACGGTAAGGGCGGCATCATCGTGCGCTACGAGTTTGTCAACGGCGTTTGGCGCTCCGTATCGAGCGCGACCTACCGGGCACCTTTGAACGCCGTCGTGGCCGTGGGGGATACGCAGCTATGGGCGGTCGGTGACGTGGAAACGATCCTACGCATCACCACCGACGGCCGTAACGTGGTGAGCATTGAGGAGATTGTGGACCCGGTACCGCTGCCCATCACCCGGCCCAGGGCCGACTTTGTGACCGTGCAGATGCTTGGCAACGGCGAGGAAGGCTGGGTCGGCGGCTACGGGACCGTTACCAGCGTCGGTGCCGAGCCTTTCCCGATGCTGTTGCACTACAAGCAGGGCGTGTGGACGGTGGACAACTCAGCCGTGGGCAACGGGGCCATTTACAGCCTGCACCTGGGGCAAGGTGGCGGCTGGATGGTGGGGCAGAAGGGCATCTGGCGCTTCGCGGGCGGCACGGACAGCACCGCCGGGGCGTGGGTGCAGGAGCAGAAGCCGCCCGCCTGCCCCGATACCGCCTGCTATGACACGCTGACCGGGGTGCGGGCTATCAGCGCCGACGAAGCCTGGGCGGTGGGCAGCCGCAGCGGCACCTGCGCTATCTGCGTCTCCGCGCCGTACATATTGCACCGCACCGGGGGCAAATGGCAGCGCGTGGTGCCCGACAACCCGGTCGCCAACCTCAACCTGCCCCCGCAGACTGCTGTCTTTCTGAGCCATGTCTACTTCGCGGACGGAGACTCCGGCCTGGCGGTGGGGCATTACAGGGACGTGCTCAACGCGGCGAGTCCGGGCGACATTCGCAGGCCGCTGGTGTTCAGCTACAGGTCGGGCGTGTGGGGCAACGAGCCTCTACCTGCTGCCGCGAGGGGCGAGCTGGCGGACGTGAGCATGGCCGATGCGACGCATGCGCTGGCGGTAGGCTCGGACGGCCTGGTCCTGAGCTACGGTTACGGCGGCCAACCCGCTCCCAGCCCCACCCCTGGGCTTACCCCGCAGCCCCAGCCCACCCAGTACCCTACGGACCCCGTGCCCGACCCCCGGGACCCCAACGTGAGCTACTTCCCGGTGGTCGGACATACGTTGCGTGGGGCGTTTCGCGACTACTGGCAGCGGCACGGCGGCCTCCCCCAATTCGGCTACCCCATAACGGAGGAGTTCAGCGAGGTAAGCCCAACTGACGGCAAGACGTACACGGTGCAATACTTCGAGCGCGCCCGCTTCGAGCACCACCCGGAGAATGTGCCGCCGTACAATGTGCTGCTGGGCCTGCTTGGGCGCACCGTCACGGCGGGACGCGAGCACGAGCCGCCGTTCATGCCCGCGCAACCCTCCGGCACGCCCGGCACCCTCTATTTCGAGAAGACGGGGCACAACATGGCGCGGGAGTTTGTGGCCTACTGGCTGGAGCACGGCGGGCTCCCGGTCTATGGCAACCCGATCAGCGAGCCCTTCCCCGAGGTGTCGCGCACCGACGGCAAAACGTACCTGGTGCAGTACTTCGAGCGCAATCGTTTCGAGTGGCACCCGGAGCTGCCGGAGCCATACGAAGTGAGCCTGGGGTTGCTGGGCGTGCAGGTCGTGTACGGTCGGAAGTAGGGTGTTTGGGCTACCGTACGCTTTGCCAGGTGTAGATGCTGTCGGCGGTGAGCAGGGCCGTGCCGTCGGCGGATAGGATGCGCTGGGAGACGGCGTAGCTTGGGCCGGACTGCCGTTCGAGGTGGGTGGTGATGGTCAGTTCGTCGCCGGGCAGGGCGGCGCGCTTGTAGTCGAGCTTGTAGTACACGCCGCTCAACCGCAGGCCCTCCTCGCGCCGTGCCGCCACGCTCGTGCCGTGGGCCTCTACCGCCGCGAACATCGCATCGTCCAGCCACCCGGCGTAGACGGCGTTGTTTACGTGGCCGAGCGAGTCGCATTCGTGCCAGTAAGCCACGCGGCTCATGCTGTGGTCCCAGCCTTCCACCTCGTCGGGAGGTTCGAGCGGGGGCGGATCGTAGTTGCCGAGGGGCGCGCCGGGCACGTCGAAGTCGATAGGGGTCTGTTGTGGGATGGCAATGGGGGTGAGGGTCGCCCGGTCCATGTACACCCATTCGGCTATGCCGGTGGCTAGTAGCTCGCCCCCGGCGTCGAACACCCTGTACTCCCGGCCTCCCCGCACGCGCGCGAAGTGGGATATCCAGGTGACGATCTCAAGGTCCTGCCCCAGCCCTATCAGACGGGGCATGAGCAGGGTCATCCGCCTTATGACCCAGGCTGAACGGTTCTCCTCATGGAACCGGGAGCCGTAGCCCACGTCGGCGGCGGCCATCACGGCCGAGTGCTCCAGGTAGCGCAGCAGCCACGCTGAGGACAGATACCCCCAGGCATCGCCTTCGTAACTACGCACCATCAATTGCCAGCGGTATTCTCTCATGGTTGGAGTGGTCAGTGGTCAGTGGTCAGTAGCGAGTGTTGAGTAAGATTGGAGTAGGTACGCATAGCATACCGCAAAAGTACTAACTCAACATCTTCTGACTAGGTGTCAGGCCACTAACCACTAACCACTAACCACCAACCACTAACCACCAACCACTAACCACTAACCACTAACCACTGACCACTGACCACTGACCACTGACCACTGGTATATAATGTGCCTATGCAGACAGTCCCCTCCCCAACGGTGCGCGAAGTCGGCCCGCTGGTGCTCGCGATTGACGTGGGGTCTTCTTCCCTGCGTACCAACCTGTTCACGGGCCAGGGGCGGCAGCTGGCGGGGTGCGAGGCGCAACTTCGCTACGATGTGCGGGTGACCCCCGACGGCGGCGTGGAGATAGCGCCGGAGCACCTGCTGGAGCGCATTTTCGAGGCCATCGATGCTACGCTTGCGCTGGCGGGCGAGCAGGTGGGGGCGATAGCGGGGGTGGGCATGTGCTCGCTGGTGTCTAACGTGCTGGGCATCGACGCGCTGGGGCACCCTACCACGCCGATTTACACCTGGGCCGATACGCGGTGCGCGGGGGAGGCCGCCCATTTACGGGCTACCCTGGACGAGCGCGCGATACACGAGCGCACGGGCTGCTACCTGCATAGTTCCTATTTGCCCGCCCGCCTCCTCTGGCTGCGCCGCACGCTACCCGAAGCATACAGCCGCACCGCCCGCTGGATTACGCTGGGCGACTGGCTGTACTCGCGGCTGTTCGGGGAGGTCGCGCAGAGTCTCTCTGTCGCTTCGTGGAGCGGGTTGCTCGACCGGCACGCCCTCGACTGGGACGCTGTGTGGCTGGACTACCTGGGGGTTGCCAGGGAGAAACTGCCGCCGCTTGTGGACGCGGACGCCCCCTTCTTGGGGCTGCGGGGGGAGTTCGCGGAGCGTTGGCCGCAGTTACGGGCCGTGCCCTGGTTCCCCTGCGTGGGCGACGGGGTTTCGAGCAACCTGGGTAGCGGAGGCTGGGCGCGGGACAGGGTGGCGGTGCAGGTGGGCACCAGCGGGGCGATGCGGGTGGTTGTGCCGGGCAGCGTGGCGCGGGTGCCGGATGGGCTGTGGTGCTACCGGGCCACCAGGGACCTGTCGCTGCTGGGTGGGGCGCTCTCGGAAGGGGGCAACCTGCTCGACTGGCTGCGCGAGACCCTCAACGCGGGCGACTGGGGAGCTTTGTCGCAGGAGGCCGCCGCTCTAGCGCCCGACGCGCACGGGCTGACCTTGCTGCCCTTCGTGGCGGGCGAGCGCAGCCCCGGCTGGGACCCGGCCGCTCGCGCTACGATAGGCGGCCTGTCTCTCGCCACCCGTCCTGTTGACATAATTAGAGCAGCGCAGGAAGCTATCATGTACCGCTTCGGCCTGATTTATGACCAATTGTGTGGCGTGGTGCCCGCGCCTGTCATGGTGATTGCCAGTGGGGGGGCGCTGCTCAACGTGCCGGGGTGGATCGGGATGCTCTCGGACGTGCTCGGCGCGCCCGTGACCGCGTCGGGCGAGTCGGAGGCAAGCTCAAAGGGGGTAGCCATGCTCGTCCTGCGCGCTCTGGGCGTCATACGCGAGTTCGAAGAGGTGCCCACCTCCCTGGCCGAGACTTACCGTCCCAACGCCGAGAATCATGAGGTGTACCGGCGGGCGATGGCGCGGCAGCAGGCGATGTACGAAGCCCTGCACCGGATTCTGTAAAAGGCGTTCAGATGCAGGGTAGGGGAATAGCCGCAGGGTCATAGCGTAGGGTCTCGACACTCTCGGGAGTCAAGTGGCGGATTGCGCTGCCGTAGCCCTGCCACCGAAGTGGCAGGGCACCCCTACAGGGCGACCGTGTCAAGGCCCCTGACCGGCTCCCTGCTGAGGATGGCTGCACCCTGCCCGATCTGCATGTTGCCTTTACACATCCCGGTGTGCTATGATTTGGTGAGAGCACACGATTCGTATTGAGCAGCTTAGCATTGTGTAAAAGAGAGACCCCTAGTTGGAACCACGCTCCCCACACTGGCACATCCACCCTCGTCTGTCTGACGAGCAGGTCAACCGCGTACGGCGGGAGCTTTCCCATCTCGCTCTCACCCCCCTCATGGTGCAGCTCCTGGCGAACAGGGGCATCGTGGACCTTGAGGAGATAGATACCTTCATCCAGCCACAGGACGTCTCGCAGCACCCCGACCCCTCCATGCTTACCGGCATGCAGCCCGCCGTGGAGCGCATCTGCCAGGCCCTCAACAACCATGAGAAGGTCGTCGTGTACGGCGACTACGACGCGGACGGCGTGACCTCCACCGCCCTGCTCACCACCGCCCTGCGCCATTTCGGGGCCGACGTCGAGCCTTACGTGCCCAACCGCATGAGCGAGGGCTACGGCCTCAACCATAACGCGGTGAGGGAGCTTGGCGCGAAAGGCACCCGCCTCCTCATCACGGTGGACTGCGGTATATCGGGGCGCGAAGAGGTGGAGGTGGCCCGAACTGCCGGTATGGACGTGATTGTCACCGACCACCACCACTTGCCGTCCGACCTGCCCAACGCCGCCGCGTGCATCAACCCCAAGCAATTCGTGGCCGGCTGCGAGTGCTACCAGGAGCTTGCGGGCGTGGGCGTGGCCTACCAGTTGGTGCGCGCCCTCGTGAAGCGTTGCGGCAAGCCGAAGCGCCTGCGCAACAAGGACCTGCTCGGCCTGGTGGCGATTGGCACCGTGGCCGACGTGGTGCAGCTTAAGGGGGCCAACCGCCCGCTCGTGCAGCAGGGGCTGGCCGCCATCCCCGACAACAGCCTGCCCGGTTTGCGCACCATGCTCGAATACGCGGGGCTGAAGCCAGGCTCCATCGACACCGACCGGGTAGGGTTCATCATCGGCCCCCGCCTCAACGCCGCCGGGCGCGTGGACGACGCCCGCACCGCCTACGAGCTGCTGATGACGGAGGACGCGTACTACGCCCGGCAGCTCGCCCAGAAGCTCGAGGCGCAGAACCGCCGCCGCCAGGCCGTGATGAACTCGATTGTGGAGCAGGCCCGCGAGCGTGTGAAGCGCATGGACGACAGCACCCGCATCATCGTGCTGCACGACTCGGGGTGGCCCTCCGGCGTGGTGGGGCTGGTGGCGGGGAGGCTGGTGGAGGAGTTTGGCCGCCCGGCGGTGGTGATAGAGCAGGGGGAGGAGGAGAGCCGGGGCTCG
>DASVQO010000541.1:0-12373 GCA_036389075.1 Chloroflexia bacterium | reverse complement strand
CGTTCTTGGCGTCTTGGCGGTTCCGTCTCATTTGTTACTGTAGCCGCCGTCGCCTCAATTAAGGGATGGGGCTAGGGGTTCAGGAGATGGAAGGAGTCGAAGAAGGCGCGGACGGTGTCGGCGTCGGTGGTTTCGTCGGGGGCTATGGAGAACACGGTGTAGACGCGCTCCCCCGCCACGTACACCCGCCAGATGCGGTAGTTGCCGGTGTTATCGCGCAGCCGGTACTCTCTGCCGGGGTACGCGCCCAGGGTAATGTCCTGCTGCGATAGCACCGTACCTTCAGCCACGGCCATCTGAAAGGTCCGTTCCAGCGTCGCGGGGTCGGCCGCACTGGAGGGGCCTGTTGCCAGCGTGGAATACTTGACGCCGTACGTGACCGCGCCCGCCTTAGCCCCTAGTGTCGTCTGGCCGTTCGTGTTGAAGCTGTAGTCCGGGGTGCGTGGCATCAGCACGGAGAAGTTGCCCAGCACGTCCAGGTGCTCGGACCAGCCTCCGGTCCCCTGCTCCATGCCGAACGAAACAACCTTGCCGTCGCGTTCCAGCAACGTCGCACCCTCGGGCAGCTTGAACTCGAAGTACCCTGGTCCCGCGTAGGCGGCATCCAGCACTTCGTCCCGCTCGATTTGCAGTGTGCTGGTAAACGCCTGCATCGCGTTGCCCTGGGACGCCTCGGCTTGAGTGACCACTTCCACCCGCCTGTACTGCCCTGTCTCGGTGTCTATCCAGTAAGTCGTGGTGCGCGCGGCCTGGGGCCGGTCGTTCGCGCCGGGCGTGCCCGTTGTCGAAGCCTGCCCAGTCGCCGGGCGGTGAACTACCTTGACCACGGGATGGCCGTCCAGCACGGTGTTCTCAACGACCTGGGCCTCCGGGTACCTCTTTTGCAAGTCTGCCATGGCGTCAGGGTTCGGCCCGTACGTAGCCAGGTAGTCGGGGTCGTAGGGGTACTTCAGCACGACGTTGGCTGCCGGAAACGGCCCCGACTCTGCCCTCTTATGGACGTACAGAGCGTCGTCCGTCAGCCACACTTCGCGGGGCGGCGCGCCGTAGATTTCGATGCCCGTCTCTACAGGCACACGCGACCAGTCGGTCTGGTCGGCGGTGTAGCGCATCAGCAGGTGATTGTCGCCGTTCGCGAACCAAATGTCCCTCGACACCGTTGAAGTCGGGTTCGCGGGCACATCAGACTCGTTGCGCACGGTGACGAGGATGTGGCGCACCTTCCCGGCAGGCACGAAGTTGGCAATAGGGTCGCTGGGGGTGCCGGGCGTCTGCTGGGCGGCGGTCCCCGAGATACTCCTCAGGTCGTCAATAAGCAGGCCGGCAAGAGCATCGCCGGTCCCCACTCGCACCTCTCGCACGATGCCCGACTTGTCGATGACAAAGGTCATGGGGATAGCGGCAACCTTGTATTGTGTGATTGCATTCCCCGTGGTGTCATGGAGGAAGCGCCAGGTATAAGGCTTATCGCGGAGGAACTCTCTTACCCCGTCGGGAGTGTCCCTGCCGCTGTGAGTAAAGGTAACGCTCAGGAACTCCACGTTGCTGGCGGGTCCAACGCTGTCTCGCGCTTTTTGTAGCGTCGGGAGAAACACGCGGCAAGGCTCGCACATGGTGTCCCAGAAGGTAAGCACAACGGCCTTGCCCCTGAAGGCAGACAGCTTCACCGTTTGTCCGCTCGAGAGGTCTAGCAGGTCGGCTTCAGGAGCCGGGAGGCCGATCAGCTTGCGGGCAGCCGCAACCTCGTCCGCCGGAGTGCCGTCAGCGCCCGCCTCATCTACCTGGGCGGTCGAGGTTGCTTCGGGGGAACCGGATATGCCCAGCACCGGGGGCTTATCCGTTACTCGCCCCGGCAGCCCGCTCCAGAACAGCCCCAGCCCCAGCACGACTGCCGCCGCCAGCATTACACCTACGCCGCTCCGCGCCAGCCTGGACCAGCGCCACCCGGGGGAAGCTTGCGTCCTCGCCCGCGACCAGGCTGCCGACGCAGGTAGTTCCTGTGCGGCACCCTCCGTCACACGGTTGAGAACGGGGGCCTCCTCGCCAAGAGCGTTACGCAAGCCGGACAGGGCAAGCTGCGGGTCGGGCGTGTGCACGGGCATGCCAAGCAAGCCGCTCACCGCGATTGCCCCGGCACGCATTTCCTCCACCAGCGCGCGGCATTCCGCGCACGTTTCCAGGTGAATCTCTACCTTAGCCGCTTCGAGCCTGGGCAGCTCGCCGTCCAGGTAGGCGCGCAGTTGCCCCTCGTCGTGCATCTCGCCTCGTATCGTGCTACTGGTGTTCCCCGTCATTTTGCCGTCCTTTCAAGCAGGCCGTCCTGCCCCGCCTCTTCCCACGAGCCGTATGCCTCCCTAAACGCTTTCTCGGCCCTTACCAGCAGAGTACCTATAGAGCCTGGGGCCACTTCCAGCGCACCGGCGCACTCGGCGTAAGAGAGGCCCGCGTAGCGTAGCAGCAAGAGCCTGCCCTGGCGCTCCGGCAGCGAGGCCAGCACCTCACGCACCCGCCTGTTCTCCTCGGCCCGTAGCACCTCGACCGAAGGGTCGGAGTGCTCGGCTGGGGCGGTCCCCCGCGCCAGGCCCTCCACCCGTTCGGCACGCTGCCTGCTACGGTCCTCTCCCTTGATCGAGTTATAGCCCCGGTTGAGAGCCACGCGGCACAGCCAGGCTAGCAAGCTGCTGCCCTCGTAGGCGCGCGGCGGGTTGCGGTATAGCTCGAGGAAAGTGTCCTGGGCCAGGTCCTCCGCCCACTCGCGCACGCGCACCAGGCCGTACAGCACGCGGTACACCCCCGCGTGGTGCCGCAGGAATAGAGTCTCAAAAGCAAGCTTGTCGCCGTGGAGCAGGCGGTCCAATAAAATACTGTCTGAGTCGGTCATGGCCTCTTCTTTCGCAGAGTCGGTCTGGCCCTGTCTATCCAGTTAACAGCGCGGAACGAGGCTTTGTGACAGTTTGTATGGAGCAAAGGGCACAGACATCCCGAATTTCGAGATTGCGGCAACAGTACCTGGTAGATAGACGGAAACGCCAAGACGCCAAGAGCCTGCCCTGAGCGAAGCCGAAGGGACGCCAAGAACCCGCAAAGAGAATGAAGGTAAAGAGCAAAAGGAGCAGGGTACATGCTGCCGTACCCTGCTCCTTTTGCTAAGAACACCCTCTTAATCTTGGCGCGTCCTTGGCGTCCCTTCGGCTTCGCTCAGGGCAGGCTCTTGGCGTCTTGGCGTTTCCGTCTATGAATAGCCGTTTAGGGGGTAAGCTGTTGGTCGAGGGTGCCGGTGAGTACGTCCGTTGCGGCGGGCAGGATCTTGTCGGCAACCGGGACGGGGGTGCCCTTGGCGTCGGCGCCCGGGAAGCCGTAGAATAGCTCTTCGCCTGTATACAGCACGACGTTTTGGTGCGAGGCGACGGTCAGGCTGAAGAAATCGGGCGGGAACTCACTGGCGTCCTTTAGCTCGTCCACCAGCAGGTCGTAGGTGTTGGTAGCCTGCTGCCCGGAGAGCTTACCCGTTATGAAAGTGGTGACGCGCCTGGCCTGCACCAGCTGGCGCGTGTCGGTATCTATCGCGGCGTAGGTATTGACTACAAAGTGGTTCGGTTCGTAGCGATTGGGTGGGTGCTTTACGACCGGCGCAACGGGGGTGAGGTCTTCGAGCAATGTGACCGGCCTGCCTCGCAACGTGGTATACCCGGTGACCCTGCTTAGAGATTCCAGTATAAACCAGTCGCTCGGCAGGAAGGGGACCAGGTAGCGCGACATGAAGGGGTGCTTCATTATCTGCGTCCCTTCCAGGTTCTCATAGATGTAGTCATCGTCAATCAAGGCCGAAAGGCTGGCTACCGGCACCGTCCACAAACCTTCCGTTTGGGGTACGGGCTGCACGAGAGAATAGGCATTGGCGGGCAAATCGGCTTGCGTCCGCAGGATAGGATGGTCCCGGCCGTTCGCGAGCCAGACCTCCTGCCGCCCCGTCACCGGCTGCGGCTTGTGGTCGGGGTCGTCGCCGGGCGCGGGCACGTAGCTATGCTCTATTACGAGGTGGCGCACTTTGCCTGGGGGCAGGAATTCGCGCATAAGCTCGTCGTACGGCCGAGTGGGACCAACGGGCCCAATACTCGTGACGGTGGTGCCTGTGCTGGGCCGCAGCCCGCCCCTCCACAGCACCGCCATACCGAGCACCACGACCACCAGCACGGACAGCCTGACGGCCCCCATCGCAAGCCCCCTCGCCCGCCCGCGAAACTCGAACGGCCCCCGCCGGGATGACTGGGTGCGATGGGACGCAATCACACGCGGGTTGGCTTGCGGCCTGGGGCCGGGGAGGGGACGCACCTGGGCGCGGTTTGCAGGCTGGGAGGTCCGCGCCTGAGCATTCAGGCGCGACTCCAGCCGCCGTGCAAACTCGTCGTCCGGCCTCGTCTTCTGGGAAGTCTCGAACATGGCCCGCCACACGTCGCGCTCGGCCTGTTCAAGCTCGCTATCCAGATCGAATCCTTTCGGCACCCGCCTAAACCACCTCATCGTTACCCCTTCTCGGATTTTAGATTTTGGATTAGAAGAACAATCTAAAATCCAAAATGGCCTCATTCTTCCGCCAGCAGTTTTCTCATTTCATCCAGCCCCCGGTAGGCGGCCATTTTCACCGCTGCCTCGCGCTTGCCCAGGATGGCGGCTATCTCTTTGTAGCGAAGCTCGCCCAGGAAGCGGAGGGCGATTATCTCTTGCTGCTCCGGGCTGAGGGCCGACATAACGGACATTACGTGGCGCACCTGCTCGGAAGCGATGACGGTGTCCTCCGGCCCCACACCGCCGTCCGCCAGCGTGTCGGCGAGGCTGTCTACCTCCACGGGCGGGGGCTTGCGGGCGCGATAATAGTCGGCGAGGGAGCGATTGACGATGGTGAAGAGCCAGGCTTTGAGGGAGCCGGTAGGGGCGTAGTTGGCGATGCTAGCCCAGGCCCGCTCGAAGGCCACGCTGGTGACGTCTTCAGCTTCCTGCCGGTTGCCCAGGCGGGCGTAGAGGTAGCTGTAGACCGGGTTGAGGTACAAACGGTAGAGGCGCACGAAGCTGTCGGCATCGGCGCGCACGGCGAACTGCTCGGCCTGCTCTTCGACAGGCTCCCGCTCGATAGCATGTGTTGGCGACAGTGCGGCTGCCGTCTGCTTCAGCATGGGCTACTTCGCTCGTTTAGTTGGAGGAGGAACGAAAACGCAAAGACGCAAAGACGCAAAGACGCAAAGGACGCGCAAAGAGTGTTATTGTTTAGCGGCGATATTGGTTACCTGCTACTCTGCCGTCCGGCGGTATCGTCTATCGTCTACCGTCCTTCTCTACTTGTATCATCGCATGGCGAATGAAGAAAGTAACAGCGTTTGCGACCGGATTTAGGCTGTCGTCATTCTCGATGTGGCGGATGAGGGTTTGCCCTGCGACGTTCGTCCTGCGACGTTTGCCCTGCGACGTTCGTCCTGCGACGTTCGCCCTGCGACGTTCGCCCTGCGACGTTCGTCCTGCGACGTTCGCCCTGTGGCTGAAGCCACGGGCTGAGAAGTAGCGAAGTCTCCAAAGGAGACTAAAGACTATCTGCAAAGTGCAGCATGTGCGGTACCAAGCCCCGCCCTTGTCATTCTGAGCGTAGCGAAGAATCTAAGATGTTGCCTTTGCCACCGCGCTGAACGCCAGCACCATAAGCCGGTAACATTTAATATCATCCCTCGCCAACTTTTCTAGATCCTTCGCTACGCTCAGGATGACAAGGGCCACCTTTGTTCGCTCATTTCCTACAGTTCGTAGCTAGGTCCTACCCTCACGTCGCTCAGTCCCCGTAGGGGACTTTGCCCCTTGCCAGCCCGTGGCTTCAGCCACAGGGCACCCCCACAGGCCCTCCCACCGCGCGATATTCACAGGATTGCAGTGTGCTGTACGGGCATGGTAGAATACTAGCAGAGCGCACAGGAGTTGCATAGCCCCTGGTGTAGCATACCCCAAAAATACGAGGTATGAGGATAGAGAAATAGGGGATAGAGAGTAGAGAAGGACAGGCAAATGCAGCAGAATGCCCCTGTATTGGTGTTGAACCAGAATTTTGAGCCGCTGAACGTATGTAACGCCCGGCGCGCCCTGGTGCTCGTGCTGTGCGGCAAGGCAGAAGTGCTTGAGCTGAACCACCAGGTCATCCACACTCCCAGCATGAGCATACACTGCCCTTCTGTCATCCGCCTGTCCCACATCATCCGCCGCCCACAGCCTCGCGCCCGCCTCAGCCGCCGCGAAATATTCATCCGCGACAATTACACCTGCCAGTACTGTGGCGTGCGCACCCGCGACCTCACGCTGGACCACGTTATCCCCCGCAGCAAGGGCGGCCCCCACACCTGGGAGAACCTGGTGAGCGCCTGCAAGAACTGCAACCACCGCAAGGGCGGCAAGACCGTGAGCGAGGCCCGCATGCCCCTGGCCCGCGCTCCCAAGGAGCCGAGGGCCAACGTCTACCACATGATCCACCGCTACATGGAAAACGGTCCCCTCGACGAGTGGCTGGTATACCTGCCCGGCATGCAAAAATTCCAGCAGTCCTCCGCCAACCACTAAGCTGAAGCACCCCGCTTCAGCTTCGCCCCCACACGCCACTACACGTGCGGGGGTTTTGCTTTTCCTTTATATTTAGGGGAAGACGAGGGACCAGGTAATTCTTAATTTTTAATTCTTAATTTTTAATTCTTAATTAGTTGGAGGGCTTGATGCTAGATATTAGACTTGTTAGAGAGGAGCCGGAGAGGGTGCGCCAGGCGCTTGTTAGCCGCAACGAGGACCCGGCGGTTGTAGACCGCGTGCTGGAGCTTGATGAGCGGCGGCGGGCGATACTGGTGGAGAAGGAGCGGCTGCAAGCCCGGCGCAACGAGCTATCGAAGCAGGTGCCCAAAACGAAGGACCCGGACGAGCGCGGCAAGCTGATCGAGGAGTCTAAGGGCATAGGGCCGCGTATTACGGAGCTTGAGGGGGAGACCGATACGGTAGAGGCCGCCCTGCGCGACGTTATACTGGGCATCCCCAATTTGCCGGGCCCCCATACGCCCGTGGGCAAGAGCGAAGAGGACAACGTGGTGGTGCGCTCCTGGGGAGAGCCTAAACAGTTCGCTTTCGAGATAAAGGACCACGTAGACCTCGGCCTCAGCCTGGGCATGGTAGATTTCGAGCGGGCGGCCAAGATAAGCGGCTCGCGCTTCTACGTGCTCACCGGCCTCGGCGCGAGGTTGGAGCGCGCCATCTTCAACTTCATGCTCGACCTGCACACCACAGAGCACGGCTACACCGAAGTCATGCCCCCCGTGCTGGCAAATGAGGCTAGCATGACCGGCACGGGACAGCTACCCAAGTTCGCCGAGGACATGTACCGCCTCTCGGACGACGAGCTTTACCTCGTGCCCACCGCCGAGGTGCCCCTCACCAACCTGCACCGCGAGGAGATACTCGACGCCAACCAGCTACCCATCTACTACACGGCGTACACCCCATGCTTCCGGCGCGAGGCGGGGTCGTCGGGGCGCGACGTGCGCGGGGTAATCCGGGTGCACCAGTTCAACAAGGTGGAGATGGTGAAGTTCACCCCGCCCGAGACGAGCTACGACGAGCTTGAGAGCCTGACCGCCAACGCCGAGGAGGTGCTGCAACGGCTCAATATCCCTTACCGGGTGGTGTCGCTGTGCACCGGCGACCTGGGCTTCAGCTCGGCCATGACGTACGACCTGGAAGTGTGGCTGGCGGGCCAGGGCACCTACCGCGAAATCTCGTCGTGCAGCAACTTCGAGGACTTCCAGGCCCGCCGCGCCAACATCCGCTACCGCCCCGACGCCGAGGCCAGGCCGCGCTTCGTGCACACGCTCAACGGCTCGGGCCTCGCGGTGGGCCGCACCTGGGCCGCCATCCTCGAATACTACCAGCAGGAGGACGGCTCGGTCATCATCCCAGGCGTGCTACGCCCCTACATGGGCGGCCTCGAAGTGATACGCCCGAAATGTTCCGACGGAGAATAAGCATCGTAACGCAGAAAGGTAGTTAAGAGTGTAGGGGCACGATGCATCGCCCCGGTGGGTAGAGCCACGCCACGACCATGAGTGCCAAGTGGCCCCTGTCATCCTGAGCGTAGCGAAGGATCTAAAGAAGGTGGGGTGGGATGCTGTTGAACATTGAGCATCTTCGTCCCGAACGATTAGCAGAGGGACAAGGACAACATCTTAGATCCTTCGCTACGCTCAGGATGACAGGGACCGCCAAGACGCACAAAGAAGCCGCATAGACCTTAACTGTAGCCCGAAGCAATACTGCGGTGTCTATATCAGCCAAGTCCGAAACGCGAACTCTAATTTCCCATTCCAGAGAGCCTAGCATGCAAATCAAACATCTGAGCAAACTTGTAGCCTTCATAAGCGTAGCCGCATTGCTCGTAGCGGCGGGCTGTGGCGACGGCGCGGGCACAAACCAGCCAGCCGCGCCCACCATGACCCCCGCGTCAGACGGAGAGGCTAAGATCGCCAAGCCCGTGCTCGCGGTTACCGACCTCGTAGTGGGGCACAATCGCTTCGTGTTCGGGCTGGCCGAGGAGACCACCGGGCAGCCCATAAACGACGTGCCCCAGGTCACCGT
Organism: Chloroflexia bacterium; assembly: GCA_036389075.1. Taxonomy (GTDB): domain Bacteria; phylum Chloroflexota; class Chloroflexia; order QHBQ01; family JADMIH01; genus JADMIH01. The sequence goes on along the minus strand of DASVQO010000541.1, from coordinate 3,730 downwards.
GCAGTTCTTCAAGGTCCACCCCGACGGCACGGCCACCAAGATGAGCGATGCCAGCGTGGTGGCCCACGGGGAGAACCTGCCCGCCTTCCTGTTCGTGGCCCAGGCCGACTTCACGGAAGCGGGCGACTGGGGCGCGCTGCTCACGATCCAGCGGGAGGGCCAGCGTTCCTACCAGACGAGACTGGAGTTCAAAGTGGTGGCCGATAGCGCCGTGCCCATGGTCGGAGAGGTGCCGCCCCTGAGCCAGAACCAGACCATCAAGGACGACCCCACCCTGGACTACATCTGCTCGGCCCAGCCCCACGACGACATGCACAACATGACGATTGCCGAGGCCGTCAAATCGGGCAGGCCATCGCTACTCCTGTTCGCCGCGCCCGGCTTCTGCCCGAGTTTCACCTGCGGCCCCAACCTCGAAATCGCCCAGGCCCTGGAGCAGAAGTACCGCGACAAGGTAAACTTCATCCACATCGAGACGCCCAACACCATCCAGGACCACACCCACACCCTGCCCGTCGATCCCAACCACCGCCAGCAGCCCGGCCATTACGGCATCCTCATGCCCGACGTAAAGACGATGCAGGAGTGGGCCTTGCAGAGCGAACCCTGGATATTCCTGCTCGACAGCCAGGGCAAAGTCGCGAGCCGCTTTGAGGGCGGTCTGACACTGGACGAGGTGGAGCCGGAGCTTGCCAAGTTGGTCAAGTGAGGAGTGGTTAGTGGTTAGTGGTTAGTGGTTAGTGGTTAGTGGTTAGTGGTTAGTGGTTAGTCAGGAATACGAAAATCGCAAAGACGCAAAGGACGCAAAGACGCAAAGGACGCGCAAAGTTTAGTATTGTTTGGTTAGGCGGCATGCGTTCTTAGGCGCCATCAATACAACAAGAAGGCTCAAGGGACTTGTTTCTCCCTTGAGCCTTCTTAGGTATTACTAGCCACTAACCTCTAACCACTAACCACTAACCACTCGCTACTTCCCTAAATACCCCAGTGGGTTCCTGTAGTTCCTCCCCGTGCCGACCTTCACCATAAAGTGGACGTGCGGGCCGGTGGAGCGGCCGGTGGAGCCGATGTAGCCGATCACCTGGTTCTGGTTGACGTACTGGCCCACTCGCACGGCGGGCTGACGGATCATGTGGCCGTAGATGGTGGTCAGGCCGTTCAGGTGGTCGATCATCACGCAGTAGCCGAGCCCGTCCGTGCGCCAACCCGACCAGATGACCTTGCCGGCGTCGGCGGCGTGAATGGGAGTGCCCGCCCTGACAGCGATGTCCAGGCCGTTGTGCCTGCCGCTGTAATACTGCGTAATCGTGCCGCGCACGGGCCAGATCATATTCCCCGTGCCCTTCCTGGGTGTGTTGGCCGCGGGCGGCTTGGGGGCAGGCTTAGGTTCGGGCTTGGGCGCGGGCTTCACGGGCGCGGCGGGCTTGTTGACAGACTTCGCGGCGGCCTGCTGCTTGGCGGCGGGCTTGGGCGCGGGGGCCTCGCTCTTCTCCACGGGCGCGATGCGGGCCGCCATGACCACCGGGGGGCTGCCGCCCGGCACCATGATCTTCGCATCGATTTGCAGCACGCTATCCGCCCGCAGGTTGTTGGGCGGGTAGTCCAGGATCATCTCGGCGCTGACGCCAAGCTTGTCCGCGATGGAGAAGAGCGTGTCGCCCTTCGCCACGGTGTACTCTATGCCGGGCACGGGCAGCAGGCGCAACTGCGAGCCGATAGACAGGTTGTCGGGGTCCGCTATCTCGTTGGCGTGCAGGACGGTGGGCACGTCTATGCCGAAGCGGGCGGCTATGCGCTTCAGTGTGTCGCCCTTGCGCACCGTGTACATCACTGCCACGTCGCGGGGAGGCATCATGCCGCCGGGCACGATTACCGACTGCCCCGGCGCGACCGCCCCGTTCACGAGGTTGTTGCCCGCGAAAGACGTAATCACTTCGGGATCGACCTGGAACCGCTCGGCGATGGTCTGCACGCTATCGCCCTCTTTGGCGACGTAGTACATGCCGTCGAGGGGCGGTATCACGAGCACGCGGCCCACTGCCAGCGTTTCCTCGTTGTCGTAAATGCCATTGGAGCCCATGACCGTTTCCGGCATCAGTTTGAACCGGGCCGCGATGGAGCCGATGCTGTCCCCGGCTACCACGGTGTACTCGGTGGCCCTGGCGATGGCAACCGTAATGGGCTGCTCCTGGGGCTGCGGCTGCACGCTGTCGCCGGAGGGGGCGAGGGGCGCGACGATGGAGTTGGCGGCGGCATCGGCCCCACCAAGCTCGGTGCGCGGCAGGGCTATCTCGAAGTCGTTGCTATCTATCTCCTGGCCGCCATATTCGGCCTCGGCGTCCTCGAAGTGGTCGGTGCCCAACGCCTCGGCGGAATGGAGGTCGGAGGAGTAAGCGCCCTGCGTGGTGAGGGCCTTGAGGCCGCCCAGCGCCACGAGCATGCCCACGACGAGCAACACCACCAGGTGCGTGGCGTAGCGGGTGGCCCACTGGGAAGCTGCGCGGCGGGAGGTGTGTAGCGCCTCCGGGTCGGGCGTGCCCAGCCCGGTGGGGCCGTCGAGCGTGCCCAGCAGCAACCCAGCGTGTTCCCTGGCCGTCTGCAATGTGCCGGTGGCAAGGGCCACTCCCCGGCCCAGCGCGGTATTCGGCACCTCGCGGACCTCGCCATCCCGGCCGTACAGAGGCACGGTGCCGGGCACGACGGCCAGCGCGCGGTCGTCATGGTCGTCCACGCCCTCACCCAGGATATAGGTGGGGCGGGCGGTCCTGGCGGTTGAAGTGGCGTCGCGGGTAAGAGAGGCGGGGGCGGCGATGCGGCCCCTGGTTTCGTTGCGAATGCGGCCCGAGGAAGAAATCACCTGGGGCATCGAGCGGCCGGCGGTCTCGTTGGGACCTTTGATGAGGGATTCGAGGCTGCTCTGGGCATCGTCGATAGCCCGGTCGGTGCGCCTCGCAGAGGGGGTGCTGAGTGATAGGCGGCTGGTGGACTTTCCGTTGCGCTTGGCGGGGGAAACGTCCTGAAGGTCATCTCCGACCGGAAGAGCCACCGGCCCAGTGTCCAGACCCTTGCCCTTGTGGGACAGGTTTCGTGACATGTAGCGGTATCCTCCTGTTATGTAAACAGAAAATAGAGGCCGTATAGGCGACCTCTATGGGCAGCGAGTACTAAAGCGGCGAGCGGCATGCACAATGAAGCCACTCGGGTACAGATTGTTTCGCGCCCATGATGCCTCAATTAGATAAGAGGCAAAGCGCCCACACCGTGTAGGCGCAAGGCGTATGATACCAGCCGTACAAAAGCGATGTCAAGCACGAGCGGGGGCAGGGGCTACTACTTTACAGCAAAAGTACGCTTAATTACGTAGGATGTTATGTATAGGTAAAGGCTCTGCCCGTGCGTGAGAGGGGATGTATGGGAGAGTTGGCAGGTGGATAGGGGCTGGTTAGAACATTTATCGGGATTTGCACGCAGCTTGCACAGGGGGATGGGAGTAGTACCTGGGTAGCCAGGGACGCATAGCTTTGGGTGCGGCGGTTGCCCTTGGGGGTTGCCCTGTGGCTAAAGCCACGGGCTGAGAAGGAGCGAAGTCTCCTACGGAGACTACCACATGTGAGAGAGTCCCCGTGAGGGGACTTCGCTCCTTCTCAGCCCGTGGATTTATCCACAGGGCTACCCCCCACAGGGCAACCTCTGCACCCAGAGCTATGCACCCCTGGCTACCCAGGTACTA
>DASVQO010000540.1:0-5084 GCA_036389075.1 Chloroflexia bacterium | reverse complement strand
CCCTTCCGCCTCATGTTCGGCCAGCCTCCCCAACAGCCTACAAAGGGCGACCCGAACCAGCTCGCCCTATTTCAAATGTTTTCATTCACCTACTTCCCAGCCTTTGTCCCCTGGGACGCGCCCCAAAAGAGCACCACCTGGAATGGTACCGCCATTGAGGGCTTTCAATGTGGCAACCCCTCAAACTTTCAAAAGGTCATTTGGAACTCTAACTTTGGCATGACCACCCTTATGACTCCCGTGGACGAAGCCAGCAACCCCCTGCCGACGAAGGTACTGTACAAGTGGAAGCCAGACAACCAGTACAAGGTCCTCACCGACCGCGCTCAGAATACGTTGATGTGGTATCCCTACAACCCCAATAGCGGTCTCCTGTGGCAAGAGGCCCTTATGTTCGGTGCCGCGCCACAAGGTGTAACACCTCCTCCGCACAGCGGGACCAGCTTCATAATCAACCAGTGCACGAACGGTAGCCAGAAATGCTCCCCTTTGACAGCGGGCGGGGGACCGCTGGGCGCGGAACCGCCGAACTGGGCTTACGTTCCGGGCGTTGAAGGCACTATCCAGGCGACCATCACGAACAACCCAACCCTGTGCCCGAACAACATCGTTACGGTCATCTCCGTGCTCTTCCCACCGAGCGACGAGTACCCTCAAGGCAGATACCTGTGGACCTGGTACAGTCCCTTCCCCGGCTCGGACGGGACACACAGCAGGCCGGTGACGTTTATGGAATCGGCCTCTACCATCGCGGAAGGTGGTACCAGCCTCGCCCTGGCCGACTATTTCGACTACAAGGAACTCACCGTCGAAATAGATCCTGGTTGCTTCCAGATCCCCGATTCATGCTCCTGATAGATCGCCCATCGCACAAGGGAGTGCAAACGAAAGCATGGCGACCTTCAAGATATACGTTCCGGCGGGGAACTGGGTAGTGGAAAACATCACCGAGTTCTGCGCCCTCAACAACATAGGCAACGCGGAAATCACGGGCATTGGCTCGCTCACTAACATTTGGGTGCTGCTCAATCCCGACGGTAAGCTCAGGGTGCGTAACTTCGGAGGCATGTCCTACGAAATGACGAGCCTCCTCGGTAACGTCGTGCTCAGGCAGGGCATCGCCGGCTTCGACAAGAGTGCACTGCCGTCCGGGATGTACCCTCAGTTCGACACGAGCGTCCAGACCCTGAACCCATACGTGCACCTGCATGTTACGTTCGCCAACCCGGATTTCTCCATATCGGGCGGGCACCTGTTGGATACGCAGGTAAGCATCGGGGTAGAAGCCGTAGTCCGCACAATGGCGGGCGCGGACTGCGTTCCAGGATTTTTGTTGGGCAACATTCCCGCCGGTTGCATATACAGTACGCCGGTAGAGGATGAACCTTACGGCGTGTTCTCGAATTGGGACGAGCGGTTCTGGTACCCACCGCCCCCCTCGGACGAGGGCGCAAAGTGAGACGTATACCAGCGGCTCTTGTTTGCTCAAAAATAAGCTGCTCCGCTCAGCCGAGTAGCGGGGCAGCTTATTCTCGATCTAGATTGAAGCCAAACAGACCCGTAAGGTAGGTGCTAGTCGTTCACGTTCATGGTGATGCCCGGCAACAGCGGCACACCCTCCCCGAGCTTGTCGTCCTCCGACAGCTTGCGCTCGATGTACTCCCACAGGCCGCTCAGGGGCTGCGTGGGGGTGTGGGGTAGCTCGCCCATCGTCAGGAACGCTTCCACCACGCGGGGGTCGAAGTGGGTGCCCGACAGGTTGCGGATGTGGTCGCGCACTTTCTCCTCCGACCAGGCTTTGCGGTAGGGGCGGTCGGAGCGCAGCGCGTCGTACACGTCCACGATAGCGAAGATGCGGGCAGAGAGGGGTATCTGCTCCCCCTTGAGGCCGCGAGGATAGCCGCTGCCGTCCCACTTCTCATGATGGCAGTACGGTATATCTAACGCGGGCCGCAGGAACGAGATCGGGGACAGCAACTCGTAAGCGTACACCGGGTGGCGGCGCATGATCTCCCACTCCTCTTCGGTGAGTGGCCCCGGCTTGAGCAGGATCGAGTCTGGTATGCCCATCTTCCCGATGTCGTGCAACAGCGCCCCTCGCTGCACCTGCACTATCTCCGTCTCTGTGATGCCCATCGCGCGGGCCAGGCGCACCGTGATCTCGGTCACGCGCTGAGTGTGGCCCTCCGTCTCCTCGTCGCGCAGGTCGAGGGCGTGCGACCAGCCTTCCAGCGTGGTGTCGTAGGCCATAGCCAGCTCGGTGTTGGAACGCTGCAAGTCGTTGAACATCGTGGCGTTATCGATCGCGATGGCGGCCTGGGAGGTAAGGGCCTCCAGGAAGTCGCGCCACTCCAACTGCGGGTTGAGGTGGGTGCGGTTGAAGATCTCCAGCACGCCCTTCACTTGCCCCTTGACGAGCAGCGGCACGGCGTAGTAAGTCACGAAGTCCTCGCCCGCAAGCAGTATCTCGCGGCTCGGGTCCACCTCAAGGTGCAGGTTCGGCACGTTCACCGTGCGCCTCTCAAGAGCGGCCACGCCTGCGTTGCCCTCACCCAGCCGCAGCCGGGTGCGGGTGATGCCCTCGTATTTGAAGCCCCGGCCCGCCGCGTATTCCAGCATCTGCGTGTGCGGGTTGTGCAGCAGCACGTCCGTGGCGTCCACGTGAAGCTGGCTCATCACCTGTTCCAGGATGACGTTCAGCGTCACGCGCAGGTCCAGGCTGGAGCTGATCGTCATGTCGATATTACGCAGGGCCGCCAGCCGCTCTAGCTGCCTCTTGACCTGCTCCTGCGTGTTCTTGCGCTCGGTGATATTCTCCACCATCGCGATGCAGAACTGGGGCTTGCGGCGGTTGCCGCGCACCAGCGACATGGTAAGGTTGGCCCAGGTCACGCTACCGTCACGGCACACGAACCGTTGCTCGATATGGTAGAAGTCCTTGTGCCCGTTCGTAAGCTGGCTGAAAGGCTCCATGCTGCGCTGCAAGTCGTCGGTGTGCGTGATATCACCCAGGCGGATGTTGCGCAGTTCGTCGCTGGCGTAGCCCAGCATCCGCTCCAACGCGGGGTTCGCCTTGATATAGTGACCGTCGAGGTCCACAAGCGCGGTGCCGATAGCAGCGCCCTCGAACATGGCGCGGAACCGCTGTTCGCTCTCGCGCAATGCCTCTTCCGCCTTCTTGCGCTCGGTGATCTCCTCGGCCACCACCATAGCGGCGCGGTGCCCGGCGAACTCCATGCCCTGCGACACGAGTTGTACGTCCATGACCCGCCCGTCTTTGCAGCGGTGCTTGATCTGGATGGAGTACTGCCCGTCGTTGACTTTGTTGCCGTTGCCGTTCTCGACCAGGCGCGGCATCTCTTCGTGCGCCTTCAGGTCGGTCATGCGCATCGCGATGAACTCCTGGCGCGTGTAACCATAGCGGGCCTGGGCCGCGCTATTCACTTCCAGGATGTAGAGGGACTCCAGGTCGTACACCCACATCGGCAATGGGTTGTCGGTGAACATCGAGCGGAAACTCGCCTCGCCAGACTTGATGTGCTCTTCGATGCGCTTGCGTTCGGTGATGTTGCGCATGACGACCGTGATAGTCTTGTCGGCCCCGCGCGAGTACTGGGAGATAGAGGCTTCGGCCAGGATCTGGGTGCCGTCCTTGCGGCAGACCAGCACCTCGCCCAGGTTGCCCAGCTTGCCGGTGCGGTTGTCTGTGCCCGCGAAGTCGGTAAGCTGCCGGGCATAACCGCGCGCCTTGTCGGAGGGCCACAGCGCGGCCAGGTTCTTACCCAGCACTTCGGCTTCGGCGTACCCGAGCATAGTCTGCGCGCCCTGGTTGAAGAGGATAACGTTACCCTGGTGGTCGGTGGAGATTATCGCCTCGCGTGCCGTATCGAGCACGCCTACGAAGCGTTCGGCCCGCTCGCTCAGCGCCTGTTTCTCGTTGCGCTGCCAGGTGACGTCGAGCAGCATGCCGAGCATAAGCTGCCCGTTGCCGTCGCTGCTCTGCGTGATCTGGGCCTCGTCACGGATCCACACCGTGCGCCCGTCCCGCGTCAGCATGCGGTACTCGGACGCAAAAGTTTCGCCCCGCTCGCAGGCGGCGGTATACTGCGCCAGCACGCGCGCGCGGTCGTCGTTGTGAAGCTGGCACGACCACAGGGTCGGGTCGCTCAGCCACTCGGCCTGCGTGAAGCCCAGTAGCTCCTGGACCTTGGGGCTGACAAACAGTACTTCGATTTCACCGTCCTGGCAGGCGTTGTAGATATAGGGCACGCCCGGAAGGCAGGAGAGGAGAGAGCGGAACCGCACCTCGGTCTGCTCCAGCCTGCTGAAACGGCCTTGAAGCTGGGACGCGACCGTATCGACAGCCCGCGAGAGGCTGCCTATCTCGCCGTCTTCGCTGCCGGGCACGTTACGCGGGGAGTAGCGGCCCTGCGACAGGTCGTCCAGCACGGTGACGAGCGCGGAGGTCCAGCGGCGTGCCACCACGGCACCAATCAGCAATACCAGGCCCAGGGCCAGGGCCACGCACAGGCTGGCTATCGTGAGCACGACACCAAAGGCGCTATCTCTAGGTACGAACAGGGGAGAAACCGCACCAAGCCCCGCGACAATCAGCAGCAGGACTGCACAGAGCAGGCGAGTGCGCACAAAGAGGGCAACAAGCGTAGCAATCCCGTTGCCGGGGTGTCGCTCGCGTTTGGTTGTGGTTCCGTGTGCCTTCTCGCCGCCGGTGCGTACGGAAGCTATGGAACTAAACAGCAATGAACCCTCCACGAATAGACGAAGCAAGTTTGTACATAAGGATATACAGGGTATATGCGCCCTATCCTGTTTCTACTCTACCACGCGCCGACTCGTGCCACAATAGGCTGTATGTCCTAACACTTAGCCGTCGGATGGGCTAATTATGGAGGGATGGGCTACTACCCGGAGTTAGGAAGTTGGGATTCGGGTCGGGGATTTGCGCTTGTGACAGGGACCTCAGAAAGCACGGCTGAAATGACGGCGCCCAAGCCCCCTATGTCATTTCGAACGCAGTGAGAAATCTCGTCCCTCACCGGGATGTGCCCCTTTTCTGATCGAAC
>DASVQO010000539.1:0-6588 GCA_036389075.1 Chloroflexia bacterium | reverse complement strand
GAAAGGATAAAGGTCAGCCGATGCCACCTCAGCGATCCGAGTCGTCCGCGGACGAGGCCCCGGTCGTCGTAGTCGGGGCGGGGCCCACCGGCCTGAGTGCCGCGTACCACCTCGGCGCCGACGCCGTCCTGGTCGAGCAGTGCGACCGGGTCGGCGGCTGGTGCCGCTCCATCGAAGACCGCGGCTTCGTCTTCGACATGGCCGGCCACATCATGTTCAGTAACGACCCCTACGTGCACCAGATGTACAAGATGCTGCTGGGCGACAACGTACACTGGCAGGACCGGGAGGCGTGGGTCTACAGCAAGAACGTCTACACCCGCTATCCGTTCCAGGGCGCGCTCTACGGCCTGCCCCCGGAGGTCATCAAGGAATGCATCATGGGAGCCATAGAGGCCCGCTACGGCAGCCTCGACGCTCCCGCTCCCGCCCCGAAGTCCGCTGAACTGAAGGTCCGCGCCAACGGCAACGGCAACGGCAACGGCAACGGCAACGGCAAGAGCCACAGCGCGAACGGGCACACTAGCGGCCTCTCCAACGGTCACAGCCACGACGGCAAAGACCACATCGTGGTAGAAGATTGCTGCGCCGACGGCGTGGGCGATACCCTGTCCGGCCAGGTAGCGGAAGCGTGCAGCCTGCCTTCGAGCGGCGAGCCTCGCAACTTCGAGGAGTTCATCTACAAAGTCTGGGGCAAGGGCATAGGCAAGCACTTCGCCATCCCCTACAACCAGAAGCTCTGGGCCGTGCCCCTGTCCGAGATGGAGACCTCGTGGCTGGGTGGCAGGGTCCCCTTGCCCGACCTGGAGGAGATCATCGAGGGCGCGCTTTCCCCCGTGCCCAAGCCAATGGGCCCCAACGCTCGCTTCGGCTACCCCCTGCGCGGCGGCTTCCAGGCCCTCATGGACGGCTTCCTGCCCCACCTGCAAAGCGAGATGATGCTCGGCACCCGCATCGAACGCCTTTCGCCCGAACGCCAGACGGTCCTCACCTCCGATGGCCGCGAGCTAGAATACGACTACCTGGTTAGCACGATGCCCCTGCCCCACCTGGTGAAGATCATGGGCAGCGAGGCCCCGCCGGAGATACAGGAGGCCGCCGCCGGGCTGCGGCACGTCTCGGTGCGGTGCGTCAACCTCGGCATAGGACGCGAAAACCTGACCGAGAAGCACTGGATCTATTACCCGGAGGACACCGTCTTCCACCGCATCTTCGTGCAGGGCAACGCCAGCCCTCACTGCAACCCGCCCGGCGGCTTCGGCCTCACCTGCGAGATTACCTACTCGCCCCACAAGCCCCTGCCCGTCGACGGCCAGGACTTGGTCGACCTGTGCATACGGGACTGCCGCCGCGTCGGCATCTTCAATGACGAGGACCCCGTGCTGGTCGCCAACCAGGTAGATATGCCGTACGCCTACGTCGTCTACGACCACGACCGCAAGCGCAACGTAGACACGATACGTGAGTGGCTCAAGACCAGGAACATCCTCCTGGCCGGGCGCTACAGCGAGTGGGAGTATTACAACTCGGACCACGCTTTCATCGCGGGCAAAAACATCGCCGAGCAGGTGACCGAGTTGAAAGAGCAGTCCGCCATGCTGGCCATGACGGGCGCGCGCTACGCCGGGACCGAGTCCCTCAGCGTGGCCCAGTAGCAAAAAAGCTATCGTAAAAGTGACATAGGTGGAATATCGGCACCGTTGCCCCACCTATGTCATTTCGAGCGTAGCGAGAAATCTCGTCCCTCAGCAGACGGTCCCACCTTTCGGCAGGACAGCGTCTCGTAAGAAAACAGAAACAATTGGGTAAAGGACGAGATTTCTCGCTACGCTCGAAGTGACAGGTGGCGGCGTGGGTGCCTGGGTTTGACAAACTTGCTCTTGAGAGAACATCCAGTCTTTTCCTGAAGCTTGCTAGGGAGGGCTGCCGCCAATCATGCCAGGCGGCCTGTCTGCGCCCGTTTCCCGTGGAGGGCAAAGTCACAACACATCCCCGGACATGGAGAACCAACTTGAAAATCAAAGGTGTAATCCTCGACGTTGACGGCACGCTCGTCGACAGCAACGACGCGCACATACGGTCCTGGTTGGAGGCGATGTCGCGGCACGGCTATAACTGCACTTACGAAGAAATCCGCCGCCTCATCGGCATGGGCAGTGACAACCTGCTGCCCACCGCCATCGACGTCGAAAAAGACACGCCCGAAGGCAAGCGACTGAGCGAGACGTGGAGTGAGGTGTTCGAGCACGACTACCTGCCCAACATCAAAGCCTTCCCCCGCACCAGGGACTTGCTGCTCGCTCTTAAAGCGCGCGGCCTCAAGCTGGTCGTGGCAAGCTCCGCGCAAGAGGACATGCTCGACAGGCTGCTGGACATCGCCGGGGCCAAGGACCTCCTCGAAGAAAGCACCTCCGCAGACGACGCCGAGAACTCCAAGCCCGCCCCCGACATCGTAGAAGCCTCACTCCACAAGATCGGCCTCCGCCCCGACGAGGTCTTGATGCTGGGCGACACTCCCTACGACATACAGGCGGCGAGCAAGCTCGGTATCGGCACCATCGGCTTGCGCTGCGGCGGCTGGAACGACGAGGGCCTCAAAGGTGCCGTGGCGGTGTACGACGACCCCGCCGACCTGTTGGCACGCCTGGACGACTCGCCACTAACACGTTCCTGACGGTGTGAGCCGGTCGCAACACAATGTGCGGCGGCGGCTACTTGTTGGAAGCCTACCCCTACCGGAGTACGTAGTGAAACCACGATTGTGCCTGTTTACAGACAGCATAGAGCCTTCCGGCGTGGGCGAGCACATGCTTTGCCTGGCGGAAGAGCTCAAGTCCCAGTACGACATTTTCTTCCTCGGTTGGTCCTCCACGGGCCTGTACGCGCGCGCTGCGGAACGCGGCTTCACCGTCCGCGAACTCTCGGTGGACTGGTACGTGAACAAGGACCTCCTCGTAGAGTTGAGGCCCCACATCGTACACGTCCATGCGGGCGCGTCCTGGGAGGGGCATGGGGGCGTGTGGGCCGCCCGCAACGCCGCCGTGCCGCACGTCCTGCGCACCGAGCACCTACCCTACCTCATCACCGAAAAGTGGCAGCAGGACCAGTACACCGGCTTCCTCGACTGGGTAGACGCCATAATCTGCGTCTCCGAAGGTGTGCGCCGCACGTACGTGGAGGCCGGTGTGGCGGAGGACAAACTTCGCGTGGTGCTGAATGGCATACCCATCGCCGGGGAGGGGCATGACAGCTACACAGCCGCCCGCCAGGTCCGTAGCGAACTCGGTTTTGGCTTGGACGCCCGGCTCGTGCTTACTGTGGGACGGCTGACCGAGCAAAAAGGCTATACTTACCTCCTGGACGCCGCCTGCATTGTAGCCGCCGAGCTTCCCGGCACTCACTTCCTGCTCGCCGGCGAGGGTCCGCTTGAGTCACAACTGAGAGCGAGGGCGAGAGCGTGCGGCGCCTCGCGCAACGTCCACTTCCTCGGCTCGCGGCCCGGCGTGGCGCACCTCATGTCGGCTTGCGACCTTTTTGTGCTCCCCTCCCTCTTCGAGGGACTGCCCCTCGTGGTGCTGGAAGCCATGTCCGCCGAGCGCGCCGTCGTCGCCACCCGCGTGTGTGGCACCGAGGAAGCCGTCGCGGATGCCGTCACGGGGCGGCTCGTACCCGCCCGCGACGCCGAGACCCTGGCCGAAGCCATAACCTACGCACTCCTCAACCCCGAACTACGGGACGCCTGGGGCCAAGCGGGCCGGGAGCGCGTGGGAGTGCAGTTCACCGCGCGCCGCATGGCGGGGGAAGTGGCGGCCATTTACGACGCCCTGCTTGCCCCTTCCCTCGATGCGGCCCATTCCGCGGAGCCGCTCGTCATGCAGGCACCCGCATAATTACTGACCAAGAGCCTTTAGAGGAGTTACAAGATGGCAGAGGTACGCCTGGGATTTATCGGTGCCGGGGGCATCGCGGGCCGCCATGTGGGCGTGCTACAACAGTTCGAGGACGTGAAGATCGTAGCCTTCGCGGACACAGCCGAGGAGCGCGCAACCGGCCTCGCGGGCTGGGTTGGCGCTACCGCTTATACCGAGTACCGCCGGATGCTCGACCGCGAACAGCTTGACGCCCTCTACATCTGCGTGCCGCCTTTCGCCCACGGCGAGCCGGAGCGTGCAGCCGCCGAGCGCGACCTGCCCTTCTTCGTCGAGAAGCCCCTGGCCACAGGCCGCGAAACCGCCGAACAGATAGCCGCCTCCGTGGAGGCAAAGGGCCTCATAACCGCCGTCGGCTACCACTGGCGCTACCTGACCACCATCGACCAGGCCCAGGAGCTGCTGGAGGCGAACCCCGCGCGCCTGGCCCTCGGCTACTGGCTCGACCAGACGCCCCCGCCCTACTGGTGGCAGAAAGAGGAGCTTTCCGGCGGCCAGATGGTGGAGCAGACCACCCATATATTCGACATCGCGAGGGTGCTGGTGGGCGAAATCGATGAGGTCTACGCCGTAGGCTCCCGCAAGGACCGACAGAACTTCCCCGAGCTTGACGTGTGTGACGTGTCGGCGGCTACCCTGAAGTTCAGCACGGGGGCCGTGGGCACAATGGCCTCCACCTGCCTGCTCAACTGGCCCCACCGCGTCGGCCTGCACCTCTTCTCGGAGGGCATGGCCATCGAGCTTAGCGACCACGACATCATCATAGACGTGGGACAGGGGCGGCCCGTGCACTACCAGCAGGGCGACCCCGTAGTGCGGGAGGACCGCGACTTCATCGATGCCGTGCAAGGCAAGCCCAACAAAGTGCGCTGCCCCTACTCCGAGGCCCTCAAGACCCACTACGTAACCACAGCCGCGGCCCGCTCCCTCCTTGAGGGAAGGCCACTCAGGCCCTTCGAGCGATAAGGTGAGCGACATGGGGGGTACGCTCTCGCGAGCTGGAGGCGAGCGCCCGTACAGGGTGCTGTTCGTATTCGGCTGGCTCGTGGTCGGCGGGGAGGAGACGGAGGTGCGCCTGCTCGCCAGGCACATGGACCGCCACAAGTTCGACCTGGAGGTGGTGGCTTGCTTCTACAAGCCCAACATGCCCGCACAGGCCCGCGAGCAACTGCGCGCGCTCGGCGTCGTAATAGACGAGACGCCCTACAGCCTCTCATTTGACGACACGGTGGCTTACCTAGCCTCGAAGATGCCCCACTACGACCTCATCGTCGCCTGCCAGGGCGTGCCCGACGTTTACCCCGCGTTGGAGCGTATCCACCCACAACTCCGGCCCCCGCTTATAGAGCACGGCGGCCTCGTGAGCGAAGCCTCCTCCGGCCCCAAGCACCTCACGAACCGCTACATAGGCGTGTGCAGGTCTATCCGCGACGCCGCCGCCCAGAACATGCCGGGCCGCGAACGCCACGCCATAGAGCTACCTTCGATGGTGGACCTCGGGGAGTTCGACCCATCTCACCGGGCCTCCGTTCGCGCCGAGTTACAGGCGCCTGAGGGCGTGCCGCTGGTGGGCTGGGCCGGGAGGCTGGACCGCAAGAAGCGAGTGGAAGACTTCATCCGGGCGGCGGCGGCCATCGTCCGCGATACGCTGCCGGGGGCCCGCTTCGCAGTGATTGGGGGGCCCGATGCCTTCATGCCGGAGTACGCCACCGAGCTTGTGACGCTTGCCTCAGAGTTAGGTCTTGGAGATGTAGTGTCGTTCCTAGGCGACCGCGACGACGTGCCGCGCCTGCTTTCGGGGCTGGACGTGTTCGTCTGGCTATCCAGGGACGAGGGCATGCCCCACGTCATATCCGAGGCAGGGGCCGCGTGCCTGCCCGTAGTAGCCACGCGCGACAACGGCTCGGAGCAGCAAATCACCCATGCCGTAACGGGCCTGTTCGTGCCCCACGAGTCCCCGTCAGAGGTCGCCACGGCCATCACACGGCTGCTACAAGACCCCTCCCTCGCCCACAAGCTTGGCCACGCTCTGCGCGAGAAAGTGGAACGCGAGTACAGCAGCCGCGCGCTCGTACCCAGGTGGGAAGCGCTCTTCGAGGAGGTCATAGAGGAGCGCCGGAAGCAGCCCAGCTACAATATTGAACATGCTGGCTGAAAAGCCTCCTTCCACGGTCTTGCGGATGTGGAAAACTAGCCTACCCGTCCGTTGACAGCGCGCCTGCCATCCCCTATACTGTGGGCGTTGGAGACGTGTTGAGCGTCTCTGACAACAGAGAAACTCCGGAGGGACTGCAAAGTTCGTTCGGGGTTTTTCTTTTGCCCAGTACTCCCCCCGTGCCTGTATCGAAGCAGGCAAGCCCGGTTTGCGGGACCCTACTCCCCCCTGTCATCCTGAGCCCTTCGGCTAAGCTCAGGGTAAACTCTGCGAAGGATCAGCCTCCCGTTCTTGACTCTTGCTTTTCGTGCACCAGTGTTCCCCTGACCGCTATCCTCCTGTACGTTGTGGACCCTCGCCTACCCACCTGATCCTTCGCGGAGTTTACCCTGAGCTTAGCCGAAGGGCTCAGGATGACAAAAGGGGATGGTACGCTCATCCCACGCACCTACGCTATGGCCGCCTTCCGCAATCCTTGTCATAGCCCTACCAAGATTAACGTTC
>DASVQO010000538.1:0-3716 GCA_036389075.1 Chloroflexia bacterium | reverse complement strand
GTCCTTCAGCACCCAGGTAGCCCCTTTCTGTAAGTCAGCACTCTCCAGTAGGAAAAGTGGGACACAGGGGTGGAGGACGAGATTCTTCGCGGAGTTTACCCTGAGCGTAGCCGAAGGGCTCAGAATGACAAAGGCGGGGCTTGGTCGCAATCATCAAGTGAAACTTGTCGGTCCACTCCGCCGTTAATCCATTAGATGCTACCGCCGCTATGAGCCTGCGCCGGCTGTGCGCATAACCTGTGGATATGGCGTCGTGTCACTACGGGCAAGTGTAAGATGGTCGCGTACCTACTTATGAGGTTTAGCGTTCCACGGCGAAGCTTGCAGATGTGATTAGGCGGGGCTGAATGGACACACGGCGGACGATTGGCATAGCGCTTACGGAGACGGCGGGGCTGGGCAGCATCGCGATGCTGTTCTACTACCTGCACGTATCCGGCGCGGCGGAGCAGGCGGATGCCTGGTCCGTGGATAGGGTGGTGGCGTACCTGCTGATGTTCGTGGGGGCGCTGCTCATATTCCTGCCGTTCAGCATGGCGTTGCGGCTCGGCCCCGTGTGGCTGCTGGGCGCGGGGTCGTGGAGCTTGCTGGGCTACGTGCTCGTATTCGTCCCGGCACCGGTTGGGTCTGGCGCGAGCTTCTTCACCTACGTGGCGTTCCTCACGCTCCTGTTCGTGGCGCTGGGGTCGGCGCTGGCCTTGCCCCTCGCGGCGGTGGGCAAGCGGCTCTTGCCATCCAGCAACCCTTCGACGGAGATGGTGCGCTCCATAAGGCAGGGGGCCTTGCTGGCGCTCTTTATCGTGTCGATGCTGGCCATGTCTCCCCTCGGCGTGCTCAACTGGCTCAACATCGTGCTCGTCTTCACCACGGTCTCCCTGACCGAGTTCTTCTTCCTGGCGCGTAATTAAGCAAGGGCTTAGAAGGTAAGTTATTTCGGCACGCGAAATCTAGAACAGGCGAAACGTGTACATAGTCTCTCATCGTGTTACGGAAGATGGCTTCACGGCTGGAGGCGGGCAAATGAGCAGTAGGATAGCAAGGCCGGGTTACCTAGTGGCGGTGCAGGAGCCGAAGAAGCGGCTGCGCCCCTCCGAGCCTTTCTACCGCCTGCCCGCCCGCCGCCTAGCGTCCCTGCTCGAAAGGCTGTCCCGGCGTGCGTTGCTGGCGCTGAGCGGCCTGCTGGTGCTGGCGGTCGGGCTGGCCGATTTCTTTACGGGCGCGCAACTTACCCTGCTACCGTTCTACCTCCTGCCTGTCACCCTGGTCACCTGGTACGTCGGTAAGAACGCGGGTTTCTACGTCTCCGTGGCGAGCAGCGCGGTCTGGACGCTGGGCTACGCTCTCACCGAACCCGTGGCCTGGGACACCCTCGCGCCTTACTGGAACATAGTCACGCGGTTTGGCGTCTTCCTGGTGGCCTGCGTGGTCATGTCCGAGATGAAGCGGGCGCTGAACAACGAGAAGCTGCTCGCTCGCACCGACCCCGTGACGGGTGCCTCCAACTCTCGCGCCTTCCTGGAGCGAGTGGACCAGTCGATCCTCTATGCCCGCCGCTACAAGCGTCCCTTCACGATTGCTTACGTAGACCTGGACAACTTCAAGGCGGTCAACGACCACTTTGGGCACAGCGCCGGTGACTTCTGTCTGCGCGTGGTGGCCTCCACCATACTCGCCGGCACCCGCGCCACCGATTTCACCTCTCGCATAGGCGGCGACGAGTTCGCCCTCCTCATGCCCGAAACAGCCTCCGACCAGGCTCGCACCGTGCTCAATCGCCTGCGCGAGAAGCTGCTCGAGGGCATGCGGCAGAACGGTTGGCCCACCACCTTCAGCATCGGCGTGGTTACCTACCTCGCCGCCCCCGACGCCGCCGATAACGTCCTCCAGATGGCCGACGACCTGATGTACTCGGTCAAGAACGAGGGCAAAAACGACATCCGCTACGAAGTATTCACCGATCCCTCGGAGGCGGTAAACCGCTACCGGCAGGCAGGGTGATTTGGAAATTAGAATTTCGAATTTCGGATTTGAATTGAACTGCCAGGGACGCAAAGTTGTAACTAGCATTGACACCTCACAAATTCGAAATTCGAAATTCTAATTTCCAAATCCGTTGTATACTTCATTATGAACAAGATCACCATCATCGGCCTCGGCCTGGTAGGCAACTCTATCGGCATGGGGATCAAGCGGGCGGCAGCGCAAACGGCGGGCGACCCAATGGCCCCTTCCGCCCAGGGCGTGCGCGTTACCGGCTTTGACCCGGGCCGCGAGCGCGAGGCGGCCGCCCTTCGCCGCTACAACAGCGTGGACGAGATAGCGCCCGACCTGCGGCGTGCCGTGCAGGGTGCCGAGCTGGTGGTGCTGGCTACTCCCTCCGGCGCGGTGCGTGAGGTAATGGAAGCCATAGCCCCGTTCCTCGAAGAGGGGGCCACGGTGACCGACACCCTGCCGTCCAAGGAGCAGGTGATGTCGTGGGCGGCGGAGCTGTTCGGAGGCCGTGTGGGCTTCGTGGGCGGGCACCCCATGTCCAAGTCGCTGGACCTCTCCCTGGCTAGCGACGAGGCCATGCCCAGCCCCGACCTGTTTTACAAGGCCCACTACTGCATCCTGCCGTCCCCCCGCGCCGGTAACGAGTCGCTAAACCGGGTGATCTGGCTAGCTGAGGTGCTGGGCGCGCAACCGCTGTTCATCGACACGCTGGAACACGATTCGTTCGTGGCGGCGGCTTCGCAACTGCCCGCCCTCGCCAGCGCCAACCTCCTGCGCATCACGGCGGGCAGCCCTACCTGGTCCGACATGAGCGTGTTTGCGGGCGAGCCGTACGATGCGGTTATAGAGCCGCTGGAAGCCGACCCCGAGCGGCTTACCGAGAGCCTGTTGCAGAACCGCGAGGCCCTCGTGCGCTGGCTCGACCGGTACATCCTCTCTATGCACGAACTGCGCGAGATGCTGGCCCGCAGCAACCATGACGACCTGCTGGACGCCATGCAGCGCGCCCACACCTCGCAGGCAAGTCACTCCAACCGCAACGAGCGCGACAACGAACTGCGCTCCGAGCTGCGCCAGGCCATACAGGAGAGCCACCCCGTGCGCGGCCTCCTCGGCGGTTACATCTCTGATAGGGTCTTCCGCAAGAAAGAGGGCAAGTAGCGGAGAGTGCCGAGTGCCGAGTGCCGAGTGCCGAGTTTAGACAAGAGTGAGTCTTGTAGATGAGTAAGGTGACACAAGCCGACGATCTCGCAGGGCAATTAGTGGTTGAGAGCGGCGATGCTACCTCGAACCACGCTCACTCAGGACTCGGCACTCAGGACTCGGCACTCGGGGCTCGGCGCTCGGCACTCTCCCCCGGCCGCCACATCACCATCGCCGCGCTGGGCATCTTCCTGGCGGCCCTCGACCAGACGGTGATCGTCACGGCCCTCTGGCCTATCTCCACCGACCTGCAAATCCCCGTGACCGAACTCGACCGCGCGGCCTGGGTGGTCACGGCCTACTTGCTGGGCTACACCGTGGCGCTGCCCCTCATGGGGCGCGTGGCCGACGTGTACGGGCAGCGGCGCATCTACCTCGTGTCGCTGGGGCTGTTCATGCTCGGCTCGGTCCTGTGCGCGATCGCCCCTTCTCTGGAGTTCCTTATCGCGGCGCGGGCGTTACAGGCTATCGGGGGCGGGGCGGTGCTGCCGGTGGGCATGGCGATGGTGCGCCACCTCTTC
>DASVQO010000537.1:0-6569 GCA_036389075.1 Chloroflexia bacterium | reverse complement strand
GAAGCCACGGGCTGAGAAGGGGCAAAGTCCCCTGCGGGGACTAAGGAACGTGAGGGTAGTCTACCAGTCTCCGAAGGAGACTTCGCTACTTGCCAGCCCGTGGCTTCAGCCACAGGGCGTCATGTAGGGCACCCCCACAGGGCGTCATGTAGGGCACCCCCACAGGGCGTCATGTAGGGCACCCCCACAGGGCTATTGCAGGGCTACTATGGGAATACTGCGATTCCCACTCACAACCCCCGTGCATCAACCCTGGAGCGGAAGAGCGCGAGACCTTAGCAACGACATACTGACCACCACAATCATCAACCCGATCAGGAGGGGCATCAGACGGAGGGGCGCGGCGAACAGCAGGGGGAAGGCCAGCGAGGTTATCAGGTAGAGTGCGAGAACGAGGCCGTACCACACCCTGCCGAGCGACCCCATCCCCACGCTCACCTGGAAGTAGGCCACGCCGAGGGCGGCCGGAACCGCAAGCAGGCACAGGTCGTGGGTGTTGAGTTGCAGGTTGGTGAAGGCCGAGACGAGGATGGTGAAGGCCATCGCGCCGTGCCAGTTGCGGCTACCGGGCCGCCAGGGGCCTCGCCAGAGCAGGACGACCAGCCCCGCCGCGAGAATAGTGGCTGCCAGGGTGATGTTGCGTATTGCCTCGTTGCCGGCTGCACTCACGTTGGCGGCGCTGCCGAGGAAGAGGGCGGCAAGTTGCCCTGTGAGGCTATGGCTCGCCCAGGGGGTGAGGGCGAGGGCGGGGTCAAACCTCTGCGCCCGTTGTAGCATGTCGAGGAAGCCGGGTATCCAGCCGGTGCTCATCGTGAGGAGGGACAGCAGGAAGAGCACAAGGTCCGTGGCCGCGATCCCTAGCAGCGCCCGCCACCTGCCCTTGAACAGCAGCACCAGCACGAGGAAGGGGAGCCATTGCACCTTGAGCAGCAGCAAGCCCAGCGCGACCCCGCCCCCCAGGTCGTCACCGCGCCGCAGCCGCGCGATACCGACCGCCATGCCGAGCATAATGACGCCCGAGCTTTGCCCCTGCTCCAAGTTCACGATGAACGGGAAGCAGGTGAGGCCGCCCAGGAGCAGCAGGCAGCGCGTCAGTGTGTCCAGGGGCAGGGCGGACACCAGCACCCACAGGCCCAACGCCATGCAGACGATGTTGATCAGGTCCCATATCGCCATCGCTACCAGTGGCGACTGGGCGGCAAAGGGGGCGTTTAGCACCGCTACGAAGGGGGCGTAGGGGTAGGGGTAGAGCAGGGGGGCGTCGAGTGGCTGGTGGATGTAGCCCTCGCGGATGAGTTGCTGCTGTCCTGCGAGTTGCCGGTCGAGGTCGTACAGTTGGGCGCCATCGCCGGAGCTTACCATGCGCGAGGCGAGCACGACCGCCGGGTAGTCAGTCTGCGTGAAGAGGCCGGTAGGGCTGCCCGCCCCACCCTGCGGCGAGCGGAAGAATTGCACCCAACTCCACGCGCCCCACGCGAACACGACCGTTATCATGGCAAGCGCCAGCAAGTTGAGCAACCTGCTACGGTCTATTCTCTGTGTAGGGGGCGAATCAGCTAGAGGTGCAGCCACAAATACATCTCCCAATCCATCGATCTTTAGACGGTGCGTGCTGACATGGGGCACGCTAGTTGGTGTCGCCACAATGATAACACCAGGGGGTGCGGCTGAATAGCAAATTAGTGGATGGTAGCTGGTATATTTGGACTTAGTCCTCATGAATGCAGCCGCAGGAAGGAACGATGGTGCGCAAATGGGCGTGCAAAGCCCCTTCTATGTCATTTCGAGCGCAGCGAGAAATGACATAGAAGGGGCTTTGGGTGCTGCGGTAGGGTAGGTTTGAGGATACGGTTACTGACGTTGTTTGGTTGTCTCGGTATTCAAGATGCGTGCGGGAGACTGTTGCGCCGGTGCGGCAACCGGCTTCCTGGCGGGCGGTAGCTAGGTTGGTGAGTATTCGGGGAAGAACCAGTAGCGGGGGGACTCATCCTGATGGGCGAGGTAGTGGCGGAGGGGGTCGCCGAGGCTGGGAGAGGGCAGGTAGAGGGGCAGTTCTTCGGCGGGCACGAAGCGCAGGTCTTCCACGGCGGGGTCGGAGCCTGTGGTGAGGGTGCCTGAGAGGAGGCGCACCCGGAAGGCGCACGTGAGGAAGAGGCGGCGGTTCGTGAGGCTTCGGGCCTCTACCACGAAGGCAAGCTCTCCCACCTCCACGTGCAGCCCCGTTTCTTCCAGGAACTCGCGGGCCGTAGCCTCCCCGACGCCTTCGCCGTCCTCGGCCCGCCCTCCCGGCAGCGTCCACACCAGCGGTTTGCCCGTATACCACCTGTTGCCGCTCAGCAGTACCCTGCCGCCCTCAACAAGCACACCCTGCCCCACCCTGAAGTGTGCCCAGCTTTCCTGGGGCAGTACGTTGTCGTAAGACATGCGATTTTAGATTTTAGATTTTAGATTTTGGATTTTCGGAGGAACAATCAATCTAAAATCCAAAATCTCGAATCCAAAATCGTTTCACCCTTTCACCTGGTCGAGGGAGAAGTGGTCCATGTGCCATTGGGCGGCCTGGCGGAAGCGTTCCTGGTCCATCACCTGGGGCGGGAGGCTTTGCACCTCGTAGAGCATGCGGGCGGTGCTCACCTGGGTGGCGGCATCGAACACGAGGCGGCGGGAGAGGAGCAGGCGGTCTTGCTCGTCGGCGAAGATGAGGTAGGTGCGGTCCTGGCGGGCTATTTGTTCGAGCATGTTCTGGCCCAGTTGGCAGGCGTCCTCGTGGGGCTGGCCGGGGTCGTGAGGGTTGAGGAACGTCTCGCCTATGTAGGGGTGCTCGGCGCCGTCGTCCACCACGATGTAGAGGGCGATAATGGGGCCGTAGGGGGTGCGCGAGAGGAAGAGCGAGAGGCGGGCCTGCATCTCCGGGGTGGGGAGGCGGGTCCAGTCGCGTCGCGGGGTGCGGCTCAGGAAGGCGGCTATCTTGTTGCCGCCCTCGCGCAGGAGCACCAGTCGGGTGGCGGGTTGCTGGCCGGGGGGCAGGAGGCCCCTTATCGCGGCGGGGAGGGTCTCGTCGGCGTTCACGGGGGCCGGGGAGACCCAGGCGGGGTAAGCGAAGGCGTCGTGCCAGCGCGGGCCGTAGGCGACCTGCTGGCGGGCCTCGTAGTGAGTGGGGTCCTGTTCGAGCACGCGCCGTAGCTCCGGTATCGCAAGCTCGAAGCCTTCCGAGTAGCGCAGGGCAATGGCGTAGAAGTAGCGGTAGACGACGGAGGTAGGCACCAACTCAACCGCCTGGCGGAAGAGGTTGGCGGCGGCGCGGGCGGGGCCAGGCTCCACCTTGTAGCCGCGCGAGCCGGGCAGCACGCCTCCTTCCATCTGGGCCAGGCCCTCCTTGAACAGGGAGCGGGCGCGGGCGGTGTTGGAGGCGGCCTGCTCGTTGAGGGCGGAGGCCGCGCCCCTGCCGGCGGCGGTCTGCGAGACCATACCCTCTTGCAGGGGGCCACTGTTCAGCACCTCGGCCAGGTTGGGCACGGTAGTCTCGCCGATGTCGCGTATGGGCGAGCCGCCGCGACGGGTGCCGTTCTGGTGGGGCTGGTCGGGCTGCGGGGTGGCAGGGGTGCCCGGCGTGCGGTCGGAAGGTATGCGGTTTTCGTTGCGTGAAGCTTCGCTCATGGAGATCTGGATGGGGTTGTAGGACGTATCCCCGGCGAGGTTAGCCATGCCAAGCGCGGGCAACTGGCCCGTTGGGGCCTGGAGTGCGGCTTCCTGCCGTGGGGGTCTGGTCGATTGGGGCGTGTTGAAGCCGGTGTAGCCCGGCAGGCCCGCCGGGGCGGGTACCTGGGCCTTCTCCGGCACCACGAACGTCTCGGCTATCTTATCATGCAGGCCCTGGTGTCGCAAGTCGAGGGCCACCATGACCACGCCCCAGCCGCCGAGGGAGATGGAGAAAATGTAGCCGACGAAGCGGAGTATGGAGCGGCCCCAGCCGGGCGCGTTGCCGTCTGCCCCGACCACCTTGATGCCGAGGAGCTTCTTGCCTATCGTCTGGCCCCAGAGGCTCCACTGCACGACGTGGTAAGCGCCGAAGAGGAGGATGGCGAGTAGGGTGAGAGAGCCGTACCTGCCGAGCCATGCGGGGAAGTCAGCGGGGGGCTGAGGGGGCGCGGTGATTATGCCGATTATGATCGTGATGGCCTGGAGGAGCGACATGAAGAAGAAGTCAATCAGGCCGGCGGACAGGCGGGGGCCGAAGCCGGTGTAGAAGGGCTTGTAGCTTTCGAGGAAGGCGGAATGGGCGGCGACTGTGGCGGATAGGTCGCCGGTGGTGGAGACGGGGCCGCCGAGCATGGGGTTATAGGTGTAGGTTTCTGGCACGTGCTGATCGCTTGGGGGCCAGGCGAGGGGGCCGGTGGGCTGCTGCGGGTAGTAGGGCACCTGGGGGACGGCGGGCTGGGGCTGGGTGCCGCGTTGGACGCTGCGGGAGGGTGCGGGGAGGCCCTGGCCCTGAAAGTCGGCCTCGGGGGGCTTCACTTCGATGACGGCGCGGCGGTAGGCGATGACGACGAAGATGTGGTCGCCGGTACGCTGGTCGGTACCCTGCCAGCCCGCGAGGTCGAAGCGGGTGGTATCGGTGAGATTGGGGCCGCCGGCGCGGTAGGAGATAGTCTGGAGGTCGGAGATGGCGCGCGCCCACTGGTCGCCGGGCCAGGGGGGTTCGACGGCGAAGAGATGGACGGGTGGGCTATCCCAGTCTATGGCCCTTGAGGCTTCGGGGTTGACCACGCTGAGAATCTGGCGCGCATAACGAAGGTCGGGCGCGGAGCCTTCCTTCCATATGAACACCTGGGCGAGGCGGTTCCCCTCAACTGACATGACGCTCAATCTCTTTCATCGCATAGTGAAACGGTTGGGCAAGTTCTACGCCAGCACGCGCATGCTCCGCACAAAAATTGGTACTCCAAACTAGAGAGACTTCTACGGAGTGTCCAAATTGTAGCACAGGGCGAGCGGGGTTAACAATGCTCGTGAGGGTGATAATAGGGGTATTCCACGCGGGGGTATTAGTACCACTCGGCGGGAAATGGGGGGTGGGTAGTAGTATGCCACAAGTAATACTTTGTTGCTAGGGGGTGTGGGTGAGAATGTAGGGCGATGTGTTGGGGATTGGTGGCGGATAGGCTATCAAGGGCTGAGCAAGGGGCGCAAGACGAAGGTTGATGCAAGCCAAAGTGTAAAGAGACGCATGGCCCTTGATGAAGAAACGGAGAGAAGTACGAATATACTAACGGCAAAGGCAGCGGACCGGGAATCCCTCAGCACACATGATAAGTTCTGAGCCTCGCAAGGACTAAGGCTGATTTGTGCTGACGAGCTGTGTTGTAATGAAAGCAAAAGGCGGCTCTCCAGGAGCCGCCTCGGACAAACATAAATCTCACCTGTCACCGCAGTCGGGTATCAGTGCCATGAACCAGACGATTGCCGGTCTGGGCGTTAAATACTTCAAACGCATAAGGATAAGTTCTGGGGGCGATCTTCAGCCCTGGTGGTGCTGACTGGAGGAATGAGCCACTGTACTGTACATAACACATAAGTGTATCACTCGGCCACCCTGAATTGTAGTTCGGTATCGAAGCCTGGAGAGTACCCTCCGTCACGAACACAATTTTCTCGATGTGTGGTGTGACGGAAGAGGGGAAGTCACCTACGCCATGCGTGTCATAGATCTGCGCGTAAGCTCTTACGGCCTCGTCTGTGAATGCAGCTAATCCGACTGCGATGTTGGTTGTTAGCGGTTCGATAGCAGGTATGCCCTCAGGAGGAGTGCTGCTAACAAAGCTATCAGGTGGCTCTGATGGTAGTGTTACTATATTACCATCAGGGTCTACTGCGGTGGTTGGATAGTTGGTGTCCATTGGCTCCGACCCTGGTGTTGGTGTAAGGAGCGTGCCTGCTAAGGCCACGGGGCCTGCATTGGCGCTGTTCGCGTAGCGCGAATTGGTAGAGTTGAGCGTTACCTGGGCAACCAGCATCAAGAGCGCAGCTGCGGCTACAACCCAGAGTTTCAAAGACTGATTTCGCATCCTAGTTATCTCTCCAATAGAATAGTAATGAACCTTAGCAGCCACAGTTAGTCAGGAACGTGCCGCTGTTACTTGGCGGGCTGGGCGGCACATTCCAAACGGCACTGATGGGAGGGTTATCTTGATGAACGGTACCTGCGGAAGTCTGCTGGTTATAAGTGCCATTGTTGTACTGCCATTGGCTCTGAACAAAGGAGATATTGCCATTGCTCGACTGGAATATTGTACCACCATTGTTATAACCGGCTAGCTCTGCACCAATGACCATTCGATTTCCGAGATAGGCGTTCGATGTCCCGTAGCCTCCGCCCATACTGTTTGTAGCGACCACCCCAAAGTAGCGAGAGTTCGTTTGCGTCGCGATCTGAACGACCACCTGATTGGCAGCCTGGTTATTGCGTGTGAGCTTGAACATACTAAACTGGTTATAGTCTCCCGATGGTACCGCGCCAATATCGTTGCGTTGCTGCGGCTGGCCGGGCGGCGTGTTCGACCAGAAATAAT
>DASVQO010000536.1:0-4854 GCA_036389075.1 Chloroflexia bacterium | reverse complement strand
TGCTGGGCCTGGCGGTGGGGCTGCTCTTCTATTACCGCGAGTTGCGGCGGCGTGGGATGTTGAGCTACCAGATATTCTGGATATCTATCGCCGCGATTGTCGGAGGGGGCATCGGCGCTCGCCTGAGCGTGGTGTGGGAGCACCCGGCTTACTACGCGAACATAGCCAGCGTGCCTCTCAGCTACTTCTTCACGCACAGCGGCAAGAGCATCATCGGGGGCGTCGTCGGCGGCTACCTTGCCATTGTTATCGCCAAACGCGCCTTCCGCTATACCCGCTCAACGGGCGACTGCTACGCCGCTGCTATCCCTATCGCTATGGCGGTGGGCCGCGTGGGCTGTTTCCTCTCCGAGCTGCCCCTGGGCACGCCTACCGACCTGCCGTGGGGTATCGCCGCCAGCCAGGAAGCAGCGAGCCACTTCGAGGTCTGCCCGTATTGCACCGGCACTATGCACCCAACGATGGTGTATGAGATCATCTTCCACCTGCTGGCGTTCGCCCTTATCTTGCGCTTCCGCCACCTCGTCATCGTGCAAGGCGATACGCTCAAGATATACCTGCTGGCGGCGGCTGTTTTCCGCTTCTTTGTCGAGTTCCTGCGGGCCAACCCTGAAATGGTGGGCGGCCTCACTGGCGCGCAAGTGGCCCTTATTCCCCTGAGCGTGCCGCTCGTCATCCATTTTGTGCGGCAGTGGCGGCGCAAGGTGTACCGTATGCCGCCGGTGCCTGGGGCGCGCCGGGTCGTGGCTGCCTCCTGGGAGGCTGCCCCACACATGGCGGAAGAAGAGAGGGTGCCTGCATGAACGAGGACCTGGTCCGCTACATCGAGCAGAACCGCGACACGTACACGCGAGAGGCAATCAATAAACAGCTTCTCGATGCGGGTTACCAGTCGGTGGAGATAGGCGCGGCGTGGGCAGCGGTTGACGCTCGCCATGCCCCACCTGCCCCCACTTTCTTTGCCGGTGACACCGGCGACATCCCGGCCCCGCCGCCCGCCGGCTGGGGAGACGCTGCACCTACGCCTGCCCCGCAGAAGCCCGTGGTCGCCATGCCCGCTTTCTGGGGGGTGCTTGCCTTCTTCATAGCAGTATCCTATATTCCGCTGGGCTTGTTGTTCTATATCGGCTCCAGCAACCCGGAAATAAGCAGCCAGCTTGCCACCGTGGGCCTCGTGCTCTTTGGCGCGCTGCAAGTGGCTGGGCTGGTGGGCGGGGCTATGGTCCTGCGCGCCAACCGGGCCAGGGGCATGGGCTTCCTGGTGGGAGTGGTGACGGTGGTAGTGCTCCTGCCTTGCGTGGCCTTCTTCGTACTACTGGGTACGTGCCTCACCTATTTTTCCACGATCTAACGGCCTAAAAGGAGCCAATAATATGCTCGCGCTCAGACCCTACACTCCGCTACGCATGGTGCTGACAGTCTGCGGCCACTGCTTCGCCGAAGACCCCGGCCGCCGGATAGACTATGCCACCGACGTGCTGCAAGGCAACCTCATCCTCATGGACGGCAAGGTCTATCTGTTGCGACATTGTCGCCGGGGGCACGGCGAGGTCATGAGCCTGTACGAGGAAGACTACGCGATATGGAACGACCTACAACAGTGGCGAGTGCCCACCAAGCAGATCATACCGGATACGCCCGGCAACCTCCTCCCGATACCCCTCAGCTACACGCAGGGCCTGGGAGAGCTGCAAACGCAGCATAGCTGCATCCTGCTGGTGGACATCACCGAAAATTGCAACCTCAACTGCCCGACCTGCTTCGCCGGGAGCGGCACGGGCATCAACCGCTACGCGCGCATAGACCATATCATGCGCGCCCTCGACACGGCTATCGCGCGCGAAGGCGGGCGCATCGACGTGTTGATGTTGAGCGGCGGAGAGCCGACCGTCCACCCTGAAGTGCTTGAGATAATCGAGGCGGCGGTGGCGCGCAACGTGACGCGGGTCGTGCTCAACACCAACGGCGTGCGTATAGCGAAGGACGACAAGTTCGTGGCCGCGCTGGGCAAGCTTCGCAACCGAGTGGAGGTCTACCTCCAGTTCGACGGCTTCTTGCCCGAGACGCACATCTACCACCGGGGCAAGGACCTGCGGGACGTAAAGGCGGCAGCCGTCGAGCGGCTTGCCTCGGCTCGCGTCTTCACGACCCTTGTCATGGCGGTGGCCGAAGGGGTGAATGACTGCGAGGTGGGGGAGGTTGTCGACTACGCATTCGGCACCGACTACGTGGCGGGCGTGTCTTTCCAGCCGGTCTTCGGCTCCGGCAGGGCCAACGCGATAGACCCAATGCGCCGCGTGACCACCACCGGGGTGATGCAGCGTCTCGGCCAGCAAACGGGGGGCAGGATCGGCCCGGAGGACTTCATCGCCCTGCCGTGCAGCCACCCCGACTGCTGTTCGATCTCCTACTTCGTGCGCGGGGACGCAGGCCAGATGCACTCCATACCGCGCCTGCTGGGGCTGGACCGCCTCAAGGCGAACCTCGGCCTTATCTCCAACCGCATTGCCTACACCGAAACGAGCGAGGAGATAAAAGTCGCCCTCCTCGGCATGATGAGCGAGACGACCACTATCACGCGGCCCGAGCTGATAGACTACATGATCAACATTTGCGAGAACTGCGACCTGGGGTTGAACAGCTTTGTGAAGGGGTTCGCCAACGTCATACTGAAGCGCGAGACGCCCGTGGAGACGGTGCTGAAGCGCATCAAGCGCCTGACCATCAAGCAGTTCATGGACGCCTGGACGCTGAATATCGAGCGGTTGCAACAATGCTGCGTCCACGTCGGCTCGACTGACGGGGAGAGCAACCCCGTGCGCGTGCCCTTCTGCGCCAGGCAGCTTTTCAGCGAGTTGCGGCACCAGACCTCGGCGGGGCAGGTATCGATCAACCAGCTGGTGTCGGAGAGAGGCAAGAGGCGCTAGGATGGAGCAAGAGCGCGGCCAACGCCCGGTCTTCACCCCCGCCGAGAAGTACGAGCGCCTGGCCTTCACCTTCTGCAAGCTGGGCACGGCGGGCCTCATAGCCTGGGCGCTCACGCCTCCCATCTTCGTGCTGGTGGTGGCCGTTATAGCGATAGCCCTCTACGGGCGCGCCCTCACGCTCGGCCTGGTGCGGAGCCGCTGTTTCCTCCGCAAGCCTCTGCTCATCATCGCGTTCTGGACCTTCGTGGCAGCGGTCGATGCGGCATGGCTCTTTATCTTCAGTCAAACGCAATAGTTGTCTGACTACATGTAGCGGCACAACTTTCCCATCTCCCTGGAAGTCCTGACCTGAAGCTATCTCCAAAACGATAGCGGGGGGTATGCGCGCCCAAAGCCCCTTTTATGTCATTTCGAACGCAGTGAGAAATCTCGTCCTACAGCACCCAGGTATCACCTTTCTTAGAGCACAGAGTCCGAGGAGAAAAGTGGAACATCTCGGTGAGGGACGAGATTTCTCACTACGTTCGAAATGACAAAGGGGGGCTTTGGGTGCTGCTGTTCGACTATTTGGTTTCTGAGGTGGCTTCTACTAACCGGGGGAGCTCTTGCACGCTGGCGTCCTGGGACATGGCCTTACGGTATAGCGCAATTGGGGAAGAAGGTGTTAGCTACTATCTTCGCCGCCTGCCCCCTGGTCACGTTGTACCATGGGCGGAAGTAGACGCCGGGGCAAGGTTCACCCTCTCTCCCGCACGGGTAGCCTCCCACAATATTGCGCTTTGATAGTCGTTCGATGAACACCCAGAACGGATCTGTGTTGGGCACGTCCTCGAAGGTGCGTGTGCCCGGGGGGATAGTGTCGGTGAAGCCTGCCGCGTTGGAGGCTATCTTAGCTAGCTGCCCTCGGGTGATCCAGCTACCGGGCTGGAAGGTGCCGTCCCCGTAGCCCGATATATGACCCCTACCCGCCAGCCGCTCGATATATGTGTAGAAGGGTGAGCCGGGCGGCACGTCGGAGAAGGTCTGGCCGGACACCGGCTCATCGAACCCCGCGGAGTTGGCTAACATCTTCGATGCCTGGCCGCGCGTTACGTTATTGTGGGGGCGGAAGGTGCCATCCGAGTAGCCGCCTACGATGCCTTTACAGGCGAGACAGCGGATGTAGCTGTAGAAGGGGCTAGCCTCGCCTACATCGGTAAAGACCATATTGCAGGCAGTGGAGGTGGCGGTGACGGTGGCGGTGGCGGTGGCGGTGGCGGTGGGAGTGACAGTGACGGTGGCAGAGGCAGAGACAAAAGCAGAGGCAGAAGCAGAGGCAGTGGCAGAGGCAGTGGCAGAAGCAGAGGCAGTGGCGGTGGAAGTGGCTTGGACGGTTTCCGTGGCGGTGGGACTGGGCGTGTGGGAGGCGGCTGGTGTGGAAGTGGGACTTGGGGTGGTGGTCTGCCATACGTCCGTGATGGGTTGCGCCGTTCCGCTCTGTCCCGCGTAGGGCAGGCCGTACATGTCTTCGAGGGTACGCAGCACGTTGAAGTGGTTGACAGGCTCGCCGTACTGGCCGGTCAGCACCATAGGGCCTACGAATATTGTGGGTATGTGGTTGGCGACCGTGAAGTCGTCTTCATCCCAGGTGAGGATGAAGAGGCTGTTGTGGGCCTGCGCCCACTGCACGTAGGGGTCCAGGTGCGCCTGGAGCCAGGCATCGGCGGCGGCGACCGTGCCGTCGTGCATATCGTTGTCCTGGTTCGGGATGACGAAGCTCACCGTGGGCAGGTCTGCCAGGTCGGCGGGCCAGGAGGTTAGGGGCTGGTTGGTGGTTGTTGGGATGTTGGTGAAGTTCACCCAGGGCGAGTGCTTGCGGTAGTACTTACCGCTCTGGCACACTGTCGAGCCGGGCGCTGGCAGGTCCTCCGAGTAGCCGGTGAACGTC
>DASVQO010000535.1:0-2837 GCA_036389075.1 Chloroflexia bacterium | reverse complement strand
TAGTACGCGATATTCAACAGCCTCCCTGTGCCACCTTCTTGAGATTCTTCGCTTCGCTCAGAATGACAGGGGCCAACTTTACCCTTTACTTTCGACTTTAACGCAGCCCTGCGGCCAATCCTTCCGCCTTGACACCGCCCCATACTGAGCGTAAGATAAGAAGCAGCCGTTCGTGATGCACGCTCGAAAGAGCGTTATTTTGCTTGCAAACGAGTTTTTCAGCCCGATATTGAGCTTACATACAGCGCAAAGGTTTACCTGACTAATGGCAACAACGACCAAAAAGAGCGGCACTACCGCTTCGTCCCGCAAAACAACCAAGACCACCAAAGCGGCCACCACCGGCCGCTCCACCACCGCCCGCGCGTCCTCGGCTACCGGCTCCAGGAGCAAGAGCGGAGGCAGCAGCGACGGCCCCATCATCCGGGGCAACACCAACCTGGTCATCGTGGAATCGCCTGCCAAGGCCCGCACCATCAAGAAGTACCTGGGGCGCAACTTCACGGTTGAGGCCAGCATGGGCCACGTCCGCGACCTCCCCAAGTCCACGCTCGGTGTGGACGTGGAGCGCGACTTCAACCCCCAGTACGTCGTGCCCCGCGACAAGTCGAAGACGGTCAAGGACCTGCGCCAGCGCGTGCAGGCCGCCAGGGCCGTCTACCTGGCGACCGACCCCGACCGCGAGGGCGAGGCTATCGCCTGGCACGTGCGCGAGGTCACCGGCGCGGGCCACAACAACCAGCCCGTGTTCCGCGTGGAGTTCCACGAGATCACCCCCCACGCGATCCAGGAGGCCGTAGCCAACCCCCGCAGCATAGACATGCACCTGGTGGACGCCCAGCAGGCCCGCCGCGTGCTCGACCGCCTGGTGGGCTACCGCCTGTCGCCCCTCCTGTGGAAGAAGGTACGCCGGGGGCTGTCGGCGGGCCGCGTGCAGAGCGTGGCGGTGCGCCTCATCGTGGACCGCGAGCGCGAGATAGAGGCTTTCGTGCCGGTGGAGTACTGGAGCATCGAGGCCGACCTGAGCAAGCGCCCAGGGGGCAAGAAGAAGGACCAGTTCCACGCCGCCCTCGCGCTGGTGAACGGCAAGAAGGCCGACCTCAAGAACGAGCAGGACGCCGCGGGCATCGTGCGCGCCCTCAACGGTGCCGACTACGTGGTGGAGAGCGTCAAGAGGCGGGAGGCGCAGCGCCGCCCTTCGCCCCCCTTCACCACCTCTACCTTGCAGCAGGAGGCCTCGCGCAAGCTCAATTTCGCCGCCCGTAAGACTATGCTCATCGCCCAGCAGCTTTACGAGGGCGTGGATATTGGCCCCGAAGGCACCACCGGCCTCATCACTTACATGCGCACCGACTCGACCAACGTAGCCACGGTCGCCCAGCAGGAGGCCCGCGAGGTCATCCGCGAGCGGTACGGCACGGCCTTCGTGCCCGCATCGCCCCCCGCCTACGCCCGCAAGAACCCCCGCGCCCAGGAAGCCCACGAAGCCGTCCGCCCCACCAGCGCCGCCCGCGACCCCGAGTCGATAAAGAAGTTCCTCTCCGCCGACCAGTACAAGCTGTACAAGCTCACCTGGCAGCGCTTCATCGCATCGCAAATGGCAAACGCCATACTCGACCAGACGACCGTGGACGTAGGCGCGGGCGCGAGCAGGCCCGGCTCCGAAACCAGACCCTACACCTTCCGCGCTACAGGCTCGGTGGTCAAGTTCGAGGGCTTCACGGCGGTGTATCGCGAGGGCCACGACGCAGGGGACGCCGAGGACGATATGGACAAGGCCGCCCTGCCCCCGCTCACCGAAGGCGAGCCGCTCGACCTGCTCAAGCTGTGGCCGGAGCAGCACTTCACCCAGCCCCCGCCCCGCTTCACCGAGGCCACACTCGTCAAGGCGCTGGAGGAGCAGGGTATAGGCCGCCCGTCCACGTACGCGCCTATCCTCTCCACCATCCAGGACCGAGGCTACATCGTCAAGGAGGACAAGAAGTTCCTCCCGACCGAGCTAGGCATCGCGGTAAACGACCTCCTCGTGGAGTACTTCCCCAACATCGTGAGCGTGGCCTTCACCTCCAGCATGGAGGAGGAGCTTGACGACATCGCGGCGGGGGAGCGCCCGTGGGTGCCGGTCATCTCGGAGATGTACGGGCCGCTGGAGGAGAACCTGGCCAACGCCGAGAAGTCCGTGGGCCGCATAGACGTGGCGAGGCCGGAGGCGGAAAAGACGGGCGAGCTTTGCCCCGAGTCGGGGCACGAGCTGGTGATACGGGAGAGCCGCTTCGGCCCTTTCATCGCCTGTTCGGGCTTCCCCAAGTGCCGCTACACTCGCCCTATCGTTGTGAACACGGGCGTCGAGTGCCCGCAGTGCGGCCAGGGCCATATCATCGAGAAGAAGAGCAAGAAGGGGCGCGTGTTCTACTCGTGCAACCGCTATCCCGATTGCGACTTCTCCACCTGGGAGAAGCCGGTGCCCCTGCCCTGCCCCAACTGCGGCGGCCTCATGACCGTCATGGGCCGCACCCAACGCCAGGACGGCGCGCAGAAGGTCAAGTGCACCCGCTGCGGCCACATCGCTGAGTGGGACGGCACCGCCCCTGAGGAGAAGGTCTACGTGGCGCGGGGAGCGTAGGGAGTAATGAGTAATGCGTGATGAGGACTGAGGACTGAGGACTGAGGAAAGGCTACACAAAAGCGGCTAGCGATTGTACTAGTCGCTTTTTGATAAAGGCGACTTGGGTAAGGACAACTCAGTCCTCAGTCCTCAGTCCTCATTACTCTACTCAGTCCTCAGTCCTCATTACTGCCCCGCAGGGGCCTTTATGTCGAACGCCTCATTGAACCGG
>DASVQO010000534.1:0-8953 GCA_036389075.1 Chloroflexia bacterium | reverse complement strand
CTGCTGGTGGGGCTGGTGCTGCACGGGCGTGACCTGGCTCGCCTGCTGCTCCTGGCCGGTGCCTGGATGGCCCTGACCCTGGTCCCCATACTCAACATCGGCATCTTCCACCACGACTTTCAGAACAGCCGCCTGCTCTACCTGGTGAGCGCCGGGTACTGCATCGTGGTGGCCGCGCTGCTGTGGAGCACCATCTCCCAGGCGAAGCGCGCCCGGTGGCCGCTCATCTCAGGCACGGGTTTGCTGATCGCAGCGTGCGTGGCCGTGACCTGGATACAGCTTCACCCCTGGCACACGGCCTCCGTGCAGGCAGCCGAGGTGGAGAGCGAGCTTGAGCGGCTCATCCCGATGCAGGAGCGGCCGCAGGGGATGGTCTGGTACTTGAACAACGTGCCCGACCGCTACAAGGGCGCGTGGGTGCTGAACTCGGCTATGTCGCGCACGCGCTATTTGCCCGGCGGCGCGCCCGACATCCCCGACGTGGTGCGCGTGGACGATGTAGAGAACGCGCCGCTCGGCTCCGATGGGCGCGACTCGTTCGCCCTGCGCTGGGAGTTCGACTCCTCAGGGCCGCGCTGGCACATCCACTACGGCCTGGGCATCACGCGCGACAGCGAACCGCCCACCCCGGACGCCAACACCGGCTCTAACCTGCTGCTGTGGGACTTCCGTGGCTGCGATGCGGCGGCGCTCGAGCAGTGGGAGGTAATCAACGCCTCCGCAAGCTGCACGCCCGGCAAGGGTCTGCTGCTCACCCCTTCCAACGAAGACCCGCAGGTGGTAAACCAGGCCCTGCAAATAGTGCCCGCACGGAGCGGCGACCGATACGTGCGAGTGCGTACTTCGTTCTCGGTCGCGGCGGGCGCGGTCACGCCGGAGAGCCTGACTCAGGTGTTCTGGACCGATCCCAATGCGTACTTCAACGGCTTCAAGAAACGGCAAACGCCACTGCCGGCAGATGGCGCACCGCACGTCCTGTGGGCTTTCCTGGCACCGCACGAGGTAGGGGAGTCTATCACGGCCTTGCGAATAGATCCCATCAACTCCACGGCCCCGGCAGAGGTGCGCTGGATAGCCGTCGATACCGTGCGCTAGCCCCGCCCTCTAAAGGAACGCCGCCTTGCCGCCTTACTCGCCCCCTCCCACCCAACGCAAGTACAGCATACTGCTCCCGTGCTTCCTCCTGGGAACATTGGCAGTAGCCCTCCTGCTGTGGCCGTATAAGTCCCTCGCCCGGCCTTATTCTACCGCCAACCTGGGCGGTGCCGGGTCTTTCTACAACAAGCTCGCCCCGCTGCTTGCTCCCGTATTCGGCCCTAACGTAAAAGCCAACTCCGACGACACGCAGGCCGGGCAGCACGAGCCGAGCCTGGCAGTGAGCAGGGTCGATACCAACACGGTGGTAATCGCCGCCAAGGACTTCAGGGTCGATAACGCCAAGCAGGTCTGGATATATTCCTCGACGGATGGTGGCGCGACGTGGCCCGCCTCCCGGCAGCTACAGATACCCGGCCTCCCGGCTGACGTGCCCAACCAGAGCGACCCCGTAGCCGTGGCCCGCGACGACGGCCGCATCTACGTCTCTGCCCTCGCGCTGAACGAGCCTGACCGCACTCGCCACGGACTGTTCATCACCTGGACCGATGATGGCGGCCTCACCTGGCGGCCGTCCGTCCCGGTCTACTACCCAGATACGGTGCTCGATGACAAGGACTGGTTCGCGATTGACAACAACCCGGGCAGCCCGTTCTACCACAACATGTACATGACCTACGTGCCCGACGGGGTGGACGTGGTCGTGCAGCGCTCCACCGACGGCGGGCTAACGTGGTCGCCCCGCCAGCAGGTGGGCTTCGACGGCACCGAGTACCCTTACCCGGTGGTGGGGCCGGACGGCGCGGTGTACCTCTTCATGATGCACAACTGGGGGCCCGGACGTACGGGCGACGTACAAATGGCCCGCTCGACCGACGGCGGCGCAACCTGGGATACGCCTACTACGATTGCCCCGGCCGTGCAGCCCGCCAACCCCATCCGCGCCAGCGACCAATTTCGCTTCTTCGCCACCCTGGCCGCCGCCGTGGACCCTAACACCGCCGAGCTTTACGTGGCCTGGACCGACCGCCGCAACATCGACACCAACGGCGTCGAGGTGCTCTACGTGAAGGGCAGCCCCGGCGGTGCGTCGTGGAGCGCGCCCGCTCGCCTGAGCCACGACGCGCCCGGCGTGGTGCGCGACCATGTCACCCCCGTGCTGTACGCGGACCGGAGCAGCCGCCTGCATGCCTTCTGGCTCGACCGCCGCCTCGACCCCGACAACCGTCTGTTCGATAGCTGGTATAGCTCCACCACTGACGGCGGGGCCACCTGGGACGCCGATACCCGCGTGAGCACCGCCTCGCAAGACTTGAACGTGGGCCTCCCACCGGGTAGCGGCAACGCGGCGGGCGATTACTGGGGCCTTGACGTGGTATCGGACACGGTGTACGTCGCCTGGAACGATGCCCGCTCCGGGCAGCAGGACATCCTCGTATCCAGGGGCACCCTGCGCGCCGATGCCGCCAACCCAACGGCCACCCCCACCCTGGGCGCGTGTTCCACCGAGTTCGCGGACGTGGCACCGGGCAGCACCTTTTATCCCTTCGTCCGGTGCCTGGCCTGCCGCAACGTGCTGGGCGGCTACCCGTGCGGCGGCGAGGCCGAACCGTGCGACGAGGCGGACAGCCCCTACTTCAGGCCGGGGGCCAACATCAGCCGGGGGCAGATAAGCAAGGTGGTGTCCATCTCGGCGGGCTTCGATGAGGCACCCGGCGGGCAGGTGTTCGAGGACGTGCCCCCCGGCTCCACATTCTACCCGTGGATACAGCGGCTGGCGCTACGGGGCATCATGAGCGGCTATGCGTGCGGGGGGGAGGCCGAGCCTTGCGATGAGGCGAACCGCCCCTACTTCCGGCCCGCGCAACCGGCCTCGCGGGGGCAGCTTTCCAAGATCGTGGCGAACGCGGCGGGCGCGAACGAGAGTGTGCCCCCGGGCACCCGGACCTACGCCGACGTACCGGCCAACAGCCCCTTCTGGCTCTACATCGAACGGCTTTCCGCTCGCGGCGTGATAGGCGGGTACCCCTGCGGTGGGGCCGGCGAGCCGTGCGACGGAGAAGCGCGGCCCTACTTCCGCCCCGAGGCCAACGTCACGCGCGCCCAGGCCGCAAAGATAGTCGCAAACACTTTCTTCCCCGGCTGCGATACGGCCGCTCCATAGACATAACGCGCATGCTCGTACTGCGTTTTGCGTATCTTTGAAGGCGCTCCAAAATTGCTGCCAGGCGACGCTGAATACTGCCGCTCCATCCCCTTGCATCCTGATTTCGATAGCTATATAATCAATCCCGGCGCGGCCTTTCTACAGCGCGCGCTTGGCCTGCTCCCACAGGCAGGTGGTGACCGACCCATAGTAGTGTCGTTATAACATGAAGGAGGAGGAACTTTGGCTAATCCCAAACGGATTATTACTGCTGCCGCTTTGCTGGCGTTGGCGCTGCCCGTGGTCTCCGCGTACCACTCCGCGCCCGTGACCGCCCAGGCGGCTTTCGCAGACCCGGCTTTCCAGGCCACCTGGAACCGCACCGATAAGCTGGTCGCGGCCGGCACGGTAAAGCGCTCGTTCTACTGGGGCCCCACCCCGGGCGAGACCAAGACGGAAGCTTATGCCCAGGGTGAAGGCGGCACGCGTGTCGTACAGTACTTCGACAAGAGCCGCATGGAAATCAACGACCCGAAGGCGGACAAGAACAGCCCCTTCTACGTCACCAACGGCCTGCTCACGGTCGAGCTCATCTCCGGCAAGATGCAGGTGGGCAACACCCAGTACCAGACCCGCTACGCGGCTCACATCCCCCTGGCCTCCGACATAGATGACGCCAACGCCCCCACCTACGCCACCTTCTTCCTGATCGCCAACTCCCCACTGGGCGATCACCCGGCGACCGATCGCACGGGCACCACCATTGTGGAGCAGGTGAACAGGGCCGGTATCGTGTCCAAGAACGCGGGCGCGTTTGAGAAGTACGGCGCCAAGTACGGCTTCTACAACACCGAGACCAAGCACAACATCGCCGACAAGATGTGGGAATTCCTCAACACGAGCGGACCCACGCTCAACGCTGGCGGCCAGACGGTGAACGCCAAGCTGTCGGACCCGTGGTTCTACACCACCGGCTACGCCATCTCCGAGCCTTACTGGGCCAACGTGAAGATCGCCGGCAAGCAGACCGACGTGCTCATCCAGCTCTTCGAGCGCCGCGTCGTGACCTACGTGCCTGACGCCCCCGAGGGCTTCAAGGTGCAGATGGGCAACATCGGCGCGCACTACTACGACTGGCGCTACAAGAACGCCGGGCAGCAGGCTTACGCCAACCCTGACGTGAAGCCCGTTACGCCCGCGGCAGGCTCCCTCGGCTCGCCCGAGAACCCCATCAAGCTGGCGTTCGCTCCTTCCTCCAACAGCACCGCTATCCTGGCGAGTGGCGAGCCCCTGGGCAAGCTGCTGACCACCATCACCGGCTACAGCTACAAGGTTAGCGTGCCGACCTCCTACGCCGCCGTTATCGAGGCTATGGGTTCGGGCAACGTGGACGTGGGCTTCCTCGCTCCGTTCCAGTACGCCATCGCCAACCAGAAGTACGGCGCCCAGGTGATGCTCGTGACCGTGCGCAAGGGTTCGCTGACCTACCCGTCGGTGTTCATCAGCGCCGACCCCAACATCAATTCCCTCGCCGACCTGAAGGGCAAGAAGTTCGCGTTCGGCGACCAGGCTTCGGCTTCCAACTACCTCTACCCCTTCGCGGCCCTCAAGGCTGCGGGCTACATCAAGGGCACCAACGCTGAAGAGTACTTCGGCGCGGGTAACGTGCTGTTCGCCGGTGGACATGACAGGGTCGTGACCGCCGTGTACAACGGCCAGGTGTCCGCGGGTGCCGTCTTCGGCGGCCCGCTCGACCCCGCCACGGGTGCTCCCACCGACGCCCGCAACCTCGTAGTGCGCACTCTGCCCGACGTGTACCAGAAGGTGCACATCTTCGCGGAGACCCAGCAGATCCCCAACGATACCGTAGCGGCCCGCAAGGACCTCGACCCGGCTATCGTGAAGCAGATCCAGGGTGGCTTGCTCGAGGCTACGAGCAACGTGGAAGGTCGCAAGCTGCTGTACGCCCTGTACCAGATCGACGACCTGGCCCCCGTAACCGACCCGTTCTTCGATCCGCTGCGCCAGGTAGCTCGCGACGCGGGTATCGAGAACTTCGAGCAGCTAAACGCTCCTCGCCCCACCGCTACTCCCGCCCCCAAGCCGTAATAACGGCAGCGGATAGCAGGTAAAAGCAAAGCCCCGGCGTCACAGCCGGGGCTTTGCTTTTACCAATGCTTAATTCTTAATTTTTAATTCTTAATTGCCGGACGGTGCAAGGAGCAATTAAGAATTAAAAATTAAGAATTAAGCATTCTCCCTCTCCACCAGGGCAGCGAGCACGAGTTGCAAGCCGCTTTCCATCTGGGCCGTCCAGTCGAAGGCGGTGGGGTCCATGAGCCAGAGCAGGGTCAGGCCCTCGTGGCTGCCCGCGAGGAGGATGGCAGTTTGGCGGGGGTCCGCCTGGCGTAGCTCGCCCCGGTCGATGCCCTGTTGCACTATCTCTGCCAGCAGGTCGAGGTAGCGCCGGAAATAGCTCTTGAAGAAGGCGGCCGCCTCCTCCTGGCGCAAGGCCGCCGCGTAGAACTCGTAGCAGACCGGCAGTATGGCCCGCATGCTCTCCAACTCCCCAGACTCGTGCCTGATGTACGACATCAGCCGGTCGCGCACCGTGCCCTCCATGCCCACCAGGGCCTCCATGAAGTGCAGGGAATGGTCGAGGTGGCCCTCCAACAGCGCGGTGATAAGGGCCTCCTTGCCGGGGAAATAGAGGTAGAGCGCGCCCTTGCTCAGGCCCGCTTCGTCCGCGATGTCGTCCATGCGGGCCTCGTAGTAGCCCGCGCGGGAGAACACCGCGGCGGCGGCGTCGAGTATCTGGCGCTTGCGCTCGGCGGGCAGGGCTGTGCGGGTCGCCATCTGCTACGCTACCTTCCCATCTCCGAGGCGGTGTAGCTGCATGCGCATGCCGTACCTGGCGCGGAGGGTGATAAGCGGCTCGACCACCACCGGGTGCCCCGGCACGAGGTCGAGGCGGTAGCGCTGGGCTATCGTCGCCAGGATCAACTGGCCCTCCATGAGGGCGAAGTTGTTGCCGATGCACAGGCGCGGCCCGCCCCCGAAGGGGAAGTAGGCATATGGGGGGCGCTGTGCCGAGCGCTCGGGTGTGAAGCGTTCGGGGTCGAAGCCCTCGGGGTTCTCCCAGTAGCGCGGGTGGCGATGCATGGCGTAGGGGCTGACCGTTATGAAGGCCCCCGCAGGGATGCGGTAGCCGGCAAGCTCGTCCTCCTCGGTGGCCTTGCGGCTGATGGACCAGGCGGGCGGGTAGAGGCGCATCGTCTCATCCAGCACCATCTTCGTGTAGGTGAGGTTGGGCAGGTCTGACATGGTGGGCACGCGCCCGCCGAGCACTTCCCGAAGCTCCTCGCGCATGCGACGGGCCGCGAGGGGGTTCTGGGAGAGCAGGTACCAGGCCCAGGTGAGGGCGTTGGCGGTGGTCTCGTGCCCGGCCAGCAGCAGGGTAATCACCTCGTCGCGCAGTTGACGGTCGTCCATGCCCTCGCCCGTATCGGCGTCTCGGGCCAGCATGAGCATCGAGAGGAGGTCGCCCCGGTCCTCGTCGTTGCGCCGCCGCTCTTCGATGATCTTGAAGACCACCTCGTCAATAGCGCTGATGGCCTTGCGAAACTCTACGTGTTTGGGCGTGGGCACCCACATCGGTATGTAAGGCATGAAGAACTGGTCTATCAGGCGGCGTTGCGCGATGGTGAGGGCGCGGCCCACCGAATCAGCCTCCGTGGTCAGGTCGAGGCCGAACAGGGCGTTACCCACGATACGCAAGGCAAGCTCGTGCATCTCGGCGGACACGTCAATATCGCGGCCCGCCGCGGCGAATCTGCCCCACCGCTCGTCAAGCATGCGTGTGGTCGCCTCCGTCATCAGGGTGCCGAAAGCGGCCAGGCGCTGGCGGTGGAAGGCGGGCTGCATGAGGCGGCGCTGGCTTAGCCACGAGTCGCCGTCGTTGGTGAGCAGCCCGTGGCCCAGGGCCGACTTGAGGATCTGGTAGTCGAAAACGCTCTTGGTGTAGTTGCGGTTGTTCTCCTGCAACACGCGCTTCACGCCCGCCGGGTGGTTCACCATGTACTGCGTGAGGCGCAAGAAGTGGTACTGGGTTACGTCCCCGTAGCGGCGGGAGACGCTGAGCAGGAAGCGCAAAGGGTCTTTGCGCATGGCGCGGATGCTGCCGAGGACCGGCGCGCCTTTGGGTCCGGTGGGGGTCTTTAATGTGGCCGAGTCTGTGATAAGTGCCGGTTTTTGCGCGGTGATAGTTGCCATTGGGGTGCTCCACTTTGTGCGTGCTGTTTGGTATGAGAAGTTGTGACTGACTGGTCAGTCAGTAGGATAGTAGCACTATTGTGAGGCGCTGTCAATAGGAAATTTGGGAGTGCGCGGTAAGGTGTCGTTGTGCCCTGTGGGAGGGGTGGGGACGCCCTGCGATTGCCCTGTGGCTAAAGCCACGGGCTGACAAGCAGCGAAGTCTCCTTCGGAGACTGGGAGACTACCCTCAAGCAGGTCGAAATCCTAAATTCTAAATTCCCAATCATCTCACCACCGGCTCTATCCACTTGCCGTGCTTGTGGATGAGGTCGATGAGGCGGTCCACGGCTTGTTCGGTGGGCACGCCTTTCTCGACGCACTCCTTGCCGACGAACAGGTTCACCTTGCCCGGCGCGCCGCCCATGTAGCCGAAGTCGGCGTCCGCAAGCTCGCCTAGGCCGTTGACGATGCAGCCCATGACGGCGATCTTCACCCCGCGCAGGTGCCCGGTGGACCTCTTGATGCGCTCAGTCGTCTCCTGCAAGTCGAATAGGGTGCGCCCGCAGGAGGGGCAGGCCACGAACTCGGCCTTTACGGAGCGCGCCCCCGCCGCCTGTAGGATGTTGAACGCCAGGGCCACGCGCTCGTCCGCCGTGCCCGTGCCGCCAATCTCGATGCTCTGCCCTATGCCATCGCACAGCAGGGAGCCTACCTTGATAGAGGCCCCTATCAGCCAGCCGTCCTGCGAGTCGTCGTGGGCGAGGGGCTGCCCGAAGTCGCCCGCCTCGGTAATCAGGTGGATGGGGTACTTGCGGCCCAATTCGGCCAGGCGCGTAGACAAGTAGCGATAGGCGCGTATTATGTACGATGGGGTGGGGTCGTCTTGCCGGAGGGCGAGCACGAGGCCCCGGTGTCCCAGGGCGTGCGCGCGTTTAGCCATCTCCAGCACGAGGTCCACACCCTCGAACGTGGCGCTATCGTCCAGCACCTCGGTCCAGTTGATGAAGTGAAGCAAGCCGCCATACGATTGCAGCCACAGGGGCACGTGCGCCTCGATAGCGGCCTTCACACACGCCTCGTAAGCCTGCCAATCTATCTCGTCCGCCCCTCCAACCTGGAGGCCAATTGCCCCTACACCCGCCAACTTGCCCGCTACCTGCTCGGCCCGCTTGAAGTCGCTCCCGGCGTCCACGATGAGGGCCAGGGCCGACTTGCCTGCCGCCGGGTCTTCTTCCTCGCCCCGGCGCTTCAATTCCTCGGCCAGCGGAGCTATCTCCTGGAGGCCGGACAGGGGCACCCGGAGGAGGTCGGGGCGGATGGCGTTCTGGCCCTTACGTCTTGCCAGGTCGGCCACCGCCGCGAACAGGTCTTGACCCGGCTGCACGTCCACGCCGGCTACCACCGCCGTCTGCTGCATGCCACCAGTCTTTACCGCGCCCGTGGCTACCTCGTAGGTGG